>JBDIAP010000213.1:0-5156 GCA_039812485.1 Kineosphaera sp.
CCCCGTCGCCACCGCCAGCAGGTCGGCCAGCGGGTCGTCACCGCGCCGCCGACGAGCCGCGGGCGAGGTCGGCATCGGCACGACGACGACCTCGGCGGACCCCCTCGCCGCGGCGAGCACCACGGGCGCCAGTGCCGCGCCGAGCGCGGCGCGCACGTCGCGCCGATCTCCGTCCTTGTAGGCGACCACGAGGTCACGCAGCGGCGACTGGTACGGCCCCGCCGCCCAGGTGGGAGGCAGCCCGGGGGGCGCGGGCGACGGGATGACCCGCCGCGGCCCAACGCCCGGCCCAGCACCCGGCCCCGTGACCCTTGCCGTGCCGCGCGGTGAGCCCCCGGCGTGTCCGGCCCACGTGAGCTCGCCGGCGCACACCGCGCAGCACGGCGCGCCGGGGCGGCCGCACGCCGCGCACGCCAGCGGCAGGGCGAGGTCGAGCGCGGCGAGCCACCCGCGACGCAGCGCGAGCAGGGCGGCCGGCACACCGGCAGAAGAAGGGCCCGGAGAGGGGCGAGGTGCGGGCTGCGAGAAGGACACGCATCAGTGTGTGACGGCCTGCCCCGACCACCTGCGGCCCGCGGCCCGCGCCTGTGGACGGCGACGGCCGCGCCACGACCCTGTGGACCCGCGCTCAGTAACCGGGCACGACGACATCGGTCGCGTCGCCCAGCTGCTGCCAGCCGCCGCCGGCCCGGCCGTAGACGTGCCCGTCCGCCGAGACGACGAGCACCCCGCGCTCGCCGCCGGTCGGCACGACGCGACGCGCCCCGGGCACGGGCGCCAGCGGTGTCGTCGCACCGCCGACGTCGACGAGCATCGGCACCACCGTCTCGCCGCGTTGGCGGCTGCCGACGACAGCCACGGCGGTGTTGGACACCCAGCCCGCCGAGGCGATCTCGCGCAGGTCGCCGCCGATGGGCCACGGTTCGGTGAGTCCGATGGGCACGCCGAGGGCATCCCGCAGCACCCCGCTGACACCCAGGACGACACCCGAGGGGCGCCGCGACACGACGAGCATCCGTTGCCCGTCGGGGGCGGGACGCACGAAGAGCAGCTCCTCGCGCCCCACGGCGTCGAGCCACGGCGCGCTCAGCGTGCGCGGCCTCGCGTCGAGACCCCGGGGGGCGTCGACGAGCCAGATCCGGCTTCCCCCGTCGGCCGCCGACCCGCCGATCCACAGCCGTCCGGCGCGATCGTAGGACGGGGGCGTCAGCGCACCCCCGATGCCCGGTGTCGCCCCCGTCGCCTGCCCGCGCCAGCGCTGCAGCACGCGCCGGTCGGCGGAGATCGCGGCCACGTCGGCGAGGTCGCCCGACGCGGCCACCCACTGCCACTGTGCACCGACCGCCGGCAGCACCGGGCTCTGCGCACGGCCGGAGTCGTCGTCGCGGCCCAGCTCACCGGAGTCCAGCGCGGTGAGGCCGGCGGCGGTGCGCCACAACACCTTCGTCACCGGCGGGGCCGACGGGCCGAAGCCGAGCTCCTCGAGGGTCGTCGGCACTGTCCCGGTGCGCCCGCCGACCACGACGTCGAGGTTGCGCCCGGCCACCTGCAGGGCGACGGACTCGACCTCCGGCGCCTGCCGGATCGTCGTCAGCGCCTGGGCCCACGCGGCCCGGCGCTCGTCGGCGCTGACGTCGAGCACCCCGGGATTGAGGTCGACGGCGGCCTGCCCGAATTCCACCGGCACGGAGTCCACCGACAGCCGCGTGCCGGCCGGGAAGCCGCTGCGCACCGCGCCCAGCAGGTAGGCGGGCGGCGCCTCCACGAGGGCCCGCGCCAGGGTCGTCGTCAGGCCCGCACCGACGGGCAGCCAGCGCCGGTCGGCGACGATCGTGTGCAGCCGCGGGTCGGCATACGCGATGGAGAAGAGGCGGTAGGCCCGCTCGAAGTAGAACCGGCTGATCCACAGCCCGAAGTCGGGCGGAATCGAGGAGATGCGCCATTCCCCGCTGGCCCGCTCCAACCCGAGCACCGACTCGCGGGTCGTGCCGACCGGCAGGCTGCGATAGCGCCCGGAGCTGTCGAGTGCGGCATCCTGCCGGGTCTGCAGCGCCATCGTCGTCGGCCCCGTGGCGACGACCTGCAACGATCCGCTGTCGGGGTAGACGGTGACCGCCGACCGCGGATTCCACGCCCGCGACGCGTGGGGGGTCAGGTAGGCCCGCGCCGCCCGGAAGTCGTCGTCCATCGACCAGCTCGCGGCGAGGAAACCGCGCACGATCTGCTCAGGCGTCGCCCCGCGCGGCGGCGCCTCGAACTCGAAACGCACCGGCGGCATGAGCGGCGATCCGATGTCGAGCCCCTGCTGCACCGGTCCCGTCTCCGGCAGACCACACGAGCCGCTCGCACCGAGCACCGCCACGAGCAGCGCACCGAGCACCCGGCGCGTGCGGCCCGCCCCGGCGCGCCTCACGACGCGTCGGCCCCGCGCGACCCCGCCGGCCTGGCGGCGTCCGTCGCTGCCGACGAGCCTGGTGCCCCGGCCGATCCCGCCTCGATCGCACGCCTTCCTGTGCCGACATCCGCGGTGGGCGCGACGGCCGAGCCCGGCACGGACCGCGCCGCATGGTCCTCGTGTTCCTCACCGAGCGGCAGCGGTGCGCGCCCGATCCGCACGTCCGCGTGCCGCGGGAGCGTCAACCGGAAGCGGCAGCCGCCACCCGGAGTGCCCCACACCTGCAGCCACCCCCGGTGCAGCCGCGCGTCCTCGAGCGCGATGGCCAGGCCGAGACCCGTGCCGCCGGTCGTGCGGTTGCGCGACGGGTCGGCCCGCCAGAACCGGTTGAAGATGAGCGCCGCCTGCCCCGGCTGCAGCCCCACGCCGTAGTCACGCACCGCGACCCCGACGGCGTCGCGGTTGCCGGCGAGCTCGATGTGCACCGGCTTGCCCTCGGCGTGCTCGAGGGCGTTGACGAGCAGGTTGCGCAGGATGCGTTCGACGCGACGCGGGTCCATGTCGCAGGGGTAGGCGCGCTCGGCACCGATGACCTCGACGCTGACCCCTTTGCTCGCCGCGAGCTGCGCGCTGGAAGCGACGACCCGGTCGACGACGGCGCGCATGTCGACCTCCTCGATGTCGAGCACCGCGCCCCCGGCGTCGAACCGGCTGATCTCCAGCAGCTCCCCGAGCAGCTCGTCGAAGCGGTCGACCTCGGCGAGCAGCAGTTCCGTCGAGCGCGCGACGGGCGCCGAGAAATCACCGCGGGCATCGTGGATGACCTCGGCCGCCATGCGGATCGTCGTCAGCGGCGTGCGCAACTCGTGAGAGACGTCGGAGACGAACCGCTGCTGCACCCGCGACAGGTCCTCGAGCTGGCGGATCTGCGTCTGCAGGCTGTCGGCCATGTCGTTGAACGAGCGCGCCAGCGTCGCGAGGTCGTCCTCGCCCTTGGCCCGCATGCGCTCGTTGAGACGGCCCGAGGAGAGCCGCCCGGCCACCTCCGCCGCCTCCCGCACCGGGTCGACGACGAGGCGTGTCACGACATACGCGATGAGGCCGACGAGCACGACGAGCACGAGCGCACCGAGGGCGAACGTGCGCACCATCATCGTCATGACCTCGGCCTCGCGGTCGAGCGGAAAGACGAAATAGAGCTCCTGGTGGCCGGCCTGCGGCACGAGGATCTGCGAGCCGACGAGGATCGCCGGCACCTGCTCGTCGCCGCGCGGCACCCGGACGAGCTGGATGTGCTGATGGCTGGGGTCGGCGGCGATGGCCTGACGCAACTCCGGGGGCACGACCGCCGCGTCCCACTGGGTCCACATCGTCGGCACCCGTTCCGGCCCGCGGGTGTTGTCGACGGCGCGCGTGAGGATGAGTTCGCGCGTCTGGTCGGGAGCCTGCGACTCCTGCTGGCGGATGAGGTCGAACGTGAACTGCCGGATGCTCTCCGGGTCGAGCTGATCGGTGGCATCCAGCCGCGCCTGCATCTCGCTCGCGCGGTAGGCGGCGTCCTCCCGCGCCGTCTGGATGCGCACCTCGATGAGCCCGTCGCTGATGCGCTGGTAGAGGAAGGTCTGGAGCAGCACCATGACGATGAGCCCGAGCAGCATCGTCGTCGACACGACCCGGAACTGCAGGCTCACCCGCCACAGCCGCACGAGCCGCCGGGTCGCGACGAGCACCCAGATGCGGACTCGGCGCACCCAGCGGCGCATGACCCGGCCCGCGCGGTCGAGACGCGCTCGCAGCTCCATCGCCGTCTCCCCCGCCGTCAGGCGGGGCCGGCCTTGTAACCCACCCCGCGCACCGTGACGACGATCTCGGGGTGCTCGGGGTCGTGCTCGATCTTGCTGCGCAGCCGCTGCACGTGCACGTTGACCAAGCGCGTGTCACCGGCGTGCCGGTAGCCCCAGACCTGCTCGAGCAGCACCTCGCGGCTAAACACCTGCCACGGCTTGCGGGCCAGCGCGACGAGCAGGTCGAACTCCAGCGGCGTCAGCGCCACGAGCCGGCCGTCGCGCTTGACCGAATGACCCGCGACATCGATGACGAGATCGCCGATCGTCAGCCGCTCCGGCTCCGGCTCGTCACCGCGACGCAGCCGCGCCCGCACCCGGGCGATGAGCTCCTGCGGCTTGAAGGGCTTGACGACGTAGTCGTCGGCGCCCGACTCCAGACCGACGACGACGTCGACGGTGTCGGTGCGGGCCGACAGCATGACGATCGGCACACCCGACTCCGCCCGCAGCCGACGGCACACCTCGATGCCGTCCATCCCGGGCAGCATGACGTCGAGCAGCACGAGATCAGGCCGGTGCTGGTGAAACGCCTCGAGCGCCGACGCGCCGTCGGAGCAGTGCACGACGTCGAAGCCCTCGTTGCGCAGGACGATGCCGAGCATCTCCGCGAGCGCCAGGTCGTCGTCGACGACGAGCACGCGTGCCTTCATGCCTCATCCCTTCCCTGTCCGTGCGCCACCACCCGCCCCGCGCACGTTCCCGTCCCCCGGCGAATCCGCCTACCGTCGCAGGATACCCAGCGCACCGCCGACGGCCGGACCCCCGCACCCCGTAGGGCGTGGCGATCCGGCCGTCGCGGTCAGTGGCGGGCCGCCTGCCACTGAGCCGAACCTCGGCTCCTGGCTCAGTAGCCATGCCCTCTGCTACTGAGCCGAACCGGAGCCTCCGGGCCTCAGTCGCTAGCGCTCCCTCGG
>JBDIAP010000214.1:0-5076 GCA_039812485.1 Kineosphaera sp.
TGGGCGGCGGCGGCCCGGGCGGCAGCGCGCAGCCACATCAGCACCCCGGCGAGCACGAGCGCGGGCACGACGAGCGCCCACCACGGCGCGGCCGACACCGCGATGGCGATCCCGACACCGGCGATCGACAGGAGCGTGACGAGCAGGGCGGCCGCGCGAAAGCCGCGCATGAGGCGCGACCCGGGCCGGCGTCGATGCGGCAGTCGGGGGGCGCGGGCCGGCACGTCGACGAAGAAGTCGGGCGCCTGCGGCTCGCGCTCGTCGGCGTCGACGGCGAGCGTCGAGGTCTTGATGGGCGTGGGCCGCGCGGGTGGAGCGTCGGCGGCCGGGACGCCGGCGGACATCGCGTCGACAGCCGCCGCGGCGCCCTCCCCGAGGAAGGGCCGCTCGGGGTCGGCCTGCGCCACAAGGGGCCGCATGCGGGCCATGCTCGCGGACGACACCCGCACGGCCGACGGAGCCGGGGGGTCGAGGCGCACGGCACGACGCTGCAGCACCCGCATCTGACTGGAGAAGCGATCGACGGACCGGGCCGTCGCCAAATGCTCGCGGTGACGGGCGACGTGGACGACGAGATAGGTCGCCCAGATAACGACGACCGCGACGAAGATGAGGCTGCTGGGCGACACGACTACCACGGTAGGAGGCCGCGGCGGCCTGGCCGGGCAGGCTCCTCGGTGTGTCGACGGATTGACTTACACGGCTGTAACTTCGCGCCCTCGTGCCGCGTCCTCGCAGGTAGACGGCAGATGGACGGCCCGGCAACCGTGGATTCACGGGAACGTCACGACTGGGTCAAGCGTTGGTCAAACCCTGCCCGCGAGCGCGGCGTTCGACGCACGGGCGACGGCTGCGGCCGCGCGAGCACCCGTCCCCAACATCACGATTCAGTCACGAAACGGTCACGGCGCCGGGCCGTCCGCGCGGAGCGCACCCTGGCCTCACCGGCCCCGCCCATCTGCCTGCGCGGCGTTCGGCGCCGGCGGCCTCGACGGTCCGTCCTGGGCGACCTCGTGAGGCCTGAGGCACCAACGTCGTACATCAACCAGGGGTTGAACCCTCGGCCGCCCGCATCGGCCCTGGTCGGCAGAGCCGCCTCGCGACGCATGGCGTGTGATGTCCGACGTTGTGGCCTCCGCGACCCGTCCGGAAGGCGCCGGGCAGGGGCCGCGCCGCTCCGCGGCCCACGCTCAGGGCGTCGCGAGCGGCAGGCCCCCGGGTTGCTCGCCGCGGCGCCACCGCTTGACGAGCGAGGAGCCCGCGAGATCTTCCGAGGTCAGCGCGAACGTGCGGTGGTCGCGCCAGGCGCCGTCGATGTGCAGGAACCGGCGTCGGATGCCCTCGTCTCGGAAGCCGAGCTTCTCGACGACCCGCAGGCTCGACGTGTTTTCCGGGCGGATGTTGACCTCGACCCGGTGCAACCCCAACCCGTAGACAGCGTGGTCGACGAGCGCGGCCAGACACAGGGGCGCAATTCCCTGACCTGCCACGTTGCGGCCGACCCAATAGCCGGCGGAGCCACCGCGCAGGGCGCCCCAGCCGATGCTGAAGAGGTGCATCTGGCCGACGAGCCGGCCGTCGCGCTCGATGACGAACGGCTGCATCCGCCCCTCGCGCCCCTCGCGCTCGTAGTGGCGCACGAGCTGGCGGAAGCTCGAGTGCGCGCTCGGGGGCAGCGGGCTCGTCGCCTCCCAGGGCCGCAGCCAGGTGGTGTTGGCGGCCCGCAGCTGCTCCCAGTCCGAGCGATCCCGCCCGCGCAGGGCGCGCAGCACGAGAGCCGAGCCGCTGGGGTGGCGCACCGTGAGCACGCACGGCCAGAGCCCGGCCATCAGTGGTCGCCGCCGTGGAGCTGGTCGACCGCGTGCGCGAGCACGGGGGCGAGCACGTCGAGACCGTCGCGCACTCCCCCGGTCGAGCCGGGCAGGTTGACGACGAGGCACGTGCCGGCCAGTCCGGCGACGCCGCGGGAGAGCATCGCCGCCGGCACGCCGGCGGCCACGCCGGCCGCACGGATCGCCTCGGCGATGCCCGGCACCTGGCGGTCGATGACCGCGAGGGTCTGCTCCGGGGTGTGGTCCTGGGGGGTCAGGCCCGTGCCGCCGGTCGTCACGGCGACGTCGGCGCCGTCCGCGACCGCCCGCCGCAGCGCCGCTCCGACGGGGTCGCCGTCGGGCACGACGACGGGTCCGTGCACGTCGAACCCCCAGTCGGCGAGGCGCTGGGCGATGATCGGGCCGCCGCGATCGGCATAGATCCCGGCCGCCGCGCGGCGTGAGGCGGTGATGACGACGGCGCGTCGTCGGGGCCCGCCCGGCGCCGGATCGCCGCGGCCGTTCGCGCTACCCGTGCCGGGCGCCTGCCCGTCGGCGGTCGGCGTGCTCACGAGCCGTCCTCGGTCCAGTCGCCGGATCGCCCACCGCTCTTGGCCGTGACCCGCACGTCGGTGATGCAGGCGTGCTTGTCGACGGCCTTGACCATGTCGACCAGGGCGAGCGCGGCGACGGCGACGCAGGTCAGGGCCTCCATCTCGATGCCGGTGCGGTCGGCCGTGCGCACTGCCGCGACGATGTCGACGCCATCGTCGGCGACGGTCAGGTCGACCTCGACGGCGTGCACGGCGACGGGATGCGCGAGCGGCACGAGGTCGGGGGTCTTCTTGGCGGCCTGCAGCCCGGCGATCCGCGCCACGGCCAACGCGTCGCCCTTGGGCACCCGCCCGCCGCGCAGCGCCGCCACGGCGGCCGGGCTGAGCAGCACCCGACCGGCCGCCGCGGCCGCGCGGGCCGTGACGGGTTTGGCGCTGACGTCGACCATGTGAGCGGTGCCGTCGGCGCGCACGTGCGTGAGGTCACCACTCACCGGCCCCACCCCCGCCCCGCGAACGGGCGATAGTCGAGCACGTCACCGGGCTCGACGCGCGTGACGTCGGCGGGCACGACGGCCAGGGCGTCGGCGTCGGCGAGGGCCTGGAGCACGTGCGAGCCCTGGCCACCGGCGCTCCGCATCGTCGGCTCCCCCGCCTGCTCGTCGAGCAGGACGCGCACGAACTGCGTGCGGCCCTCCGGCGAGGGCCAGCCGTCGACGACCCGCGCGCGCCGCGCAGCCACCGGCGCGGCGCCCGCCCCGGCCAGCTGCCGCAGCGCCGGCACGACGAAGACCTCGAGCGACACCAGCGCGCTCACGGGATTGCCCGGCAGCGTGAAGACCGGCACCTGCCGCTCGCCGAGGGTGCCGAAGCCCTGCGGCTTGCCCGGCTGCATCGCGACGCGATCGAACTGCACGGTCCCCAGGCTCGACAACGCCGCCTTGACCGCGTCGTAGGCGCCCATGCTCACGCCGCCGGTCGTGATGATCGCGTCCGCCTCCTGCAGGTGCTCGCGCAGCGCGCCGAGCACCGCCTCGGGCGTGTCGCGCACCACCGCTCCGGCGCGGGCGTCGAAGCCTGCCTCCTGCAGGGCCGCCGCCAGCATGAGGCCGTTGCTGTCGACGACCTGGCCGAAGGCCGGCACGGCGCCGGGCGGCACGAGTTCGTCGCCGGTCGAGAGGCACACGACGCGAGGGCGCCGATGCACCGGCAGCGTCGCGAGCCCGACGGCCGCCGCGATCGCGAGCTGCCGCGCCCCGAGCAGGGCGCCGGCGCGCAACACGACGTCGCCGGTGCGCACGTCCTCGCCCGCGCGACGGATGTGCCGCCCGGCCTCCTGACTCGCGTAGAGGGTCACGACCTGCTCGCCGCCGTCGGTGAGCTCGACCGGCACGACGACCTCGCCGTCGGCGGGCAGCGGCGCTCCGGTCATGATGCGGTAGGCACGTCCGGGCTCCAGACGCAGGCGGCGCCGATCGCCGGCGGCGATGTCCCCCGACACGGGCAGCCGCAGCGGGGCGCCCTCGCCGCCCTCGTCGAGGTGCGGACCGGCGGCGATCGGGAGGCCCGCGACGTCGGCGGAGCGCACGACATACCCGTCCATCGCGGAGTTGTCGAAGCCGGGCAGCGGCACGAGCGCGGTGACGTCGCGGGCGAGCACGCAGCCGTGCGCCGCGGTGACGGGCACGTCGACGACAGGCCCGACGCCCACGGCGGCCAGGATGCGGTCGCGGTGTTGCTCGACGGAGATGACGGGTGCCACGCGCGCTCCTCCTCATCGTGACGCCGAGCACTGGTCGCGCGCGTGGCTGCGGCCGGCGGCGAGCACACGCGTGCAGGTCACCTTAGCGGCGCGCGCCGACACATGCCCGCGTCGCGTGCTCCGCCTGACCCGAGCCAGGCCGGCGCCGGCGCCGGTCTCGTGCGTCACGACGACGATCGGCCGGAACGCCGGCGTCGCCGCATCCCCGCCCGGGTCGGCGGCCGCGGGGGCCGTCCGCGCGCAGCGCCTGGAGGTCGCCCCAGGCGTCACCGCATCCCCGCACGAGGTCGGCGGACGCGAGCCGCGCCCGATCGTCGGACCGAACCGACCCGCAGCGACTCGGGCAGCGCCTGCACCGTCGGCCGCGCTCGTCGGCGCGGGGAACGCGTCGGTGAGATCGCGCCGCGCGTCCCAGGTCGGCACATGCTCCATCGGCCGCCACCGGCCCCTTCGGCCGTGATCGGCCGTGATCGGCTGGGAACTGCTCGGGCTGCCGCGGACCACCGCGGTGCGCGCGGCGCACCCAGCGCGCACGGTGGCCCGACCGCGCGCCATCGGACACACTGCCGCCATGACCGACCGGCACCCCGCACGGCTCGAGGGGGAGCACCTCCAACGGCTCGCATCCGCCACCGACACGCCCGCGGCGCCCCCTGCCCCGTCCGCGACCACGCCTGCCCCGAACCCGGCCTCGGCCGCAACAGCAACGACCCCGGCCCCGCCGGCAACCACGCCGACCCCGAACCCGGCCCCGCCCACAACCACGCCGACGCCGAACCCGGCCCCGACCGCGACAGCAACAACCCCGGCCCCGCCGGCAACCACGCCGACGCCGACCTCGGCCGCAACAGCAACAACCCCGGCCTCGCCGACCCCCGCCCCGCCCGCCCCCGCCGCGACGTCGGCGAAGTCGCGCCTGCGCGCCTCGCTGCGAGCCGACCGGCGGGCG
>JBDIAP010000215.1:0-5036 GCA_039812485.1 Kineosphaera sp.
TCAGCGAGCTGCGATTCAGCCGAGCTGCTCGGACAGCTCCAGCCAGCGCTCCTCCTGGGCCGCCACGTCGTCCTCCAGCTCGCGCAGCTGCGCCGTCAGTCTTCCTAGGCCCACGTAGTCGCCCTGGTCGTGGGCGGCGATCCGCTCGTGCAGCGTCTCGATCTGGCCGGCGAGGCGCGCCAGCTTGCGCTCGGTCGCCGCGACCTCCTTGGCGATCGCGCGCTGCTGCGCCCCCGAGCCGCCGCTCGGCGCGGCGGCCCCCCGGCCGGGGTCCGCCGGTGCGTCGTCGGGCAGCCGGGTCGCGCCTTCGGCCTCGCGCAGCCGCAGATATTCGTCGACGCCGCCGGGCACGTGCCGCAGCCGCCCGTGCAGGATCGCATATTGCTGGTCGGTGACCCGCTCGAGCAGGTAGCGGTCGTGCGAGACGACGAGCAACGTGCCGGGCCAGGAGTCGAGCAGGTCCTCCATCGCGGCGAGCATGTCGGTGTCGACGTCGTTGGTCGGCTCGTCGAGCACGAGCACGTTGGGCTCGTCGAGCAGCACGAGCAGCAGCTGGAGGCGACGCTTCTGGCCCCCGGAGAGCTCGCCGACCCGCGCCGAGAGGTGCTCGCGCGAGAAGCCGAGACGCTCGAGCAGCTGGGCCGGCGTGAAGTCCTTGCCGTCGATCGTGAACGTCGTGCGGGTGCGGGCCAGCACCTCGCGCACACGATCCTGTGCGATCTCCTCCAGCGCCGCGAACTGCTGATCGAGCACCGCGAGCTGCACGGTCTTGCCGCGCTTGACCCGCCCGGAGGTCGGGGCGACGGTGCCGGCGACGAGGCCGAGCAGCGTCGACTTGCCCGCGCCGTTGGCCCCGAGGATGCCCGTGCGCTCCCCCGGGGCGATCCGCCAGGTGACGTCGCGCAACACCTGCTTGTCCCCGTAGGCGACCCCCGCGTCCTCGAGGTCGACGACATCCTTGCCGAGCCGCGCCGTCGCCAACCGGGCCAGCTCGACGCGGTCGCGCGGCGGCGGCACGTCCTCGATGAGCACGTTCGCCGCGTCGATCCGGAACTTCGGCTTCGACGTGCGCGCCGGCGCGCCGCGGCGCAGCCACGCCAGCTCCTTGCGCATGAGGTTCTGCCGCTTGGCCTCCACGGCAGCCGCCTGGCGGTCGCGCTCGACCCGCTGCAGCACGTAGGCGGCATAGCCACCCTCGAAGGGCTCGACGATCCGGTCGTGCACCTCCCATGTCGTCGTGCAGACCTCGTCGAGCAGCCAGCGGTCGTGGGTGACGAGCAGCAGCCCGCCGGCCGTGCGCGACCAGCGGGTGCGCAGGTGGCTCGCGAGCCACACGATGCCCTCGACGTCGAGATGGTTGGTGGGCTCGTCGAGCACGACGACGTCCCAGTCCTGCACGAGCAGCGCCGCGAGGGCGACTCGGCGGCGTTGGCCGCCGCTCAGGCTACCGATGGGGGAGGTCCAGTCGAGGTCGGCGACGAGCCCGGCGATGATGTCGCGCGCGCCGGCGTCGGAGGCCCACTCGTGCTCGGAGCGGTCGCCGACGATCGCGTGCCCGACGGACTCGCCCGGGTCGAGGTCGTCGCTCTGGGTGAGCACGCCGACGCGCAGGCCGCCGCGCCACGTGACGCGGCCCGCGTCGGGCGTCAGGCGCTTGGCGAGCATGCCGAGCAGGCTCGACTTGCCGTCGCCGTTGCGGCCGACGATGCCGATGCGGTCGCCCTCGTTGACGCCGAGAGTCACCGCGTCGAAGACGACGCGCGTCGGGTATTCGAGGCGCAGCCCCTCGGCGCCCAGCAGGTGCGCCATCAGCGCTCCACGAGCGGGCTGACGACGTGAGCGCCGTGCGCGGGCCCGACGGCGCGCTTGACGTTGCTGGCCACGCCCGAGGCGGTGAGAGCGACCGCCAGGTCGAGCGCGCCCTCGGGGCCGTCGACGAGGAAGGCGAGCGTGGGCCCGGAGCCGGACACCAGTCCGCCGAGCGCGCCGTATTCGAGGCCCGAGTCGAGCACCTCGCGCAGGTCCGGGCGCAGGCTGAGCGCGGCTTCCTGCAGGTCGTTGCGCAGCGCGGCGCCGAGCTGACGGGGGTCCGCGGAACGCAGGGCCGCCATCATCGTGGGGCTGGGCTCAGGTGCAGGGATGTCGATCTCGCCGCGCTCGGCCCGCAGGCGGTCGCACTCGGCGAACACGCTCGGCGTCGACAGGCCCTCGTCGCTGACGGCGAGCACCCAGTGATAGCGGCCGCGGCCGAGCACGGGAGCGACGCGCTCGCCGCGACCGGAACCGATCGCCGTGCCGCCGGTCAGCGCGAAGTTGACGTCGCTGCCCAGCTGCGCGGCGAGCTCGTCGAGCAGCCCGCGGTCGCTGCCGAGCCGCCAGAGCGCATCGCAGGCGACGAGCGCCGCCGCCGCGTCGGCCGAACCACCCGCCATGCCCGCCGCCACCGGGATCTCCTTGGCGATGTGCACGTGCACGGGCGTCGGTCGCGGCCGGTCGGGATCGGGCTCGTCCCGGCCCGCTCCCGGGGTCTGCGGCTCGCCCGCCTCCAGGTCGGTGCCCTCGTCCAGCGCGTGCCGGGCGAGCAGCTGGGCGGCGCGCAACGCCAGGTTGTCGCCGTCGGTCGGCACCTGCGTCGCGTAGGGCCCGGAGACCGAGACCCCCCACTGGGAGGCGGCGTGCACCGTGACGTCGTCGTAGAGGCCCACGGCATGGAAAACCGTCGACAGCCCGTGGTAGCCGTCAGCGCGGCGCGGCCCGACGACGAGCTCGAGATTGATCTTCGCCGGGACGCGGACCGTGACGCCGCCGTGGGCCGCAACATGCATGCGCGTCACCCTAGTCGGGGCCTGCGCGGCGCCGAGCAGGGTGGTGGCCGGTGCGCCGGGCCTGACCAGGCGCGCCGCGCCTGACCAGGTGCGCGGGGCCTGAGCAGGCACGCCATGCCTAGCGCGCAGGCGCAGCCCGGCCGGCCGAGAGCCGGGCTTTTCGGCCCAGGCCACGCGCCGTCGCAGGTGACCTCGTCGAGAGCCCCAGCCCTGGAGCGGGCACGCCGGTCGGCCGACACCCCCAGCCCCGCCCAGCGCCTCGCCGGCATCGAGGCTCGGCTTCGGCTTCGGCACCAGAGTGTGCGCGGCCGCGGTGCCGCGGGACCTCCGATGCCCCCTGCGTCCTCTCTGGCCGGGCGTGCTCGGCGTCACGCGCCGCGTGCCGCGGCGATGGCCGCGAACTGCGCGATGTCGAGCTGTTCGCCGCGGGTGCGGGGGTCGATGCCGGCGGCGCGCAGGGCGGACTCGGCGCGCTCCGCGCCACCGGCCCAGCCGGCGAGGGCGGCGCGCAAGGTCTTGCGGCGCTGCGCGAAGGCCGCGTCGATGCAGGAGAAGACGGCCTCGCGCGAAGCGGTCGTCGGGGGTGGGTCGGTGCGCACGAGCGAGACGAGCCCGGAGTCGACGTTCGGCACGGGCCAGAAGACCGTGCGCGGCACCGTGCCGGCGAGCGCGACGCGCCCATACCAGGCCGCCTTGAGGCTCGGCACGCCGTAGACCTTGCTGCCCGGCGCGGCCGCGAGCCGCTGCGCGACCTCCAGCTGCACCATGACGAGCACGCGCTGCAAGCTCGGGAAGCGGGCGAGGAACGAGAGGATGACCGGCACCGACACGTTGTAGGGCAGGTTCGCGACGAGGGCCGTGGGGGCGACGGGCAGCTCCGTGAGGGTCATCGCGTCAGCGGGCACGACGCGCAGACGGGCCGCGCGGTCGGGTGCGAGTTCGGCGACGGTGTGCGGCAGCTGGGCGGCGAGCGCGGGGTCGATCTCGACGGCCGTGACACTTCGGGCGGCGCCGAGCAGCGGCAGCGTCAGGGAACCGAGCCCCGGCCCCACCTCGACGACATCGTCGCGCGGGCCCACGTGCGCGGCGCGGACGATGCGCCGCACGGTGTTGGCGTCGACGACGAAGTTCTGCCCCCACTGCTTGGTCGGCCGCAGCCCCAGGTGGTCGGCCAGCTCCCGGATGCGCACCGCGCCGAGCAGCTCCGGCGCGGCCTCGGGTGGACCGGTGACCGACTCCGGCGATTCCGTCGGCTCCGTCGGCTCCATCGGCTCCGTCGGCACAGAACACTCGGTCTGCACAGAACAGTGTGAAGCGACACCAGGTTCGGTGGCCCCGGCGCGTGCGGTCGCGCCGCCGTCCGCCTCGCCCCGGGGAGTCACCACGGCCCGTACAACCGCTCGGAGTTGTCCGACAGGGCCTCGCACAACGTCGGCACGGCGACGTTGAGCACGCCCGCCATGGCTCGCACGGTGAGCGGCACGAGGTAGGGGGCGTTGGTCGCACCCCGGTGCGGCGTGGGCGTGAGGTAGGGCGCGTCGGTTTCGACGAGCAGTAGCTCCAACGGCACGATCGACAGGGCGTTGCGCAGCGACCGGGCGTTCTTGAACGTCACCGTGCCCGCGAACGACAGGTAGTAGCCGCGCCGCACGCACTCGCGGGCCATGTCGATGTCGCCGGAGAAGCAGTGCATGACCGTGCGCTCCGGCGCGCCCACCTGTGCCAGCACGTCGAGCACGTCGTCGTGGGCGTCGCGGTCGTGGATCTGCAGCGTGCGGTCGAGCCGCTTGGCGAGCTCGATGTGGGCCCGGAACGACTCGTGCTGCGCCGCTCGCCCCTGCGGCGGGGTGCGGAAGTAGTCCAGGCCCGTCTCGCCGACCACCCGGATGCGCTCCCCGGCCGCGAGCTGCTCGATCTGGGCTAGCGCGTCCTCGAGCCGGCCGGCCGCCGCGAGGTGGGGAGCCTCGTTGGGGTGCAACGCCACTCCCCCGAGCAGGCCGGGGTGCGAGTCGACGACCTGGGCCGTCCAGTGCGCCGACTCGAGCTCGCAGCCGATCTGCACGACGCGATCGACCCCGACCGCCGCGGCCTGGGCCAGCGTCGCGGTGAGGTCGGGGCGCGGCGCGCCGTCGCGGCCCATGTCGAGGTGGCAGTGGTTGTCCACCACCGGCAGCGGTAGCGGGTGCGGCGGCTCCGGCGCCCGCGGCGCCG
>JBDIAP010000216.1:0-5023 GCA_039812485.1 Kineosphaera sp.
TCACTGCGGGCGGTCCGGCGGGCGCCGCGCCGGTCGAGCAGCACGGCGAGCACGAGGGCCAGCGCCAGACCGGCGCCGAGACCGAGCACGCCGAAGCGCTGGAAGGCCGCCACGCCGTCGTCGCCGGTCACGGTGGGGCCGGCGACGAGGCGCAGGCCGCGCACGGACTCCGGTTGCGAATACAGGCGCCGGTAGCGCTCGCCCTGCGCATCGCGCTCGAGCTGGGCGGAGGCCTCGGCGGTGCGTGCCTGGACGAGCACACGGCGGGTCGCCTCGCGGGTCGCGGCGGTGCCGGTGGCGAGGGCCCGCTGGTAGGCCGCCTCGGCCGCCTCGGTCCGGGCCTGGGCGGCGGCGAGGGTGGGGGCCGCCTCGTTGTATTTGCGCAGCGCGAGCTGCGGTCCCTGCGCCTCGTAGGCGCCGTTGACGCGGGTGAGCAGCGACTCGCCGACGGTGCGGGCACCCGCGAGCGCCGCCTGCTCCGACACCGACGTGCCCTCGATGCGCACGACGCCGGTGTCGGGGACCGGCGAAGCGGTGATGGTGACGCTCTGGCCGTCCGTCAGGCTGCCGTCGGCCACTCCGTTTTCCACCCAGCGGGCGTAGTCGACCGCGAGTTCGCGTGAGGCGAGCGGAAACCCGGCGATCGCGTAGGCCGACGGGTCGCCGACGTCGACCGCGAGCCGCACCTCGGCCGTGTAGTGCGGCGGCCGGACAGACGCCAGCGCCAGGCCGGCGGCGAGCCCGACGATGCTCAGCAGCACCGCGAGGCGCCAGTGCCGGCCCAGGGAGCGCAGCGGCGTGGGCGCGGACGAGTCGCTGGTGTGCGTCGTCACGGAGGTCCTCTCACGTCCTACCTCCGCGGCCGCGGCGAGAGGCGGGCAGGCAGGCGTTGCGGTTGCGCGACCGCGAGAAGCCTAATCGGCGCGAGCGCCAGTCGCTAACCAACGATGTGCGAACACGCTTGCCCGGCAGGGCAACTCGGCGTCAGGTCCGGGCGACGGCCGATGCCAGGGCGGAGATCAGCACGTGCTCCATCGCCTCGATCTTGCGGTCCCACGTGCCGATCGCCTCGGTGCGGGCGCGAGCGCCGGCCCCGAGCTGCAGCCGCCGCGCCGGGTCGAGCACGAGCGAGCGCACGGCGGCCGCGATCTGGTCGGCGTAGTCCTCCGGGTTCGTCGGGGTCACTGTGATGCCGCAGGTCTCGTCGACGGCGGTGGCCGGTCCGCCGCGGTCGGCGGTGATCATCGGCAGGCCCGCGCCGAGCGCCTCGAAGGTCACGGTGCCGCCCGGCTCGCGATAGCTGGGGAAGACGAAGACGTCGGCCCGCTCGTAGAAGCCGTCGACGTCACCGCGGTCGACGACGCCGTGCATCGTGACCCGGTCGCGCAGGCCGAGCTCGTCGACGAGGTCCTCGCACGGCTGCCGGTCGTAGCCGTCGCCGACGACGTCGAGCACGACGTCGAGGTCGCGCAGCCGCGACATCGCCCGCACGGCGTCGCGGGCGCCCTTGGTGCGCACGAGCCGGCCGACGAAGAGCAGCCGCACCGGCCCGGTGCGGCCGCGCCGGTCGACAGACGGGGGGAGGTGCTCCAGGGCCGTGTCGGGGATCGAGGTGTAGGCGCGCAGCGGGACCGACGACAGCAGCTCGCGCACGTAGTCGGCGATGCCGACGACGCACTCGGCCTCGGCGTAGGTGCGGCGCAGCCATGGGTCGTGGTCGATGCGCAGCCCGTCGAAGCGGCGGAGCCGCACGAACCACGCCGAGGTGTCCTCGGTCTCGAAGCCGGGCGGGTCGGGCAGGCTGCCGCCGAGCGGCCCGAGCACGTAGGGCAGCCCGCTGCCCTGCAGCGGTGAGGGGTAGCGCAGCGCCACCGGCACGGGCTGGTAGCCGATGTGGAAGCGCTCGCCGCCGGCGGCGGCATTGCGCAACCACCGCCGCACCTCGCGCAGGAAGAGCGGGTAGGAGGGCCTGGCCATCGAGTTGAGCCGCTCGACCCGCTCGAGACCGGCGGGTTCGACCCACTCGACGACCCGCACGCCGGGCAGGTATTCGCTCGCGGGGCGCTCGGTGCGCCGCCGGTAGTTGAGCAAGGTGACGTCGTGGTCGCGCGAGAGGCGGCTCGCCCATTGGTAGCCGACGAGGGGCTCGCTCCACGCGGTGGGGTCGCAGCCGGTGGTGACGAGAAGGATGCGCACGATGCCTCCTGCCCCGGTGTTCGCGCCGGGCTCATCCGATGGTCGGTGTGCGGCCCCCGAGGGGGCGCCGGGCTCGGCGGCAAGCCCGTGCGGCAGGGTATCGGCCCGGGTGGCGCACCGGGGGACCGGTCCGCCATCCGTGCGCAGATAGGGCCGAATATCGTTGTGTGACTATGCTGCTCACCGTCACGAGCCGAGGGCCGACCCCGCGGCGCCGAGCGATGGAGGACTTCATGACGTCACCCCCGGGCGGTTGCCGGGCCAGTGTCGTCATCCCCGCCTACAACGAGGGTCGCGTGCTCGGGCGTTGCCTGCGGTCGCTGCTGAGCGCCGACGTGCCGCTCGACATCGTCGTGGCGGCCAACGGGTGCACCGACGACACGGTCGAGGTGGCGCGCTCGTTCGACGGGGTTCGGGTCGTCGAGGTGCCGCAGGCCTCGAAGGTCGCGGCGCTCAACGCGGGCGACCAGGCCGCGGCGGCACAGTCGCAGCCGCGCATCTATCTCGACGCCGACATCAGCCTCGACGACGGCGTGCTCGTCAAGATGGTCGAGGCCCTGACGACCGACGAGCCGCGCGTCGCGGCGCCGCGGGTGCGGTTCGCGACGGAGGGTGCGAGCTGGGGCGTGCGGCGGTTCTACGACGCCTACGTCGAGGTGCCCTATGTCACCCAGGGCATGGTGGGGCTCGGCATCTACGGGTTGTCGGCGGCGGGGCGGCGACGGTTCGGGGCGTTTCCGGCGCTGCGGGCCGACGATCTTTTCATCCAGCAGCTCTTCACCCCCGCGGAGCGGATCCTCGTCGAGGGCGAGTTCGAGGTGCAGGTGCCCCGTGACCTGGCCAATCTCGTCAAGGTGCGCACTCGGGTCGCCGGCGGCAACGCCGAGCTCGCCCAGTCGCAGGACGGCGAGGGTTACGGCGGCACCCTCGACTCGACCGTGCGGGCCCTGGGCCGGGTGGCCGTGCGCAGGCCGCCGATGCTGCCGGCGGTGCTCGTCTATGTCGGGGTGATCCTCGAGGCGCGGCGCCGCGCGCGACGACGCGTGGCGGTCTGGCACCGGGACGACTCGACGCGGTGAGGAGCGCCAGGACCAGTGGAGGCGAACGCATGACGACGAGTCCCTCGAACGACCCCGCGGGCGACGCCACGGGCCATCCCGAGGTGGCCCCCGTGCGGGTCGCCTACCTCGTCAGCAAGTATCCGGCGATCTCGCACGCGTTCATCGAGCGCGAGATCCTCGCGCTGCGGGCCCGTGGGGTGGAGGTGACGACCTACAGCGTGCGGCCCTGCCCCCCGGGCGAGCTCATCTCCGAGACGATGCGCCGCGAGGCCGCCGCGACCCGGGTGCTGGTCGACGGCGACGCCCGCCCGTATGTCGGCGGGCACGCGGCGGTGCTGCGCTCGGCCCCCGGGGCGTGGGCGAGCACGCTGGCCAGGGCCGCGCGCACCGGCGACACGACGGCCAGGGCGCGGGTGTGGCAGGGCTTCTATTTCGCCGAGGCCGTCGTCCTCTACGGCTGGATGAAGGAGGCGGGGCTGCGTCACCTGCACGTGCACTTCACGAACGTCGCCGCCGACATCGCCCGGCTCGTCGTGCAGCTCGGCCGGCACATCGACGGGCCCGACGCGGGCTGGCGCTGGTCGATGAGCGTGCACGGCCCGGCGGAGTTCGCGCAGGTCGAGAAGGTCGACCTGGCCGCCAAGGTCGCCGGCGCCGACGGCGTCGCGGCGATCACCGACTTCTGCCGCAGCCAGCTCATGCGTCTCGTGGACCCGGACATCTGGCCGAGCCTGTCGAAGGTGGCGATGAGCGTCGACGAGGAGCGTTATCTGCCGCGCTCGACCCCTCGCGAGGACGGCCCGCTGCGCCTGCTGTATGTCGGCCGCCTCGTCCCCGAGAAGGGCGGCCCGGTGTTGCTCGAGGCCCTCGCCGACCTGCGCCGGCGGGGGATCGAGACCCACACGCGGATCGTCGGCGGCGGCGAGCTGCACGACCTGCTGGAGCGACGGATCGCCGAGCTCGGCCTGACGGAGGCTGTCGAGCTCACCGGCCCCATCGGGCAGGACGAGCTGCCGGCCCAGTATCGCTGGGCCGACGTGTTCGTGCTGCCGAGCTTCGCCGAGGGGTTGCCGGTCGTCATCATGGAGGCTATGGCGACCGGGCTGCCGGTCGTCACGACCCGCATCGCGGGCATCGCCGAGCTCGTCGCCGACGGCCAGACGGGTCGCGTCGTCTCGGCGGGCCGCGCGGACGAGTTCGCCGACGCCATCGCGTGGTTGGCCCGCGACGAGGAGCTGCGGGCGCGGCTGGGGGCCGCCGGTCGCGAGGCCGTGCTGAGCCGGCACGCGTCGGGCGTGACGTCCGCCGACATGGAGGAGTTCTTGCGGGGCGTGACGCCGCGGGTCTGACGCCGTGGGTCTGACGTCGTGGGTCTGACTCGGTCGGGGCCAGGCTGCCGTTCGGTGGGCTGCTCAGGATCGGGATACTTCGTCCCATGATCACCGACTTCGACGGCTCGATCCGGGCGGCTGCACGTCTCGCGGACCTCGTGCCCGGAGGCGCGCACACCTACGCCAAGGGTCCGGACCAATACCCGGCCGACTGCGCTCCGATCATCGAGCGCGGCAGGGGTGCCCACGTCTGGGACGTCGATGGCAACGAGTTCGTCGAATACGGAGCCGGGCTGCGCTCGGTCATCCTCGGGCACGCGCACCCGACGGTCGTCGAGGCGGTCGCCGCGACCCTGGCGCACGGCACGAACTTCGTGCGCCCCAGCCTTCTGGAGCTGCAGGCCGCGGAGGACTTCCTCGCGGCGGTGCCGACGA
>JBDIAP010000217.1:0-4962 GCA_039812485.1 Kineosphaera sp.
GGGTACTTCGACACCGACGGCGCCAACAACGGCGGCACCGAAGCCATGAACGGGCTCATCGAGCTCCACCGACGCATCGCCCGAGGCTTCCGCAACCGCGACAACTACCGGCTCCGCATGCCTCATCGGCGGCGGGCTACCCCTGTGACCCCACACTCATCGGTGAAGAGCCGTATACGTCTTCGTCGCCGCGACCGACCGCTCCTGAGCTGCGTCGATGTCGAAGTGCAGCTCGGCGGCGCGGGCCACGGGCGAGTCGGCGGCGTTCGTCACCGCGACGGTCACCGCGCCCGCCGCTCGGGCGACGCGGGCCGCCTCGAGCAGGTCGGGGGAGCCGCCGGACTGGCTGATCGCCAGCCACAACACCCCGGCCATCGCGGGCTCGCGGGCCGCGTCGCCGTAGCCGGTGAGGCTCGACATCGACACGAGCCCGCACGGCAGGGCGAGCGTCGTCTCGACGAGGTACTTGGCGTAGAGCGCCGCGTGGTCGCTGCTGCCGCGGGCCGCGATGAGCACGAAGCGCACGTCCCGGTCCGCGAGGGCCTGGGCGACGGCCCGGACCTGGCTCCGATCGGCGAGCAGCCGCTCGTAGCACGCGGGCTGCTGCGCGATCTCGCGGCGCATGTGCGCCCCGGGCACCGCGTCGATGACCGACTCGGCGACGGACTCGGTCACGGTCTCGGCTTCGCGCACCGATCCGGCCGACACCGGGTCACCCGCGCTCATCGCCCGGCCCCCACGGCGACGGGCTCGCCGACGACGCACTGCAGATAGCGGTCCGTCATCGTCGCGACGATCTCGTCGGGGTCGGCGGCCCACACGTCGGCGTTGAAGATCTCGACCTCGATGTCACCGGTGTAGCCGGCCGCCTCGACGAGGGCCAGGGCGCGGCGGAAGTCGATGTGACCGTCGCCCATCATCCCCCGCGGGGAGGGTGTCGGCGGGCAGCGGCGTGATCCAGTCGCACTGCTGGAAGCTCGCGATCCGCCCCGCGGCGCGGGCGATCTGGGCCTCCAGCTGCGGGTCGCACCACACGTGGAAGGTGTCGACGACCACCCCGACCTCGGACGGCGCGTACGCCTGCGCGAGGTCGAGCGCCTCCCCGAGGGTGGCCAGGACGCCTCGGTCGGCCGTGTAGATAGGGTGCATCGGCTCCAGCGCGAGCCGCACGCCGTGGTCGCGGGCGATCGGCACGAGCGTGTCGAGGCGCTGGGCGACCCGGGCGCGGGCGCCCGGCAGATCGCGAGAGCCCTGCGGGAGTCCGCCGACGACCAGCACGAGGCAGTCGGCGCCGATCGCCTCGGCCTCCTTGATGGCCCGGGTGTTCTCGGCGATGGCGGCCTCACCGATGCCGGTGAGGAAGCCGCTGCGGCACAGCGAGCTGACGCGCAGCCCCGAGTCCGCCAGCAGCGCGGCGCCGGCGGCGACCCCGAAGTCGGCGAGCGGCTCGCGCCACACCCCGATCGAGCTCAGCCCGCCGCGCAGGCAGCCCGCGACGGCCTCCGGCAGCGTCCAGCGGTTCGTCGTCTTCTGGTTGAGCGAGAGCCGCTCGATGCCTGTGGTCCCGATCGCGGTCACGCCGATACTCCCGAGGTGCGTAGCAGGGTGCGCATCCGCTCGACCGCCAGGTCGGGGTCGGGCAGCAGACCGGCCGCGTCGACGAGGCGGAAGGCCTGCGCCAGGTGGACGACGCTGCGCGCGCTCTGCAGGCCGCCCACCATCCCGAAACCGGGCTGGAAGCCGCAGAGCCAGGCGATGAACGCGATGCCGGTCTTGTAGTAGTAGGTCGGCTCACCGAAGTAGTCTTATCCCCGGAGTGGACGAGGGATTGATCATGACAGATGGAGTGATGGCAGGGGGACTAGACCTAGTGTCGTGAGGCGTTAATTCGCTGGCAGTAGCCGGCGAGGGTCGCGAGGATCTGGTCGGCGGTCTTGGTCCAGACGAAGGGGCGGGGGTTGTCGTTCCAGGCTTGGACCCAGGCGGTGATATCGCGTTCGAGTTCGATCACGGAGCGGTGGGTCGAGCGCTGGAGTTTGCGGCGGGTGAGTTCGGCGAACCAGCCTTCGACGAGGTTGAGCCATGACGCCGAGGTCGGCGTGAAGTGCAGCACGACTCGCGGATGTTTGAGCAGCCACGCCTTGACGGCCGGGGTCTTGTGCGTCGCGTAGTTGTCCAGCACGAGGTGCAGGTCCAGGTCTTTGGGGGTGACCGCCTCGACTTCTTTGAGGAAGCGCAGGAATTCGGCGCTGCGATGGCCTCGGTAGTTCCGTCCGATAACCGACCCGGAGATGATGTCCATCGCCGCGAAGAGGGTCGTCGTGCCATGCCGGACGTAGTCATGCGTCGCCCGCGCCGGGGTGCCCGGCATCATCGGCAGGATCGGCGCAGTCCGGTCCAACGCCTGCACCTGGGACTTTCCATCCGCGGCCAGGACCAGCGCGTTCTCCGGGGGCGACATGTACAGCCCAACGATGTCGCGGACCTTGTCGACGAAGTCGGGGTCCTTGGACAGCTTCCAGGAGTCCACCGCGTGCGGCTTGAGCCCGAACGCCCGCCAGATCCGTGACACCTGGGTCTGATTCAATCCTTGATCGGCAGCCATCGACCGGGTCGACCAGTGCGTATCACCGCCCGGCGGGGCGTCCTGCAAGGTGCGCGTGATCAAGGCGTTGATCTGCGCATCCGTCATCTTCCGCGGCTGCCCCGGACGCGGCGCGTCACCCAGGCCATCGAGCCGATCGGACAAAAACCGGTCGCGCCACTTCGACACCGTCGGCGCACTGATCCCCAGCCGGCGCGCAGTCTCGGCCACCGAACCCGAATCCGCGTACGCCAACACGATCGAGGACCGCTGCACCAGCCGCGCCGACGACGTCGGCCGACGGACCCACCCCACCAACACCGCCCGCTCATGATCACTCAACACCAGCGACTTCGCGACAGGTCCAGACACGACCCAAATCTAACCAAAACGCAACGATTTACTGCCTCACGACACTAGGCGTCTTTCCTTCGGGGCCAGAGGTTGTAACCGATCCGGGGGTCGTTCGCTTGCTCTCGGACGATGCACTCGACCTCGACCCGACGAGCTTCGGCGTCCGTCGCTGTGTCGGACTGCCAGAGGATCTCCTTCCGAAGGGTGATCGTGAAATCGGTGCTGCCGTCGAGCCCGAGATCTGCCGACAGGAGAGCCTTGCGTGGCGAACCGAGATAGAGCGTCGTCCCGGTCAGGTCCAGCCCTACATAGATCTTCCCGTTTGGATAGGTGATCCGATACACCTGCTTCACCACTGCATCATCTCCCGACCCTGCCGTTGGAAAGAGGCACGCATCCCGTCGTCTGATAGGGGAAGGGCATGAGGGCTGTCCTCTACATGCGACTGAGCAAGACGACCGAGGAGTCGACCAGCATCGAGCGGCAACGGCGAGACCTCGAAGCACTCTGCGAGCGGGAGGGCTGGAGCGTCGTCGCCGAGCTGGAGGACGACGGGATCAGCGGAGGGAAGCGGCGAGCCCGAGCCGATGAAGCCCTGGCCATGCTGCGAGACGGTCGGGCCGACGTGCTGTGCGTCTGGAAGCTCGACCGCTGGAGCCGACAGGGCTTGTCCGCCATTGCCGATCTGGTCGACGTGCTCGACGAGCGGGGGCTGTTCGTGGCCTACATGGACGGGCTCAGGAGCGACCAGACGGCATGGCGGCTCATCGCTGCCGTGCTGTCAGAGGTGGCACGAGCTGAGCGAGAACACGGCGGCTCGACAGCGATCCTCACGGCGGCATCTGGCGACACAGCACCGATGGGGAGGAGGGTCGCCCACCTTCGGGTATCGGGTCGTCGAGCATCCGTCCGGCACCGGCCGTGCTCTGGAGCCGGATCCCGTCGAGGCCGAGCTCGTGCGTGAGGCATTTCAGGGGGTAGCCGATGGGCGATCCCTGCGGAGCATCGTCAAGAGCTGGAACGAGCGGGGGATCAGGACGAGACGCGGCCGGGAGTGGATCGTGTCGACCCTCTCGAAGCTGCTGCGGAGTGAAGCCGTGCTTGGTCGGGCCATGACCGGAGGACGTGCCGTGCTCGACGCGGACGGCTACCCCGCCGTTGCGTGGGAGCCCTCGTGTCGCTGGAGCTCTGGCAGACGGCGCAGGCCGTGCTCGAACCTCGCACGGAGGGACCACGGACGCGGGTCCGGTCGGATGCCCTGCTGTCGGAAGGGCTGCTGCGCTGCGCGAGCTGTGGAGGGCCATTGACGTACGAGCGGACGCCGACATGGATCGGCTACCGATGCGGCCGGGCAAGCTCAGGGGCGAGGTGTGAAGCCCCTGCTGCGATCTCGGCCAAGACGCTAGAGCCCTACATCGAGGGGATGGACAGAGCCCCGCTGGGTGGTGGGCTTTGAGGTGATGCTCGTTGCCTACCGGTCGCTCCTTTCCAGGGCGACGGTCTCAGTATTGCTGGTCGGGTAGAGCTTGGCCATCGAGCCCTCGGAGAGGTAGCGGCGTTCGTCGACCTGCCACTCGTCGTGGGTGTCGGCCAGGACGGCGCCGATGAGGCGGATGACGGCAGCCTCGTTGGGGAAGATGCCGACGACGCGGGAGCGGCGTTTGATCTCCTTGTTCAGCCGCTCGAGGGGGTTGGTGGACCAGATCTTGCGCCAGTGCTCACGCGGGAACGCCGCGAAGGCGAGGACCTCGGACTTGGCGTCGTCCATGAGCGGGCCGGTCTTGGGGTAGCGGGTGGCGAGGTCGTCGCGGACCCCACAAATCCGCGCCAACCACCAAGACCGGTGCTAAGTTCCGAAGTCAGGAGTCAACACGGAACTAATTTTCGCACTGTCGGGCGAGCGCGGCAGCGCGGCGAGGGAGCGGGACATGCGGACTTCACTGGCAGCGACGGTCGCCGGGGTGGCGGCGCTCACCCTGACCCTCGCGGCGTGCGGCAACTCCGGCGGTAGATCGCAGGGCGCC
>JBDIAP010000218.1:0-4910 GCA_039812485.1 Kineosphaera sp.
CGCCGTGGCCGGCGGACGTCGGCGCGATCCCGTGCGCGTCGCGACGGTGGGCGGGGTCGTCCGCGTCGCCGGTGCCGCCCCGGTAGCCGGCGTCGCCCGCGTCGCCGACGTCGCCCCGGTGGCCGGTGTCGTCTCGGTAGCCGGGGTCGTCCGCGTCGCCGGTGTCGTCCGCGTCGCCGGTGTCGCCCGCGTCGCCGGTGCCGCCCCCGCGCCGCCCGGCGTGCTCCCCGCCGCGACCGGCGTTCGTCGCACGGTCGATCGGCGCGGACCGGCGAGCCGTTCCCGAGGGGTAGCCCGAGGAGTAGACGGTGTCCTCGAAGGAGCCGGTGTCGCCCGGGGAGGGGGTGTCCTCGCCCGCTGCGGCCACATGCGCGGAGTCGGCGGCGCCCGGGTGGCCATCGGCAGCGGACGACGCGGCATACGGACCGGCGCGGTGGGTTTCGGCGAGATCGTCCCGGGCAGGGGGCTCTGCGTGGCCCTCGGCGGAGTGCGCGGAGGACGGGTGCCGGTGCGCGTCGCGCCCCTGCGTCGGCGGCACCTCACCTACGGGTCGGCGGTGGGGGGCGGCCGCCTCGGGGCGGGATTCGGGCCGCAACCGGGGGATCGGTCCCGTCGCCGCGTCGTGCACCGGGCCGCCCCAACCCCCGGAGTAGGCCTCCTCGTAGCTGGCCATCGGCTGCTCGGCCCAGCCCGGCGCGGGGGTGGCGCGGGATGCCGACAACCGCTCGCGCTCCGGCGCCTCCGGCTCGCGCTCCGGCGCCTCCGGCTCGTAGGGTGCGGCGCGGCGTTCGACCCGCGCGCTGTGACGCTCCGCGCGCTCGCTCGCGGTGGCCCCGGTCGGGCCGTGGCCGAGGTCGACGCGGTCGTCGGGTTCGCCATCCACGGGTGTGCCGGGGTGCTCGGACATGGACCCTCCCATTCGGCCGTCATCGCCACGCGACCCCGCCGATCCGGCGAAGCGGTGGCGGTCTCGTCGGTGCCACTGTCCCACAGCAGGCTGGGGCCGCCGGCGTCGCTGCCGACAGACGTCGGCCCGGCCACGCGAGCGCTCGACGCGCCGAGGCGGGCCGGTCGCGATCCGCTCCGGCGGCCGTGCCCCGCCCCGCGTTCCATCTCAGCTGCGCCCGCTGCGTGAGACGGTCTGAAGGTCGTTGTGTGACTATGAGTTTCGTGGTGAGCCGCATTCGACTCGCGCACGCCTGGGGGGGCCTGTCGCGTGAACTGATCCGTCGCGGGCGGCGCGACACCGTGCGTCGCGCCCTGCCCGCCGACCCTGCGCCGCGCCGCGGTGCCCCCCGGTGGCGAGCCACCGGGCTCGTGGCCCTGTGCAGCGGGGTCGGACTACTCCTGGCGCCGCTGCCGCCCGTCGCCGTCGCGGGCGAGGTCGCCTCGCCGGCTGAAACTCCGGCCGCCCTGGCGCCGGCTGCTGCGGTGACACCTCCCGTCGTCGCCTCCGCGGCCACGCCCGCGGCCCCCGCCCGCCCGATGCGCTGGGCGGAGTATCACGCGCAGCGCCCCGCGTGGAGCACGGCGTCGTGCTCCGGTGACGTGCACCGGATCGCCGACCTCATCGGCGACGCCCGCACGATCGTCGAATGCGCCCGGCTCCGGGCGCCGCGCGACTGGCTCGCGCTCGCCAAGGGTGACGAGACGATCCTCGTCACCCGCGTGCGGCGACCCGCGACCCGCGACGCGCAGCCCGCTCGTGTGCTCTTCGTCAACCCCGGCGGCCCCGGTGTCGCCGCCGACTGGCTCGCCCCGACCGTCGCCGCCCTCGAACCCGACGTGCACCGCACCCACGACATCGTCGCCGTCGACCCGCGCGGCACGGGCGGCAGCTCGCCCGTCTCCTGCGCGACGCTCGACGACGGGGTGCGCGACTATCGCAACCCGACCGCCGTCCAGATCGCGGCCCAGCAGCGGGCGGTGCGGGCCACCGTCGCGCGCTGCGTCGCCCGGGCCGGTGCCCGTCTCGCGCGCGTCAACACCTCCACGACGATCAGGGACCACGAGCTCGTCCGCACCCTGCTCAGGGCGCCCACCGTCGACTTCTACGGGGTCTCGGCGGGCACGTGGATGGCGGCGCGCTACGCCGACCTCTACCCCGGACGGGTGGGTCGCTTCGTGCTCGACTCCAACACGCAGTTCACCGCCGACTGGCGGCGTAGCTTCGCCTGGCAGCCGCTGGGGTTTCAGCGACGCTTCGACCAGCAGTTCCTGCCGTGGGTGGCGCGGATGCACTCCGACTACGGGTTGGGGAGCACGACCACGGCGACCCGGGCGACCTACTACTCGTTGCGGCGGGCCGCGGCGCGCGGCCGGCTCGGCGGCATGACCCCCCACGACCTCGACCAGGTCGTCGTCGAAAACCTCTACACCGACACCGGATTCGGTGACCTCGCCCAGACTCTCGCGGTGCTGGCCGCCCAGCTGCGCCGGCCGACGGGAGCAGCCCGCCCGGCAGCGACGACCCGCCCGGCGACCACGGCGCAGGGGGCACCCGGGCGCGGGGCCCTCGTCGGCGCCGGCACCGAGGACACGGTCTTCATGGCCGTGCAGTGCAACGACTCGCCGTGGAGCCGGCTGCCCTCCTCCTACGTGACGGAGGGGATGTCGCTCGGACGGCGCTACCCGCTGCTCGGGTACACGTGGGTGACGAGCCCGTGCGCCTACTGGCCCTTCCGGCCGACGCCCGTGCCGCAGACTCCGGCGGCGACACGCGCTCCGATGCTCATGGTGCAGAGCGAGCTCGACCCCGCGACCCCGCTCGAGGGTGCGCTCGCGGCGCACCGGGCGCGCCGCGAGACCCGCCTGCTCACGGTCGACGATCAGGGCAATCACGGCGTGTGGCTGGGCGACAATCCGTGCGTCGAGCGCACCGTCGGCACCTACCTGACGACCGGGCGTCTGCCCGCCGCCGACCTCGTCTGCCCCGGCATGCCGCTGCCGGGGGAGGACCGCGCCTATCCGGTCGGCGCCAGGCTGACCGTGCCCGTGCCCGTGCCCGTGCCCGTGCCCGTGCCCGGCGCGGCCCAGGACCTGCGCGTCGCGCGCTCCCCGCAGGCGGACTCCCCCGAGCAGGTCAGGGTCCGCGAGCTCGCGCGAGAGCTCTTCGCCCGGGCCTGGAGCGCCCGCGGCTGACCCGCGGCGTCGCCGACGTCCGGCACCGACGGCGCAGGCATCGGGAGTCCGCGGTCCGTGCGTCAGCCGCGCAGCAGGTCGAGCCCGCTGAAGCCGTCGATGACCCCGCCATAGCCGAGTCGGCGGGCCGGCGGCTCGATCAGGCCGAAAAGGGCCCGCTGGGCACCCGCGTCGCCCGTGTCGAGGATGGCGTCGAGCAGCGCCAGGAACTCGGGCGCCGACCAGCCCGCCTCGTCGATGGGGTCGTGCTCGAGCTCCCAGGCCACGTACTTGTTGACCGGCCGCACCCTGCCGTGCACCGCGAACGCCAGCGACAACGCCCACGTCAGGCTTTCGCTCGCGTCGAGACGGGCCAGACCCATCCGGCCTTCGCGGTGGCTCTTCAACGACCGGTAGAGGTAGTTGAGGTAGGCCTCGAGGTGGAAGTCGAGCGCGAGCAGCACCTCGTTGGGGGACAGGCAGCACCACCTCTGCAGCAGCGCATCGACGTGTCCGTCGGAGCGGTCGAGCAGGGTGCGGGTGCGGCAGAACGTGTAGCGGTCCCACCAACGCCCGGGGTCGTCCGGCACGTGCCGCAGCCGCTCGAGGGTCATCGTCTGCACATCGACGCCGTCGCGCACGTCGCGCCGCCACGACAGCGAGTCGCGGGCGAGGATGACGAGCAGGTCGATGTCGGAGTGCTCGGTCGCCATGTCGTGCGCCCACGACCCCGTGAGGAGGACCGCGAGCGCCCGGTCGTCGGCGTCGATGTGGGTGGCGAGGTCGTCCAGCCGCCGCGAGTGCGGCAAGTGGCCGAGCCACTCGCCGACGCGCTGAGGTCGGGTAGCCACGCTGGCAGTGTCGCAACTCGTCGGCGACGTGTCCTGTCGAGAACGACGACAGTTCGGGTCCGGAGCGCTCACCGGCGGGCGGTCGCGGCCTCGGCGCCCGCCGATTCCCGTGTCTCTCGCGGGTCGTCCAGGCGCAGCGCGCGGGCCCCCGGCGGAGCCTCGTCGCGGTGGCTGACGAGCACGATCGTGCGGCCGCCCGCGGCGTCGGCGAGGTCGGCGAGCACGGCGACCGCCGTCGGATGGTCGAGGTGGGCGACCGGCTCGTCGAGCAGCAGCAACGGCCGCGCCGAGAGCACCGCGCGGGCGATGCCGAGGCGGGCGCGCTCCCCGCCCGAGAGCCCTTGGCCACCCGCGCCGAGCATCGTGTCCAGGCCCGCGGGCAGCTCCTCGTACCAGTCCCGCAGCCCCGCCAGCCGCAGGCTGCGCACGACATCGTCGTCGGTCGCGCCGGGCCGGGTGAAACGCAGGTTCTCGCGCAGGGTCGAGGCGAAGACGTGGGTCTCGTCGTCGACGACCGCGCTGCGTCCGCGGGCCTCGCTCAGGGGCATCGCGACCGCATCCCGCTCCCCGAGCAGGTACTCGCCCGACCACGGGTCGAGATGCCGCGCGAGCACCGCCAGCAACGTCGACTTGCCACAGCCGTTCGGGCCGTGGACCGCCAGCGACTCCCCGGGGGCCAGGTCGAGGTCCAGGGCGGCCAGCGCGGGTCGGCCGGGGGCCCATCGGGCCGCCAGCGCCCGCGTGCGCAGGGACTCGCCGGCACGAGCCTCGCCCTGAGGTCGGGCGAGCGTGCCCCCGCGTCGCGGGTCCGCCGCCGTGAGCCCGTCGTCCGTGGCCCCGACCACGTCGTCCCGCACCCCGAGCGCCACCCCGAGCCCGTCCCCGAGCACGTCGTCCCTGGCCCCGAGCACGTCGTCCCTGGCCCCGAGCACGTCGTCC
>JBDIAP010000219.1:0-4895 GCA_039812485.1 Kineosphaera sp.
GGCCCGTTCGGGCCCGGTGCCGCGATGGGCCCGGGTGGCCCGTTCGGCCCAGGTGGTCCGTTCGGCCCGCACGGTCAGGGGCGTCGCGGTCGCGGCGGACGGGCGCGGCGCGGCGACATCCGCAACGCGGCCCTGCGGCTGCTGGCCGAGGGCCCGCGCAACGGCTACCAGCTCATCCAGGAGTTGGCGCAGCGGTCGGAGGGTCGGTGGCGCCCCAGCCCGGGCGCTGTCTATCCCGCACTGTCCCAGCTCGAGGACGAAGGACTCATCGAGGCCTGCGAGCACGAGGGCCGCAAGGCGTTCCGGCTGACCGAGGCCGGGCGGGCAGAGGTGGAGGGCCTGGAGTCCGAGCGGGCGCCATGGGAGGACGACGAGCCCGAGGCGTCGGCGCAGTCGCAGGCCTTCACCGCCTACGGCGAGGCCGTGCGACAGCTCGGACTCGCGGCGAGCGCGGTCGCGCAGACCGGCGACGAGCGGCTCGTGGCCGCCGGCGCCGACGTGCTCGAGCAGAGCCGCCGCGACCTCTACCGGCTGCTGGCCGACGATCGCCCGCCGGGCGCGCAGGAGGTCGACATTCAGGACGAGGTGCCGCCTCGCGACTGATCTGACGGCTCTGGCGGCGCGCGTGTGGGCGGTGCCGCCGGCTCGCCGAAGGCTGGGGTTCTGGCCGAGGGTTGGTGGTGTGGCGTGGGCCTTCGGCTGATAGGCCAGCCTTCGGCGTTGCCGGGGGCGGTGTGGCGGGGAGTCCGCGGGCGGGCAGGATGGCGGCGTGCGACGCAACGAGTTCGGGCAGCCGGTCGGGGAACCACTCACATACCCAGGGGCGCGCCGACCCGAGCCGGTGACCCTGCGGGGGCGCACGTGTCGGCTCGAACCGCTGCGCGTCGAGCACGCCGGCTGCCTGCTCGACGACCTGCGGGCCGGCGCCGGCGACGAGCAGTGGACCTACATGGTCTTCGGGCCACCAGGCGATGCGAAGGAGTTCGAGCAGACCGTAGCCGGACTGGTCGCCGACCCCGACACCCTCGCCTTCGCGGTCGTCGCCGACGGCCAGGGGGGCGATCGGCGCGGACGCGTCGTCGGCATGGCGAGCCTCCTGCGCATCGCGCCGGCGACGGGGACGATCGAGGTCGGCTCGATCATGTTCGGCGCGGGCGCTCGGCGTGCCACTCCGGCGACCGAGGCGATGTATCTCCTGGCCCGTCACGTCGTCGACGACCTCGGCTACCGGCGCTACGAGTGGAAGTGTGACGCGCTCAACGAGCCCTCGCGGCGCTCCGCGCTGCGGCTCGGCTTCGCCTTCGAAGGGGTGTGGCGCAACGCCACCTTCTACAAGGGGCGCAATCGTGACACCGCGTGGTTCGCGATGACCGACGCCGACTGGGCGCGGCTGGCGCCCGGCTACGAGGCGTGGCTGGCCGCCGCGGAGTCCGGTGACCCACCGCCGCTTCGCGAACTGCTCGGCTGACAGGAGCTCACGCGAAGCGCGCCGCGAACCGGCCCGGGGTCAGGCCCGTGGCCGCCCGGAAGTCGCGCGTGAAATGAGCCTGGTCGGTGTATCCCAGCTCGGCTGCGAGAGTAGCCAGCTCGACACCCCGCGAGCGGAGCCTTCCCGAGGCCTCCTGCAGGCGCCGACGCCTGATGAGCCACTTCGGCGAGAGGCCGAGCCGGCGGTCGGTGAGGCGCTGCAGGCCACGTTCGGCGAGCTGGAAGCGCTCGCACAGCTGGCTGACGCGCAGCAGCTCGGGATCGGTCTCGACGGCCTCGACGATGGCGTTGACGAGCCGCCCTTCCGCGTCGACCGGCAGGTGCGCCCGCAGCCGCGCCTCGACGAGCCGGCGAGCGCGGGCCTGAGCGGCCGGATCGCTCGGGTCGTTCCGCATCTGTGGACGCACCGCGTCTGCCAGTCCCGCGAACGAGGCCAGCTCCTCCAGCGGCACGTGCCGATCGGTGTAATCCCTGACGCTGCCGCCGGTGACGAGCGTGCCCGCCGCGGGCTGGAGCATGAGGCCGACCGCCCAGCCGCGGCCGGTGAGGGTCGTCGTCGACAGCCCGCTGACGACCCCGTAGAACCGGGCGTAGCTGTCGGCGACGACGACGAGGCACACCGGAAACTGGAGCACCCGCTGCGGTGCCTGCGCCCCGGCGGGCACGTCCCAGACCGGGATCCAGAAGCGCCGCGCCAGGTCGGCGAGGTCGTCGGCCACCGCAGACCGCGCGATCGTGAACGTGTCGTCCCGCGGATCGCGCAGATGGGCCCGCTCGATGGCGTCTGGCTCCTCCGGCACGCCGCGATGCTACTGCCGCCGCGGAGGGCCCGCCGGGCCGGCTCTGTCCGGTCTGCCTGCTGTGGTCCGGTCTGCCTGTTGCGGTCCGGTCTGGCGTGCTGTGGTCCGCCTGGTCCGTGTGGCGCGGCGTGGGCCCGTCTGGCTGCGGGGGTCGGGGGCTGGGGTTGTCGCCGGCGGCAATGGCCGTAGGGCGCGCCTTGGGCTGGAACCCCAGCCTTCGACGTCCGGGGGATCGAGGCGGGCTCTTGGCCGGGTATCGATGTCGGGAAATGACAAGAGTCCTGGCGGGAGGCGTGGCTACCGTCGTCGCAGGCAGTGACCGACAGACCGGCACGCCGAGACACCGGCAGGCCGATGGGCCCAGTGAGGACGACATGAGCACGCATCTGCAGCAGTACGAGTCGATCGCGGCACCCTTCGCGGCCGTGGTCGCCGCGACGGACGACTGGGCGGCGGCCTCGCCCTGCGAGGGCTGGACCGCCGCCGACGTGCTCGCGCACGTCATCGGCACCCAGCGCGACTTCCTGGCCGCTCGAGGCGTCGAGCTTCCCGCCGCGACGGACGCCGCGTCGCCGTCGCAGGCATGGCGGGACCAGGACGCACTCGTGCGTGGGCTGCTGGCCGACGAGGGCGTGGCGACCGCCGCCTATGAGGGCTACTTCGGCCCGACGACCCTCGGTGACACGCTCGTGCAGTTCTACGGTTTCGACCTGCTCGTGCACCGCTGGGACCTGGCCCGCAGTCAGGGCCGGGACGAGCGCTTCGAAGCGTCTGAGCTCGACACCCTCGAGGGTGCGGTCGCCGGCTTCGGCGAGCAGCTCTACGCCGAGGGCATCTGCAAGCCGGCGCTGCAGCCGCCCGCCGACGCCGACCGCCAGGAGCAGCTGCTCGCCAAGCTCGCCCGCGCGGTGCGCTGAACGCGCGATGCGTCGGGCGCGGGACCTTGTGGAGTTCAGGCTCGGGTCGGCCGGGGATTGAGCAGGAGCGCAAGGGGGCCCGTGGCGGCCCGACCGGCCCGCTGGGGCAGGGCTCGACTTGGGCGCGGCAGCTGAGTCGCGCGGCCCCTCACGCCGCCGGCGGCACGGGCTGCGGCGCGGGCGGCCCGACATATCGGGCGGAGGGGCGGATGATCTTGGGGTCCGCGGCCTGCTCGAGCACGTTGGCGGTCCACCCGATGACGCGGCTCACCGTGAAGGTCGGGGTGAACAGTTCGGGCGCCAGGCCCGCCTGGGCCATGACGACGCCAGCCCAGTATTCGACGTTGGTGTTGAGCGAGCGGCCAGGCTTGATCTGCGCGAGCACGTCGAGCACGGTCTGCTCCACCTGCGCCGCGAAGTCGGCCAGTTCGCCGCCGCGCGCGCACGCCAGGTCGCGTAGCATCGCGGCCCGCGGGTCGTCGGTGCGGTAGACGGCGTGGCCGAAGCCCATGATGCGCTCGCCCGCCGCGACGCGCGCTCGCACCCAGGCGTCGGCGCGGTCGGGGCTGCCGATCTCGTCGAGCGCCGCGAGCGCGCGGTCCGGGGCGCCGCCGTGCAGCGGCCCGGTGAAGGCGCCGATGCCGGCGCAGACGGCGGCGACGACGTCGGCCCCCGTCGAGGTCACGACTCGGGACGTGAACGTCGAGGCGTTGAAGCCGTGGTCGACGGTGCAGACGAGGTAGCGGTCGACGGCCTCGACGTCGGCCGGGTCGCGGTCGTCGGGCTCGATGCCGGTCAGCAGATACAGCCACTGCCCGGCGGCGGTGAGCCCCGGCCGCGGCGCGAGCGGCTGCTGCCCGTGACGCAGCCGGTGCAACGCCGCGAGCAGCGTCGGCGTGATCGCGGCGACCCGCATGGCGTCGTCGCGGCGGCGTGCGGGGTCGGCGCCGTAGACGGGCTGGAAGTCCTCGAGTGAACCGAGCATCGACAGGGCCGTGCGCAGCCGCGGCAGCAGACCCGTGCCCGGGCCGCCGGTCGCCATGGCCGGTAGCAGGGCGGCGAGCTCGGCGGGCACGTCGCGGCGGGCATCGATCTGGGCGCGGAAGACCGCGAGCTCGTCGGCCGTCGGCAGGTGTCCCTCGAAGAGCAGGTGCCACACGTCCTCGAGGCTGCGGTGCAGCGCGAGGTCGATCGCCGAATACTGCCGGTAGTGGTAGAAGCCTTCCGCGCCGCGCACGTCGCCGATCGCGGTGTCGGCCGCGCGCACCCCGGCCAGGCCGGGCGGCACGTCGATGAGGCCGCTCGCGGGCCGGGCGGGCGTGCCGGGTGTGATGCGGGTGTCGGCGGCCGGCGACGGCACGGCGGTCAGGGCGGGGCCGGTGGAGCCGGCGGGCGTGCGGCCGAGGGTCCGGTCGTGAGGTTGTGCGGTCATCGGGGCCTCCTGCTGGGGGACGCTGGGTGGTCGGTGGTCGGGCGAGCCGCGCCGGCGCGCGGGCGGCCCGGTGCGGGGTCGAGGGATGTCGGTGTCCGTCGACGCTGTCGGGTGCGGCGCGCAGGGGGCGCCGGAGTCGAAGGGGCGGCACGGCGCCGATCGCGGCGACTCGTGCCGGTCAAGTGCTGCCGGCGATGGAGCCGGCCGTGGTCCCGGTCGATGTCGATCGGTGATGTCGATCGGTGATGTCGATCGGTG
>JBDIAP010000220.1:0-4835 GCA_039812485.1 Kineosphaera sp.
GGGTGCGGGCACGCGGTGGCGGACACTGGAGGGCGCCGGTCGTGCTGCCCCGACCACCGGCGCGAAGGGACGATCGATGGACGCTTCCGCGACGCGGGTCGAAGCCCTCGGGAGCTTCGGCGCGCTCATGCTCGATGCCGGGTATGCCGTGACGGACGTCGCACAGGCCGTGCGCGACACCGCGGCGACCGGGCCGGACCGACCCGAGGACGTCGTCGTCGGGGTGCTGCCGCAGGCCGTGCTCCTCGACGCGAGCGGTGAGGTGGGTGCGCGGCTCGTGCCGGCGACCGGGGCGACGCTGACGTTCGACCAGGTGGGGCGCACCGGCCGGCTCGTCGCCGACGCCCAGCGCGGGCGGCTGACGTGGGAACAGCTCGCGCAGCGGGTCGCGGCCGTTCGCGCGGAGACCCGGCTGCGGCCCGTGTGGGTCGTGCTCCTCGGTTCGGGCTTCATGTCGTGCGGGGTCAGCGTCGTCTTCGGGGCGCGGTGGTGGTCGCTGTGCGCCGACGCGGTGCTCGGGGTGGTCGTCGGCGCGTGCATCGTCGGGGCGTCGCGGCGGCTGCGGGTCGCCCAGCTCCTGCCCTACCTGTGCGCGGTGCTCGTCACCGTGTTGCTCCTCCTCGCGGCCGACCTCGCGGGCGCCGGACGCGTGCCGCTCTTCGCGGTGTGCGCCCCCCTCGTCGTGCTCATCCCGGGCGCGATCGTGACCAACGCGGTCATCGAGCTGTCCGCCGGCGACGTCGTCTCCGGGGGCGGCCGACTCATCTCCGGGCTCGTCGTCTGGGGCCTGCTCGCGGCCGGGATCGCCTCGGGCACAGCCCTGCTCGGGGCCCAGATCAGCGGCGACGCGATCGTCGTCGGCGGAATCGGCGGTCTCAGCGGAATCGACGGCATCGCGGGGGGTGCGGGGGACGCGGGAGGCGTGGCGGGCATCGCGGCCGGTGCGGACGCGGGCTGGTGGGGGGCGCCTGTGCCGGCGGCGCTGGCCTGGCCGGCCACGGCGCTGGTCGCCGTGGGCGTCGGGCTCTTCGGGTCGGCGTCGGCCCGGCTGACGGGCGTCATCGTCGCGGAGCTGCTGCTCACCTACGCGGTGTTCGTGGGGCTGGAGGCGAGGCTGGGCATCGTCGCGGCGACCGGCATCGCGGCGGGGGTCGTGCTCGCCGCGAGCCGCGCTCTGGAGGCGGTGGCGCCCGACTACCCGACCGTCGTCGTCTTCCGGCCCGCCTACTGGCTGCTCGTGCCGGGCTCGTTCGGGCTCGTGGCGCTCACCGCGGTCGGAGCGGGCGACGCGGTGCGCGCGACGGTGGCGATCGTGCTCGCCCTCACGGTCGGCACTCAGGTGGGTGCCATCGTCGCCGAGGGGTCGGCGGCGCTGCTGCGCGCGGCCCGGGGCAGCCGAGGCGGCGGTCGGGCATGACCGGGTCGGTCAGGAGCGCCGCCCGGGGCGTGGGGCGCCGACGACACCGTGCTCGTAGGCGGCGATGACGAGCTGCGCGCGGTCGCGGGCGTCGAGCTTGGCGAGCAGGTGGCCGATGTGGGTCTTCACCGTGCCCATGGAGATGACGAGGCGCGCGGCGATCTCGTGGTTGGACAGGCCTGCGCCGACGAGCGCGAGCACCTGGGTCTCGCGGTCGGTGAGCCCTCCCGGTGGGGTCGGGCGGCGTGGCTGCGGCCGATCGAGATAGTGCTCGACGAGGCGCGCGAGGATCGCCGGGGCGAAGAGCGCCTCGCCGTGATGGGCGCGGCGGATCGCGGCGACGAGGTCGGCGGGCTCGGCGTCCTTGAGCAGGAAGCCGGCGGCCCCGGCACGCAGAGCGGCGTCCACGTAGTCGTCGAGCTCGAACATGCTGAGCACGAGCACCCGCGTGTGCGCCAGCGTCGGGTCGCCCGTGATCGCGGCCGTGGCCTCGATGCCGTCGCCGCCCGGCATGCGCACGTCCATGAGCACGACGTCGGGGGCCTGCCGGCGCGCGCCCGTGATCGCGTCGTTCCCGGTGGCGGCCTCGCCGACGACCTCCAGGTCCGGGTCGGCCTCGATGGCGAGGCGCAGGCTGTGGCGGATGAGGGGCTGATCGTCGGCGACGAACACGCGGATCGTCACCGGGCGGGTCCGTCGCCGACGTCCTGCGGCTCGGGGAGCCGTGCCACCACCCGGTAGCCGGTGGGCGCGGGCCCGGCCTGGAGCACGCCGCCCAGCGTCGCCAGCCGCTCGGCCAGCTGCGCCAGACCGACCCCCGCGCCGGGGTGAGGCGCCCACCGACGGCCGTGGCGGACAGCGCCGGGTCCGGCGGGCTCGTCGGGCACGTCGGTGACGGTGACGATTAGCGCGTCCGGCTCGCGGCGCAACGCCACCTCGGCGCGGGCGGGGCCGGCGTGGCGGGCGGTGTTCGACAAGGCCTCCCGCACCACCGCGTAGGCGAGCAGCTGGGTGCCGGCCGAGATCGGACCGAGGTCCGCCACCTCCCGCGAGCCGCGGCTCACCGCGCCCCCGGGACCGGCCGCCGCTGCGCGGCTCGCGGGTCGCTCGATCACCAGGCAGGCGCGCACGCCGTTGGTCGCGGCCTGCTCGACCAGGGGGGACAGGTCGGCCAGTCCGGAGCTCGGCGTGAGCGGTGGCCGCGTGCCGGGGGTGCGCAGCACGGTGAGGAGGCGACGTAGCTCGGTGGTCGCCGCCCGGCCGGCCCGCTCGATGTCGGCGAGGGCCGCCGCGTGCTCGGCGTCGCGCCCGGGCCCGGTGACCAGCCGCGCCGACGCGGCCCGCACGGTGATGAGACCGAGCCCGTGGGAGGCGAGATCGTGCAGGTCGCGCGCGAGCTGCAGCCGCTCGGCCTGTGCGGCGCGCTCGGCGGCCCAGGCCGTCAGCTCGTCCTCGTGGGCGCGGCGCTCGCGGCGCACGCGGGTCTGCGCCCACGCGAGCACGGTGACGGCTCCCGCGCCGGCGGCCAGCAGTGTCGCCCCGGGCTGGCCCGGCCCCTCGACCCCCGCGGTGGCGAGCCCGAGCACGATCACGGCGAGCGCGACCGCAGCGACCAGCCAGGCGTGGGAGCGCAGCACGGGGCGATCACGCAGGTCCATCCCACGAAGTCTAAGAACCGGCGCGGCCCGCGGCATCGGACCGTGGTCCGATCGACCGCGGTCGCAGTCCGGGACGAGCGACCGGACCGGGGCCCGACGACAACGCCGCCCGCGGGGCGCTGAACTGCAGGCATGATCGATATCCAGCACCTCGTCACACGTCACGGCCCGCGCCTGGTGCTCGACGACGTCGGCTTCGCGGCCCGTCCGGGGCGGGTCACGGCGTTCCTCGGCCCCAACGGCGCCGGCAAGTCCTCGACCTTGCGCATCCTGCTCGGACTCGACCGTCCCTCGGCCGGCCACGCCCTCGTGGATGGCCGCCCCTACCGCAGCCTGCGTGAGCCGCTGCGCACGGTCGGCTCGATGCTCGACGGCCCTGGCGCTCACCGCTCCCGCAGGGCCTGGGATCACCTGGCCTGGATCGCGCGCAGCAACGGCATCCCGCGACGTCGCATCGGGGAGGTGCTGGAGCAGGTCGGGCTGGCGGACGCGGGGAGGGTGCGCGTGGGTCGCTTCTCGCTCGGCATGGGGCAACGCCTCGGCATCGCCGCGGCCCTGCTCGGCGAGCCGCCCGCGCTCGTGCTCGACGAGCCCGTCAACGGCCTCGACCCCGACGGGATCCGCTGGATCCGGCACCTGCTGCGTCAGCACGCCGACGCCGGAGGCACCGTGCTGCTGTCCAGCCATCTCATGGCGGAGGTCGCCGGGCTCGCCGACGACCTCGTCGTCATCGCCGGCGGGCGGGTCGTCGCCGCCGGCTCGCTCGCCGAGGTCACGTCCGGGCACGCCGACCTCGAGGACGCCTTCTTCGCGCTCACCGCGGGCGACGCGCAGCAACCGCCCGCCGGTAGGTCGACCGGTCGCCCTGGCGGGGCGGCCGGCCCGGGAGCGGTGCGATGACCTGGGCACGGGTGGTCCGCGCGGAGCTCGGCAAGGCGCTGACCCTGCCCGCGACGTGGGCCGGCGTGGGGGTGGCCGCCGGTGGATCGCTCGCCCTGACGCTGCTCAACGCCTCGATCGTGCAGCGAGCGATGCAGGCCGGTCGCGTGGAGGACTACGTCTCCAGCTCGCCCGTCGAGACGGCCTTCGCGGCGATGCCGCTGGGCACCGTAGGCGCCGTCGTCATCGGGGTCGTCGTCATGAGCAGCGAATACGCCTCCGGCAGCGCCGAGGTCGGCGGCGGCCGACAGATCGGAGCGACGCTGACCGCCATGCCGCGGCGAGGGCGGCTGCTCGCCGCGAAGGCCGCGGTCGTCGCGGCGCTGGTCGTCGGGGTGGCGGCAGTGACGCTGCCCGCGGCCATCGGCCTCGCGCGGCTGGTCCTGCGGGCCGGCGCGGTGGACGGCGCCGTGGAGACGGTCGGGGCGGGCGATGCCGTGCTGCGGTGTGCCGGCGGCACCCTCTACTGGGTCTTGACGGGGGTGCTGGCCCTGGCGATCACGGCCCTGGCGCGCAGCGGCGTCGTGCCGCTCCTCGTGCTCGTCGTCAACAGCTCGATCGTGTCGGTCTCGCTGCTGCTCACGCACGTCACCCCGCTGGCCTACTGGTTGCCCGACCTGGCCGGGATGCGGCTCTTCGGGGGCGTGGAGGTGGATCCTGGCGGGCTCGACGCGCTGCCGGGGGCGCTCGTCATGGCTGCCTGGGCGTTCGGCGTGCTGCTCGTGGGTGCACTGGTGTTGCGGCGGCGGGACGCGTGATGGGCGTGCGACGCGAACGCGCGGGGCGCGCCGGGGAGGCCGCCGGCGCTCGTCGCAGGGGAG
>JBDIAP010000221.1:0-4804 GCA_039812485.1 Kineosphaera sp.
GCAGTCGGTCGTCGCTGCAGTCGGTCGTCGCGGCGGCTCAGGTCGTGCGGGCGACGCTCAGCTCGGTGAGCTCCTCCAGCGCGGCGCGGCCTTCGTCGGTGAGGCCGCGCACCTGGGCGAGGGCGTCGACGGCGGCCCGGGTGCGGGCCTCGATGAGCTCCTCGTGCGCGGCCAGTGCGCCCGACTCGGTGATGATCGCGCGCATCCGCTCGATCTCGTCGGCGGGCAGGTCCGCGCGACCCAGCCCGCGGGCGAACTCCTGCGCCTGCGCCGGCGAGCACCGCTGCAGGGTGAGCGCGACGAGCACGGTGAGCTTGCCCTCGCGCAGGTCGTCGCCGGCGGGCTTGCCCGTGGTCTGCGGGTCGCCGTAGACGCCGAGCACGTCGTCGCGCAGCTGGAACGCCTCGCCGAGCTCCAGCCCGTAGGTCGACAGCAGCCCCCGGTCGTCGGCCTCGACGCCGGCGGCGTCGGCGCCGATGAGCAGCGGCTGCTCCACGGAGTATTTCGCGCTCTTATAACGGACCACCCGCCGAGCGCTCGCGATGCGCTCCTCGTGTCGCAGGTCGGCCCAGCCGCGCGCCGAGTGCGTGATGTCGAGGAACTGCCCGGCCATGAGCTGGGTGCGCATGTCGTCGAAACACCGTCGGGCGCGGCGCAACTCGTCGGTGGGCAGCCCGCTGGTGGCCATGATCTCGTCGGTCCACACGAGGCACAGGTCGCCGGCGAGGATCGCGCCCGCCTGCCCGAATCGGGCCGGCAGCCCGAGCCACCCCGCCCGCTCGTGCCGGTCGGCGAGGTGCACGTGGGCGGAGGGGGCGCCGCGCCGCACGGAGCTGTCGTCCATGACGTCGTCGTGCAGCAGCGCGGCCGCCTGGAAGAACTCCATCGCCGTGCAGGCGCGCACCGCGGCGTCGTCGTGCGAGCCGCCGAATCCGCGATATCCCCAGTAGCAGAACGCCGCTCGCAGGCGTTTGCCTCCCTGTAAGAGGGCGGCGATGACATCGAGCAGGGCTTCGCCCTCCTCGCCCAGCTCGGCGAGCACGTCACGCTGATGGGTCAGCTCGGTCTCGATCTCGTGCTGGACGCGACGACGCAGATCGTGCAGGTCGCGCACACGGCTCACGGTGGTCCTCCCGGATGGTGGTGCCCGCAGCCTACGGTGTGGGGGCTCGCCTACGCTGGCGGGCATGCCCGCTGCACCACCTACCGTCCCTGAGCTGCTGCGTTCGCCCCGGCCGGCCTTCAGCTTCGAGTTCTTCCCGCCGAAGGACGACGCGTCCGAGGCTGCGTTGTGGACCGCGATCCGGCGTCTGGAGCAGGTCGAGCCGGCGTTCGTGTCGGTGACCTACGGCGCGGGCGGCAGCACGCAGGACCGCACGGTGCGGGTCACCGAGCGGATCGCGCGGACGACGACGCTGACCGCGATGGCCCACCTGACATGCGTCGGGGCGTCGGTCGAGCAGCTGCGGGAGGTCATCGGCGCGTATGCCGACGCGGGCATCTCCCACGTGCTCGCGCTGCGCGGCGACCCGCCGGGCGACGCCCGCGCGCAGTGGGTGGCGCACCCCGACGGGCTCTCGCACGCCGACGAACTCGTGCGGCTCATCCGCGCGCTCGGGTCGTTCACGGTCGGGGTCGCGGCGTTCCCCGACGTGCACCCCGAGTCGCCCGATCTGGGCCACGACGTCGAGACGCTCGTGCGCAAGGCCGACGCGGGCGCGCAGTTCGCGGTGACGCAGATGGTCTTCGACGCCGACACCTACCTGCGGCTGCGCGACAAGGTCGCCGCGCGCCGCGACCTGCCGATCGTGCCCGGGCTCATGCCGGTGACGAACTACGCCCAGATCGCCCGGATGTCGCAGCTCATGGGCACGCCCCTGCCGGAGGCCGTCGTGCGCCGCCTCGAGCCGCTCGCCGACGACAAGGCCGCGATCCGCGCCGAGGGCGTCGCGATCGCCACGGAGCTAGGGGAGCGCATGCTCGCCGAAGGCGCTCCGGGGCTGCACTTCATCACGATGAACCGGTCGACGGCCACGCTGGAGGTGCTCGGTCGCCTCGGCGGCATCCCCACCGACTGCCAGCGCCGCATCCGCGCGGTCCAGCGGGTCAACCGAGCCGTGGCCGCGGCGGGCAACCCGTCGTGAGCCGATCCGTCGCACGCGTCCCGTTCCGGCAGGTCGACGTCTTCTCGGCGGAGCCGTATCGCGGCAACGCGCTCGCGGTCGTCCACGACGCCGACGACGTGTCGGACGCTCAGATGGCGGCGATCGCGCGCTGGACGAACTTGTCGGAGACCGTCTTCCTGCTCGCGCCGACGACGCCGGAGGCGGACTACCGGGTGCGGATCTGGACGGGCAGCGGCGAGCTGCCGTTCGCGGGGCACCCGACGATCGGCAGCGCGCACGCCTGGCTGGAGGCCGGGGGAGTGCCGGCCTCGGACGGGGTCGTCGTGCAGGAGTGCGGTGCCGGGCTCGTGCGGGTGCGGCGCGGGGAGCGATTGGCCTTCGCGGCGCCTCCGCTCGTGCGCTCGGGGCCGGTCTCGGAGCAGGATCGCGAGGCGGTGCTGCGGGCGACGGGCCTGTCGCCGCACGACGTGCTCGACATGGCGTGGGTGGACAACGGGCCGGGATGGCTGGGAGTCGAGGTCGCTTCGGCGCGTGCGGTGCTCGACGTCGTGCCCGACCCGGTGGCGTTCGCGGGGCTCACGGTGACGCTGGTCGGCCGTCACGAGCGGCCGGCGCAGGGCGAGCCGGACGTCGAGGTGCGGGCCTTCTTCGCCGCCGGCACCGACCTCACCGAGGACCCGGTGACCGGCTCGGCCAACGCCGGTCTGGCGCAGTGGCTCGTCGGCGCCGGACGGCTCCCGACGCGGTATGTCGCGGCACAGGGGCAGGCTCTTCGCCGCGCGGGCCGGGTGTATGTCGAGCAGGTCGGCGACGACCTGTGGGTTGGTGGCGACGCCGTCACCTGCATCACCGGACGTATCGCTGCGGGCTGATCGCTGCGGAGCAGTCCCGAGTGTCGACGAGGGAGCGTGCGTGACTCACGGTCGATAGGACGTGGGGTTGCCGATGAACTCGTCGAAGTCCCCGCGGTCGGCCATCGCGCTGAGCTCGTCGAGCGCTCGCCGCCGGCGCCGGCGAGCGCTCACCTCACGTAGTGCCGCGTTGACGGTGTCCTTCGTCGTGCGGGCGCCCAACACCTCCGCGGCATCCGCCAGCGCGTCGTCGTCGATCTCGACGAAGGTCTTCGTCATACCCATGACTGCCCCCTCGTCCGGGACGTTCTCCCTGCCGAGTCATTGTGGCTCTCCTGCCACGCCGACGTCGGCGGGGCCGCTCGGGTGCGTCGCGGTCCTGGGGCGGGTGAGGCGACGGACGCGCCGCACGACGTAGGTCGCGAGGGCTAGCCCGGCGATCAGCAGGATCGCGGCCGCCGTGGCGGCGAGCCAGGGGTTGGCGACGGCGAGGGTGATGATGCCGGCGACGGTGACGTCTTCGGCGGTGCTCACGGCGATGTTGCTGACCGGTTCCGGTGTGGTGTTGACCCCGGCGCGTACGCCGGCCTTGACGACGTGGCTGGCCAGGGCCGAGATGCCGCCGGTGGCGGCGAGGAGGGCGGCGGCCAGGTCGGAGCTCTCGTGGCCGAGGAGGTAGCCGAGGGTGGCTCCGACGATCGGGCGGATCGCGGTGTGCACCGAGTCCCACAGGGAGTCCACGTAGGGGATCTTGTCGGCGACCATCTCGAGGGCGAAGAGCACTGCGGCCACGACGAGCACGTCGGTGCGGGCCAGCACGTCGGGGATCGCCGCGACGTGGCCGAACCGCTCGAACAGCCCCATGACCAGCACGACGGCGTAGGCGTTGATGCCGCTGGCCCAACCCGAGGTGAACGCCCAGGCGAGGAGTTCTGCTCCCACGGATCCTCCCGTTGCTCGTCCGCCGATTCACTGACGGTCGGCGACCGTCGTCGTGCGGATGACTCATCGTCAACGACCGGTCTGACCTGGGCATTCCGGCCGGTGTGGGTCGCGCTGCGGCGGCGTCTTGACGGCTTGTCGGTGGTGGGAGGTATCGTCTTTTCAGGTCGAACGAATGTTCGATGATGTAGGTCAGGTGTTCGAGTGTGTCCGAGGTTGGGCGGGCCCACCGAAGGTTCCCACGAGGTGAGGGGTTGATGCGTCATGCGCCGATATGACGAGCAGGTCGCCGTGCGACTCGCGGAGGGAGGCGACGGGCCGTCCGAGTGCGCGCTGGAGCGCGGAGCGCCGGGCAGCTTCGTGTGGCGCGGCCGGCTGTATGTCGTGCACGCCGTCGTCGATCGGTGGATCCAGCGGCGGCCGTGGTGGCGCCGCGCGCTCGAGCCGCAGGGGGCGGTCGGCGTGCGGGCGGCCGGGTCTGATTCCGCTGGGTCGGCAGTGGCGCTCCTGGCCGATCTCGAGGACGAGCTGTGGCGGGTCGAGGCCGCGATCGGGCGCGTCGGGCGGCTCGGTGACCGGCCCGGTTACGGGGTCTACGACCTGGTCCACACCGGCCCCGACGAGTGGCGGCTCCTGGCCGTCGTCGACTGAAGGAGGCGGCGCGATGAGCCAGATGACCAGGCAGACGAGACAGTTCACGCACGGGCGCGGCACCGCCCCGCGGGCGGTCGGCGACCCGCAGGCGGGGCTGGAGCTGCTCGACCGGGCCGCCGGCAGCCTGCTGCAGGCGTGCCGGGCCGACACGACGACCGACCGCTACGTGCACGCCCACCTCGGGGCGCTGCGCGCGGCCGGCGCCCTGCTCGCGACGCGCCCGCCCGCGCG
>JBDIAP010000222.1:0-4786 GCA_039812485.1 Kineosphaera sp.
TGGAGTGAGGGCCTGGAGTGAGGGCCTGGAGTGAGGGCCATGGAGTGAGGGCCTGGAGTGAGGGCCATGGAGTCAGCGCACGACGATCGGCACGTGCCGGTAACCCCCGACGGGGGAGATCTCACGCTCCGGCTCACCGGCGAGCTCCACCCCGCTGGTGCCGTCGAGCAGCGCATGCACGAGCGCCCGCAGCTGGATCGCGGCCAGCGGCCGGCCGGGGCAGACGTGCCGGCCGATGCCGTAGACGAGGTTGTCGGCCCGATGACCCTCGGGGTCGAAACGGTCGACGCCGAAGACCGACTCGTCGCGGTTGGCCGACGTCCAGTGGAGCTTCATGCGCGCCCCGGTCGGCAGCTCCTGGCCGCCGAGCCGCGTCGGGCACGTCGTGACCCGCCGGTTGGAGACGAAGGGGTTGTCCAGGCGCAGGATCTCGTCGACGACCGCGTCGACACGCTCGTCGGGCGCGCCGGCGAGGGAGGCGAGCAGCTGCGGATCGCGGGCCAGGTGGGCGACGACGACCCCGACGCACAGCGCGATCGAGCCGAGGTCGCCGCCGGTCCAGTTGCGCAGGATCGAGACGAGCTGGGCCTGCGTCAGCGGCTCGCCGCCGACCCGGGAGCGGACGAGGCGCGTCGTGAGGTCGTCGGGCGCCGTGACGCCGAAGCCGGAGCGGGGCGCGAGCACCTCGAGGATGATCGCGTCGAAGTCCTCGGCGACCGCGGCCGTCCAGCTGTAGTCGCCCGACCGGGTCGCCGCGTGGTTCTCGCGCATCCACGCGAGCAGCCGCGGCTCGAGGTCGGCCGGCCACCCGAGCCAGCCGCACTGGGCCCGCACCGCGAAGACCGCCCCGATGTCGTCGACGGCGTCGATGGGGTCGGTGACCTGTCCGCGCGGCAGCCCGGCGACGATCTCGGCCGCGACCTGCTCGAAGAGCGGGGCGTAGGGCGACAGGGCCTCCGGCGTGAAGAACTCGTCGACGAGCGCCCGGAAGGCGTCGTGGTCGGCGCCGTCGAGCCCGTTGGGCACCTGCAGATGGCGCGAGACCCCGCTGGAGAACGTGACGTCGTCGGTCGCGGCCTGCACGACCTCCGCGTGCCGCAGGACGCACCACTCCCCGGAGGAGTTCTGCACGACCGCGTGCTGCGGCCGCAGCTCGTCGGTGAACGACCGGACCTCCCGGCCCGCCGCCGTCAGATCGTCGGACATGTGCTCGCTCATGCCCCAGTCCTACCGCGGATCGGGCTGCGGGAGCGGCGGCGCGGACCTTTTTGCACGGTGCAGACCGTGGGATCGGGGTGTCGTAGAACGCGCTACCTGGCGGTCAGCGGTCGCGTCGCGAGGGCAGGGGGACGGGCATCGTCGCGACGACCGCGGCACCGCCGAGCACGAGCGCGAGGATGCATCCGCTGAAGGCGCCGGGCCCCGTCGTCGAGGACTTCGTCGCGATGCTCGCCACGAGCGCCGGCTACGGCTGGAGCCAGGCGAGGGCGGGCGCCGCGTCGCCACGACAGGTCTGAGCCTGGCGCTTCACAACTCGCTCACGGCCTGCCCGGGTTGCTTCCGCCGGGGCCTGCCGGTGCCGACCATGGAGGCGACGGGTGCGGCGGCGCCGACGAGGCGGCGACAAGGAGCCATGTCGTCGAGCACACCTGGCATCGAGCAGACATGTCGTCGAGCAGACATGTCGTCACGTCGCCACGTCGTCGAGCGGCCACGTCGTCGAGCGGCCATGTCGTCGCCCGGCGACGGTCGCCGCCGAGCAACGGACACGCACACGAGGGGACCCGACCCGACCGGCGCCCCGCCAAACTCGCGACCTTCGCGACGACCCCAGGGGAGTTCATGACTCGCATCGCACGGCGCGCCGCCACGGCTCTCGTGGCCCTCGCGATGGGCGCCACGACGGCCCCGACGGCCTCGGCAGTCCCGGCGCACGCCGCCGACGCCGCCCGCCCCGCGACCACCGCGGTAGCGAGCTCACCCACCCCCGCACGAGCGGCGCCGGCCGGCCACGCCACGCCCACCCAGCCCGCCACCGACCGTGCGTCCCGCGCCGCTGACGCCGACGGCCCGCACTCGCCGGCCGGCCGCAAGCCCGCGGCGCCGACGGTGACCCGCGTGCCGGGCGCCCGGGTGCTCGACGTCGACGTCGGCGACGTCGAGCTCGGCCGCCGCACGGGCCGGTTCCGCGCGCCCATGCGGGGGCTGCTCGTCGTGCCCGAGCGCGGACGCCGGGCGCCGCTCGTCGTCGTCAGCCACCTGCGCATGCCCGGCTGCACGAAGGACGTGCTCGCCTACCCCTGCCCCCGCGGCACGAAGGAGCTGCACCTCGACCGCGGCATGACCTACCTCGGGGTCGATCTGGCCCGGCGGGGCTACGCCGTGCTCATCCCGGACCTGTCGCCGCTGTGGATCGGAGCGAGCACGTCGGCGCCCTACGACCAGATCGCGGGCTGGCGCCGGATCGTCGGTGGGCTGCGCGAGCGCGTGGCGGCCGCCGACCGGGGACGCGCCGGCTTCGGGATGTCCCTGGCCGGGCGCGTCGACACGAGCCGCAGCGCGCTCGTGGTGCACTCCCGCTCCTCCTACATCGTGGAGCCGGCCGTGCGGGCGTGGCGGCGCACGAGCCCGGTGGCGTCGGTCTTCGCCTACGGGCCGGCAGCGACGGCCGACGACCCCGCGCCGCCCGACATCCCCTACCTCGTCGCCCTGGGCGGCGCGGACGGCGACGTGCAGTCGACCCCGGTGCAGTGGGTGTCGGCGCACCTCGGTGTGCGGCGCCGGTCGATGCTCGCGGTCGCGACCGTGCCCGGCCTCGGGCACTCCTACGTCAATCGCGCGCTGTCGGCGGCGCGCATCGACGACCGCATGTCCTGCGACGCCTCGTGTCCTACGGCCGCGGCCCACGAGGCCTTCCTCAGCGCGGCCGCGTCGTCGTGGCTCGCCGCCACGTATCCGCCGCGCGGCGCCCGCGCCCGGCCGGGCGACCTGCCGCTGCGCCCGACGAGCACGCTTCCGGCCTCGCTGGGCGGGCGCCCCGTGCCGTGGCTCGCCGTGACGAACTCTGCGCGGGTGGCGGTGGCCTACGACGGGTCGTCGCGCACCCGCGGCGTCCGCACGATCGGCGGGGGCAGCATGCGGGCGTGCCGGTATCGCGAGGCGATGGACCCGACGATGGGACCCGATCGGTGCCGCGACGCCCGGATCGGCGTCGTCAACTCGGTCGCGCGCGTGCTGCAGGTGCGGCTCACCCCGACGGGGGGCGTCGCCCTGGCGACCCGGCCGGTGCGGGGCGTGCGCGAGGTCGTCCTGACGGTCAACCCCACAGGGTCGCGGGCGGACCGCCGGCCGGGCACCCCGCTGCGCGTCACCGTGCGCGACGCCACGGGTCGCCGCCAGCGCATCGACGTCGCTCCGCTCTCCGAGGCGCTCCGCGACCGCCGCACGGCGTCGCAGAACGGCGACTACCTCCCCACGACCCTGCGGCTGCCCGTCGGGCTGCGCGGCGCGGTCGTCGGGGTCGACCTCACCGGAGGCACCGGCTCCGGCGCCCTCGACGTGCAGCGCGTCGAGCTGGTGAGCGGCTGAGGCCCGCGGATCGCTAGTCGATGCCCAGCGCCCCGACGAGCCTCGTGAACGCGCCCCCGAGGCGGTGGTCCACCGCGAGCCGCGACATCGCCACCGGGTCGTGCACCTGCCGGGGCAGGGCATCGTCGACCGGCCCCAGGTCGATGTCGCGCACGACCCGCACGACGGTCGGCGCGGCGTCGAGATAGGCATCGGCCTCGAGCAGGCGGGTGCGCTGGGCGCCCTTGATGCCGGGATCCCCGGCCGCCAGGGCAGCGCGGATGCCGGCGAGATCGCCGTAGCGCTGCAGCAGCGTCGCCGCGCTCTTGGGGCCGACGCCGCGCACCCCGGGCAGCCCATCACTCGGATCGCCGCGCAGCACAGCGAAATCCGCGTAGGCGTCCCCACCCGCCACGTCGTAGGCCGACCGCAGGTGCGCCTCGTCGACGACATCGGGGTCGCGCACCCCGCCCCGCGCCGTGTAGAGCACCCGCACGCCGTGGGCGTCGTCGACGAGCTGGAAGAGGTCGCGGTCGCCGGTCACGACGTCGACAGGGCGACCCTGCGCGACAGCCCGCGTCGCGAGCGTGCCGATGACGTCGTCGGCCTCGTAGCCGGCTGCCCCGACCCGCGGGATGCCGACCGCGGCCAGGGCGTCGCGGATGATCGGCACCTGCGGCGTCAGCAGCTCGGGACTCTCCTCGGCGACGTCCGAGCCCTCCGCGAGCCGGTGCGTCTTGTAGCTGCCGATCGCCTCCACCCGGAACGCCGGCCGCCAGTCGTCGTCCCAGCAGGCCACGAGGCCGCCGGGGCGGTGCGTCGAGACGAGCGTCGCGATCATGTCGAGGAAGCCGCGCACCGCGTTCGTCGGGGTGCTCGCGGGGTCTTCCCGCCGATCGGGCACCCCGTAGAACGCCCGGAAATACAGCGACGCCGAGTCCAGCAACATCACGGGTCGGGTCATCTCATCCCTCTCGCTGCGCCGATGCCTCGGCGGACGGGCGCGCAGCCGGTTGGCCAGGTGGCCGGGCCGCCGGGGGCAGGCGCCGGTCGGCCCGCGGCCCGGCCATCCTCCGTGGTCTCCGGGCGACGTGTCCAGCCGCGTCTCGCGCGAGGCGAACCCGATCCGGGGCGCGACCCCGCAGCCCGCGAGCTCGCGGGCTGCGGGCCAGCGCCGCGGCAGGAGCGCCGCGCGACCTCCTAGCGGGCGACCTCCTAG
>JBDIAP010000223.1:0-4671 GCA_039812485.1 Kineosphaera sp.
CTGAATCCGCGCGAGCCCGTCGCTCACGTCACCGTAGGCGCGACCACCGACAAGCTTCCTCCCCCTCCGGACGGAGATCGGCCGCCCGCAGGTCGCGGACGGCCGATCTCACTGTGCCGATCTCACTGTGTGCCGATCTCACTGTGCCGACCTCACTGTGCCGATGGCACTGTGCCAAGGTCACGGTGCGCAGGGTCACCTCCACGACCGCGCAGCGACGTCAGCGCCCGCCGGGCACGAGTCGATCGGTGCGCAGATAGGGCCGCAGCGCCTGCGGCACGACGACCGAACCGTCGGCCTGCTGGTGGTTCTCGAGGATCGCGACGAGCCAGCGCGTCGTCGCCAGCGTCCCGTTGAGGGTCGCGACGATCTGGGTGCCGCCGTCGACCTTCTCCCTGATGCCGAGCCGGCGCGCCTGGAACGTCGTGCAATTCGACGTCGACGTCAGCTCGCGGTATTTGCCCTGAGTCGGCACCCAGCCCTCGCAGTCGAACTTGCGCGCCGCCGGGCCGCCGAGGTCGCCCGCGGCGACGTCGATGACCCGGTAGGGGATCTCCATGAGATCGAGCATCGCCCGCTCGTGACCCAGCAGCGCCTCGTGCTGCTCGACCGCGTCGTCGGGGCGGCAGTAGACGAACATCTCGACCTTCTGGAACTGGTGCACCCGGATGATGCCGCGGGTGTCCTTGCCGTAGCTGCCCGCCTCCCGCCGGTAGCAGGTCGAGCACGCCGTGTAGCGCCGCGGCCCGCCCGACAGGTCGATGATCTCGTCGGTGTGCAGCCCGGCGAGGGCGACCTCCGAGGTGCCCGTGAGATAGAGCTCGTCGGTGCCGAGCTTGTAGACCTCGTCGGCGTGCGCGTCGAGGAAACCCGCCCCCTCCATCGTGCGGTGATTGACGAGCGTCGGCACCCCCAGCTGGGTGAAGCCGGCGTCGTAGGCCCGGTCGAGCGCGAGGTTGAGCATCGCCTGCTCCAGGCGCGCGCCCTGCCCCATGAGGTAGTAGAAGCGGGACTCGGCCACCTTCGTGCCGCGCGCGAGGTCGAGCCCGCCGAGCCCCTCGAGGAGTTCGACGTGGTCGCGGGGCTCGAAGCCCTCGGCCGCGAAATCGCGCGGGGTGCCGACGACGTCGAGCACCGCGAAGTCGTCCTCGCCGCCGGCCGGCACGCCCTCGATGACGACATTGCCGATGCGCCGCAGCAGCGTCGTCAGCGCCGACTCGGCCTCGCTCTTGGCGGCGTCGAGCTCCTTGACCCGGGCGGCCAGCCCGGCGCCCGTCGCGCGGGCGGCGTCGGCCTCGGCCTGCAGCGCCGCGACCGTCGCGGCGTCCTCGCCCGCCTTCTCCGCCTTCTTGAGGCGCCCCATGAGCGGGCCGAGGGCCTTGCTCGCGCGGTTCTGCTCGGCGCGCGTCGACTCGTACTCCGCGAGCGCGCTACGGCGCACCTCGTCGGCCGCCAGGACGGCGTCGACCACCGTCACGTCCTCCCCGCGGGCATGCTGCGACGCGCGCACGGCCTGCGGATCCTCTCGAAGCACCTTGATGTCGATCACATGAGCGAGCCTACTTGCGCGTCCGCCGCCGGCCCGAATCCTTTGTCCCGACGCCCCGTCCGCGCGCCCGCGGCCGCCCGGGCCGCCACGCGGCGGTCCACACCGGGGGCGACCCCCGCCCGTCCGGGGGTACCGTCAGGGCGTGAATACGAGTCAGCTCGTCGTGGCCGTCGTCGTCTGTCTCGTCGTGATCATCCTCCTGGCACTGCTGCTGCGCGGGCGCGGCCGATCCGACGACCGGACGACCCCGCAGCCTGCCCCGCACGCCGACGCCCGGCGCGCCGCGATCGTCGTCAATCCCACGAAGTTCGACGACGTCGACACCGTGCGCTCGCTCGTCATGAGCGTCTGCGCGCAGGAGGGGTGGGCCGAGCCGATCTGGCTCGAGACGACCAAGGACGACCCCGGCACCGGCCAAGCCCGCGACGCGATCGCGCAGGGCGCCGACCTCGTCTGCGCGCTCGGTGGCGACGGCACGGTGCGGGCCGTCGCGGCGGCGCTCATCGACGACGAGGTGCCGATGGGTTTGTTGCCCGGCGGCACCGGCAACCTGCTGGCCCGCAACCTGGAGCTGCCCGTCGACGACATCGCCGCGGCGCTGCGGGTGGCCCTCACCGGCAAGGACCTCGCGATCGACGTCGGCACCGTGCACATCCGGCCCGATCAGACCCAGGACGACGAGCGCGACTACTTCTTCCTCGTCATGGCGGGCATGGGCTTCGACGCGTCGGTGATGGCCGACGCGCCGGAGAAGCTCAAGGCCCAGTTCGGCTGGCCCGCCTACGTCGTGGCGGGCATGCGGCACCTGGGGGACAAGCGCTTCACGGTCGACGCCCGGATCGATGACGGACCGCCCTTCCGGCGGCATGTGCGCACGGTGGTCGTCGGCAACGTCGGGCGCCTCCAGGGCGGGGTCGAGCTGCTGCCCGACGCGCAGGTCTCCGACGGAGAGCTCGACGTCGTCATGCTCTCCCCGAAGGGGCTCGTGGGCTGGGCCTCGGTGAGCGCCGCGATCCTGACGCGCAACCGCAGGGGCCACAACCGCGTCGAGCACCACCGCTGCCACACGATGGCCCTGCGCCTGGCCGCCACGCAGGAGATCCAGCTCGACGGCGACCCCATCGGCCCCGGGCACGCCCTGCGGTTCGCCGTGCGTCCCAGCGCGCTCACGGTGCGCGTTGGGTGACACTCGCGCCCGGGCCGGGCGCGACCAGCCCGACCCCGGCCGTGGACAGGGACGCGATCACCCCCGCGGAGGAGAGTCGGTCCCCGCGCCCGGCGCGAGCGGCGCCCCCCCGGCGCACACGGTCGCGGGGTCGTCCACCCACCGGTGGCGGCGCGTCGGCGCCAGCATCGGGCGTGGACTCGTCACCGCGGTCGTCACCTGCGTCCCCGTCGCCGTGCTCGCCGGGCTCGTGCAGGCCGGCTTCCCGCCACTGCACGACGTCGACGAGGCGGTGATCCGGGCCGCCACCGACGCCTCGCGGGCCCGCCCCGAGCTCGTCACCGCGCTCATCGCCTGGCAGGAGGTGTTCCTGCCCTGGCACGTCTACCTGGCCGCCGCGCCCGCCGTCGTGTGGACCTGGCGGCGCGGCCTGCAGTCCCGCGCCGTGTGGGGGCTGGCCACGGGCCTCGCCGGCTGGAATCTGGGCCTCGACGTCAAGCTTCTCGTGCAGCGCGCGCGGCCGGTGGTGCAAGAGGCCGTGTCGAGCGCCCCGGGTTACAGCTTTCCCTCCGGCCACGTCTTCAACCTCACGATGGCGTCGGCGACGGTGCTCGTCATGACGTGGCCCCTGCTCGTCGCCCGGTCGCGGACGCTGGCCCGCTCCCTCGCGGCGCTCGCGGGCGTCGCCGTCGTGCTGACCGCGGCCGACCGCATCCTGCTCGGCGTCCACTACCCCTCCGACACGGTCGCCGGCGTGCTGCTCGCGCTCGCGCTCACCTACTCGTCGTGGAGTGGCTTCCGGCACGCCGGACAGGTCCGGGAGCAGGGCGAACGGCACGCCTGATGATGGCGTGGCCGAGGCACCGGCCGCGCCGCGAGGCGGATCGCACGCGCCCACATCGGACGATTCGGGCGGCAGGCGGAACGATGGTATGTCGATGGGCACCGGTCGGCCTCGGCCCGTGCCGCCACGAAGGAGAGGCGATGCGATGACATCAACGCCACGCTCGGGTGACGACGGCGGGTTCATCCGCCGGTGGCCGGCGCCCGCGCATTCACCCAGCCCGGCCCGGGTCGGCACGCAGCTCCTGAAGCGGGCCGTGCTCCCCGGCCTCGTCGTGTGGTTGGTGATCGTTGGGCTCGGGCTGCTCATCATGGGGCCGCTGCACGGGCTGCGCGCCGAGGAGGCCTGGAGCCAGGAGGCCGAGGCCGACCGCACCGGGCTGTGGAATCAGCTGACGCACCTGTGGTCGACGTCGACGGACACGTGGTACACGATCGGCTCCGGCATCGTGCTGGCGGCGCTCGTCTGGTGGCTGACGCGACGCTGGTGGGTCGGCATGGTGCCGCTGCTGGCGATCACGCTGGAGTCGACGATCTTCGTCACCGCCACCCACCTGGTCGGCCGACCGCGCCCCGAGGTCTCCCGCCACGATCCGGCGCCCCCGACGTCGAGCTTCCCCAGCGGCCACGCGGCCGCCGCGATGGCCCTGTGGCTCTCGATCGCCCTGCTGTCGCTGCGCATCGAGCGGGCCTGGATCCGCTGGCCGATCGTCGTCTTCGGGGTGAGCCTGCCGGTGCTCGTGGCGTTCTCGCGCTTCTACCGTGGCGCGCACCACGTCAGCGACATCGTCGTCGGAATGCTGCTCGGCATCTTCTGCGCGTTCACGGCCGTGCGGTCCGTGCGCGAGACGGCGCAGGCACCGCACGAGGAAAGCGTCGCTGAGCCCGGCCGCTGAGCCTGGCCGCAGCAGCCGGCCTGCGAGAAGGGCACCTGAGGCGCCAGGGCCGCGCCCGGCCACGGCGGGAGGGCCGAGGCGCCCGTCAGGTCAGTCGGAGGGGGTGCCGCTCGAGGAAGGCGCGGCCGGCTCCGGCTCGGGAGCCGCGCTGCTCGACGAACTCGAGGACGAGCTCGAGGAGGACGAGGAGCTCGATGACGACGAAGAGCTCGACGACG
>JBDIAP010000224.1:0-4655 GCA_039812485.1 Kineosphaera sp.
TCGTCACAGCGGCACTCGTCACAGCGGCACGGGCGTCGCGCTCGGAGGCGACGAGCTCGCGCACGGCGGGTGCGACCTCCTGGGCGAAGACGCCGATCGTGCGCGGATCGTCGGTGCCGAGGATGAACGTCGACATGCCCTGGTCGACGGCGAGCCCGGCGAGCTGCTCGGCCCAGTCGGCGGGCCGCCCGCGCAGGAAGCCCGACCCGGTGCCGAAGGCTCCGAAGACGTTGTAGATCCGCACGATCGCGGCGGGGTCGCGGCCCGCGGCGAGCGCCGCCTCGTCGATGCGGGCGTTGAGATCGGGCAGCGCGGGCGGGTCGGCATAGCCCATGCTCGGCACCCACGCGTCGGCGAGCCGCCCGGTGAGCGCGAGCATCCGCGGCTTGTAGGCGCCGAGCCAGATGGGGATGTCGACGGCGGGCACCGGCCCGGCCCGCAGCCCCCGCGTGCGATAGAAGGTGCCGTCGTGGTCGACGCGGCCACCCGCCCAGAAGGCGCGGACGAGCTCGATCGCCTCGGTCAGCGCCCGCACCGCCTCGCCCGGGGTGCGCCGGGGCCCGCCGGCCGCCGCGATGGCGTCCCAGAAGGCCCCGGCCCCGAGCCCGAGCTCGACCCGGCCGTCGGTGAGCAGCGACAGGCTCGCCGTCGACTTGGCGAGGATCACGGGGTCGCGCAGCGGCAGGCTCGCGACGTTGGGCGCGAGCGTCACCGAGTGGGTGCGCCCGGCGAGGAACGACAGCAGCGTCCACGTGTCGAGGTGCGCAGCCTGGTAGGGGTGGTCCTGGATCGAGACGAGGTCGAGCGCCGTCGCCTCGGCGAGCTGCACGAGGTCGAGCAGCCGCGCGAGCTCGCGGGCCTCCGGCGAGGGGAACAGCCCGAACCGCAGGTCGTGCCCGTAGTCGGTCATCGCGCGTCCCCGGCGCGCCCCGGGCGCACGCCCGTCATCGCGCGCGCTCCCTGATGAGCCGCACGCCCTCGTGGTCGGGGCCGAGCAGGGCCTCGAGCCGCGGCAGCATGGCCGCGGCCTCGTCGTGCCGGGAGCGGCGCTGCAGCACGCGGGCGAGCAGCACACCGGCCTCGGCGTCGGTGGGGTCGGCCTCGACCGCCTCCCGCGCCAGCGCCTCGGCGGGGCCCAGGCGGGCCGTGTCGTAGTAGGCGCGCACGAGCTCGGCGCGCACGGCCGGGACCGACGCGGCATCGGACTCGCGGGTGCGGGCGAGGAGGTCTTCGAGCACGCGCGTCGCCGCCTGGGGGTCGCGGTGTGCCAGCAGGTCCTGGGCCCACCGGAAGAGCACGTCGTCCGACGCGACCGGGCTCTCCACGCTGAGCGGGGCCCTCGAGGTCGTGGTCGTGGGGTTCATCGCCACATCTCCATCCACTATGAGTTGCGTAGTCGCTATCAACACGGGTGAAGTGTCGGGCATTCCCCGCTACCGGGAGGCGAGCATCGCCGTGAGGGCCGCGACATACATGGCCGGGTCGCGGGCGCCGCACAGCTCGCGCGCGGAGTGCATCGACAGCATCGGCGCGCCGACGTCGACGGTCACCACCCCGGTCAGCGCAGCCGTCATCGGCCCGATCGTCGATCCGCTCGGCAGGTCGGAGCGCACGACGAAGCGCTGCATCGGCACCCCGGCCTGCTCGCAGGCCAGCTCGAAGGCAGCCTCGCCCGGAGCGTCGCTCGCGTAGCGCCCCTTGGAGTTGACCTTGAGCACCGGGCCGCCGTTGACGGCGATGCGGTGGGCCTGCTCGTGCCGCTCGACGTAGTTGGGGTGCGTGGCGTGGGCCATGTCGGCCGAGCACACGAGGCTGTCCGCCAGGGCCCGGTGCAGGTCGTCGCGCCCACCACCGCGGGAGAGCACGACGCGCTCCAGGAGCCCGGGCAGGAACGAGCTGAACGCCCCGCGGTCGGTCATCGACCCGATCTCCTCGTGGTCGAAGAGCACGAGCAACGGGATGTGGCGGCCGGCTCCACTGCCGGCCTCGAGGTCCGCGCCCGCCGCGAGCAGCGCCTCCACCCCCGCGTAGGCCGTGGCGAGATTGTCGAGCCGGGGCGCGGCGAGTAGGTCGCGGGCGTGCCCGAGCCGAGCCGAGGGCGCGAGGTCATGAGTCATGAGGTCGTAGGCCAGCACGTCGGCCTCGGCGACGTCGAGCCGCTGCGCGAGCCAGGCGCGCAGCGTCGGCGCGGCACCGGTCGCGCCCCAGATCGGCGCCAGATGCAGCTGGGGGTTGAGCCGCACGCCCTCGTCGTGCACGGACCGGTCGAGGTGGATCGCGAGGTTCGCGACCCGCAGCAGCGGATCGTCGACCCGCACGAGCCGCTGCCTCGAGCCCCACGGCCCGTCCGGGTCGCGCACCGCGACCCGCCCCGACAGCCCCAGGTCGCGGTCCAGCCAGGTCGTCAGCAGCGGGCTGCCGTAGACCTCGACCCCCAGCTGGTCCCAGCCCTCGCGGGTGACGTCGGGCTGGGGTTTGATGCGCAGGTTCGGGGAGTCGGTGTGCCCGCCGAGCACCCGAAAGCCCGTGTGCGCGGTGGCGGGCGAGGCGAGCGTGTCCCAGGCCGCGAGCGTGCCCTCGCGGCACACGACATATCTGCCTGGCGCCGACGGCCAGGGCTGGGTCTCCGCGAGCAGCTGATAGCCGGCGTCGGTGAGTCGGCCCAGCGCGGTCTGCACCGCGTGGAACGGCGAGGGCGAGGCGTCGATGAAGGCGCCGAGCCGGTCGGCGTGCTCGTCGGGACCGGGCGGCGACGTGCGCGCCGCCGGCGACGCGGCGCCGTGCCGCTGGGGTCGGTCCGGCTCGGCGGCACGGTGGACACGCTCGGCGGGGGGCGGCGGCGTCGACGACATGGCCCCACGATAGGAGGCCGTCGCGCCGAGACCGGCTGTCAGAGGCCCCAACGTCGTACATCAACCCGCACTCGAGAGTTGTCCCAGAGCTCCCACCTGCAGCGATCGGGAGGGCGGCGCGTGCCGGGCCGGGTGATGTACGACGTGATGGCCTCACGACCCGTGACGCCGGCCCTCGCGCGGGTGTCCGAGCGCCGCGTCGACCCACGCCGGCAGGGTCTCCTGGCAATCGCCGAGCACATGCGCGTCGAACGGGTCGTCCCAGGGCACGGAATCGTCGATGTTGAGGTCGATGCACAGCGTGCCGAGCTCGGCCGCCATCGGCACGAGCCACTTCGCGGGCGTGACGAACGAGGAGGTGCCGACGGCGAGCACGAGATCGGCCGCGCGCACGGCGTCCTCGGCGGCATGCCACACCTGCGGGTCGAGGGGCTCGCCGAAGAGCACGACGTCCGGGCGGAGCCGCCCCCCGCAGGCCGGGCAGCGCGGCACCGCGCCCGGCGGCGGCGTCGGCCCCGAGAAGTCACTGGCGGCCCGGTGTCCGCACGCCGGGTCGAGGCAGACGGCGCGCGCCGCGGAGCCGTGCAGCTCGAGCACGCCCGTCGAACCGGCGTCCTGGTGCAGGCCGTCGATGTTCTGGGTGATGACCTGCACGCCCGCGCGCGCCAGGGCGAGGTGGGCCGGCGAGGGTCCGGCGGCGATCGCCTTGCGACGGATGCCGCCCCAGACGTCCCAGAGCGCGGGCACGTTGCCGGGCAGGCCGTGGGCATGCATGGCCTCCTCGACGTCGGGGTTGACGGTCCACAAACCCCCGGCACCCCGGAACGTGCCGAGCCCCGCGGCCGCGCTGATGCCTGCGCCGGTGAGCGCGACGATCCGGCGAAATCGGCTCAGCGGCGCAATGTCGTGCAGCCGCAGGCCAGGCGCGTCGGCGCGCTCCGAGGCAGGTGGGGACTCGCTCATGGCCTCGATTGTCGCGTCCACCCGTCCCTGGCGGTAGCCCGAGCGGCACCCGACCCACGCGCACCTGCCGCGCACCGGCGGCGCACCGGGCCGGGCGCGCGCCACCCGGGCGCCGCAGCACCCGTGGGTGCCCGACCGAGGGCGCGAGCAGGCAGGATGGGGCGATGAGCGAGCCGACGCAACGACCGACGCCCGAGGACCGACCCACGCCGGAGCACCACGATGCGGCAGCCGACGACCGCACCGGGCCGCAGGGGTCGGAGCAGACGCCGGCCCAGGAGCGGACCGACGACACCGAACGCGTCGTCGTGCTCACCGGCGACGGGATGGGCGTGCACGACCCGCACGGCGAGGACAAAGGGCCGGCCGACCTCGTCGAGCAGCCCGCCAAGGTCATGCGGATCGGCTCGATGGTCAAGCAGCTCCTCGAGGAGGTGCGCAGCGCCCCGCTCGACGAGAAGGGCCGCGCCCGGCTCGCGGAGGTGCACCGCCGCTCGATCACCGAGCTCGAGGACGGCCTGGCCCCCGAGCTCGTCGAGGAGCTGGAGCGGATCAGCCTGCCGTTCAGCGAGGACGCCCCGTCGGACGCGGAGCTGCGCATCGCCCAGGCCCAGCTCGTCGGCTGGCTCGAGGGACTCTTCCACGGCATCCAGGCCGCGCTCTTCGCCCAGCAGATGGCCGCCCAGCAGCAGCTCAACCAGATGCGTCGGGCGCTGCCGGGCTCGATCGTGCCTCCGGCCGGCGCGGGTCAGCCCCCCGGGCAACCGGGTGGGCCGCTCGGCCCGCGGCCGGGCGACGGCGGGCCGACGGGCCAATATCTCTAGAACGACGGGCCCGAGA
>JBDIAP010000225.1:0-4654 GCA_039812485.1 Kineosphaera sp.
CGCCGTACAGGACACCGCCGTACAGGACACCGCCGTACAGGACACCGCCGTACAGGACACCGCCCTACAGGACGTCGTCGTCGACCCAGTCCAGGGTCTTGGTGACGGCCTTCCTCCAGTTGCGCAGCAGGCGGTCGCGCTCGGCGGGCTTCATGCGCGGCCGCCAGCGCGCGCCCTCCTTCCAGTTCTTCTCGACGTCCTTCTGCCCGTCCCAGAAGCCGACCGCGATCCCCGCGGCGTAGGCGGCCCCGAGCGCGGTCGTCTCGGTGACCTTCGGGCGCACGACGTCGACGCCGAGCAGATCGGCCTGGAACTGCATGAGCGTCTCGTTGGCGGTCATGCCGCCGTCGACCTTGAGCTCGCGCAGCTCGGTGTTGGAGTCGGCGTTCATCGCCTCGACGACGTCGGCGGTCTGGAAGGCGGTCGCCTCCAGGACGGCCCGGGCCAGGTGGCCCTTGTTGACGTAGCGGGTCAGGCCGACGAGGGCGCCGCGGGCGTCGGGGCGCCAGTGCGGCGCGAACAACCCCGAGAACGCCGGCACGAAATACGCACCGCCGTTGTCGGCGACCGACAGCGCGAGCGTCTCGATCTCGGCGGCGTCCTTGATGATGCCGAGGTTGTCGCGGATCCACTGCACGAGCGAGCCCGTCACCGCGATCGATCCCTCGAGCGCGTAGACGGCGTCGCGGCTGCCGACCTGATAGGCGACGGTCGTCAGCAGCCCGTGCTCGGAGCGGACCGCCTCCCGTCCGGTGTTGATGAGAATGAAGCTGCCGGTGCCGTACGTGTTCTTGCCGAGGCCGCGCTGGAAGCATGCCTGGCCGAACATCGCCGCCTGCTGGTCGCCGAGGATCCCCGCGATCGGCCGCCCGGCGAGCACGCCCTGCGCGCGGCTCTCGCCGTAGACCTGGGAGGAGGACGTGATCTGCGGCAGCATCGACATCGGGATGCCCATGTCGGAGCAGATGTCCTCGTTCCAGTCGAGGGTGTCGAGGTTCATGAGCATCGTGCGGGAGGCGTTGGTGACGTCGGTGGCGTGCACGCCGCCCTTGGTCCCGCCGGTCATGTTCCACAGCACCCAGCTGTCGGTCGTGCCGAAGAGCAGGTCGCCCTTCTCGGCCTGGGCGCGGGCCCCCTTGACGTTGTCGAGGATCCAGGCGACCTTCGGCCCGGCGAAATACGTCGCCAGCGGCAGCCCGACGCGCTCCTTGTAGCGGTCGACCCCGCCGTCCTGCGCGAGCCGGTCGCAGATCTTCTGGGTGCGGGTGTCCTGCCAGACGATCGCGTGGTGCACGGGCTTGCCGGTCGTCTTGTCCCACACGACCGCGGTTTCACGCTGGTTGGTGATGCCGACCGCCTCGATCTGGTCGCGGCTGATGTCGGCGCTGGTCAGGGCCGACCCGACCGCCTGCCGCACGTTCTTCCAGATCTCCAGGGGGTCGTGCTCGACCCACCCGGCCCGCGGGAAGATCTGCTCGTGCTCGATCTGACCCGTCGAGATGGGGTTGCCACCGTGGTCGAAGACGATGGCGCGCGAGCTGGTCGTGCCCTGGTCGATCGCGAGGACGTAGGTGGGGGTCGTCATGCGCAGATCCTGCCAGCTCAACGGCCGGGCCGCGTGGGCAGCGACGATGCGCAGAGATCGGGTGTGGGGAGTCTGACCCTCGACGATCGGCGCCGATAGGTTCCGTGACATCCTCTCTGGTTATGGAAAGCATAAGCCAGTGACTCTCCATTCTCGGCGTCGGTTCGTCGGCACGCGGCGCCGTCACGTCGACCTCGCGCACGTCAGCAGCGCACTCTGTCGCGATGAGCGCTCTGTCGCGACGAGCCCTCTCTCTCGACTAGCGCCCTCCATCGCGACGCGCACTCTCTGCCGCGACGCAGGATCAGCTCCCGCCCCGTCGCTCCCCCGCCCGCTCGCCGTGCGCCACCGACGCACCCCGCCACGGACGTCCCGTCGTGACTCCCCACGACGCGACAGCCGTCGCGCCACCGCGGCGACGACGGTCTCCAACGCGCTCGGCACGGTGACCCCCATCGAGCAGATCGTGGCGCTCGGGCGGGCGGCGGGCGCGCGGGTGCTCGTCGACGCGGCGCAGTCGGTGGCGCACCTGCCGACCGACGTCGCCGCGCTCGGGGCCGACTTCCTCGTGTTCTCGGGGCACAAGGTGTTCGGGCCGACCGGGATCGGCGCGCTCTACGTCTCGGAGCGGGTGTGGGAGGAGACCCCGGCGTGGCAGGGCGGCGGCAACATGATCGCCGACGTCACGCTCGAGCAGTCGCGCTACCAGCCGCCCCCGGCGAAGTACGAGGCCGGGACCGGCAACATCGCCGACGCCGCGGGCCTGGCGACCGCTCTGCGCTACGTCGAGGACGTCGGGCTCGCGCGGATCGCCGCGTGGGAGCACCGGCTCGTCGAGCACGCCGTGCCGCGGCTCGCGGCCGTCCCCGGCGTCCGGCTCGTCGGGCGTCCCACCCGCCGGGCGAGCGTCATCTCGTTCGTGCTCGACGGGCACGACACCGCCGAGGTCGGCGCGCGGCTCGACGCCGAGGGCATCGCGGTGCGCGCCGGGCACCACTGCGCGCAGCCGATCCTGCGCCGGCTCGGTGTGGAGACGACGGTGCGGCCCTCGTTCGCCTTTTACAACACGATCGAGGAGGCCGACGCGCTGGTGGCGGCCGTGCGCCGCATCGCCGAGTCGGGCCCGGGAGCCTGACTCACGCATGACGGCGGCGGCCACGCGGACGGGCCGGCTCCCCGAAGGGAACCGGCCCGTCACGCGTCGCCGGGCAGAACTGTCCGGCGCAGAACCAGTGGCAGCGCAGGCCTACTGCACGTCGTCGTCGACGTGCCCTCCGAGGGCCTCGGGGTGCTTCGCATACGTCGGCTTGGAGTAGATCGCCCGGTTGACGAACCACGTGAGCGCCCACAGGACGATGCCGATGACGAGCAGCACTCCGCCGACGACGTAGTCCTTGGAGTCGCGGCCCGACAGCGGGCTCGCCAGATAGAGACACAGCACCGCACCGGCCACCGACACGATCGTCGGCGACTTGAAGTGGTGGTGGTCGACCGTGTCCTTGCGCAGCACGAGCACCGCGATGTTGACGATCGTGAAGACGCACAGCAGCAGGAACGCGGTCGTGCCACCGAGGGTCGTCAGGTCGGCGAACCAGATGAGGCCGAACGCGATGAGGGTCGTGAAGATGATCGCCACGTAGGGGGTGCGGCGCCCGGCGTGCACCTTGCCGAGCGGCTTGGGCAGCACCTCCTCGTGCGCCATGCCGTAGAGCAGCCGCGAGGCCATGAGCATGTTGATGAGCGCGGAGTTGGCGACCGCGAACATCGTGATGAACGCGAAGATCCCGACGGGGAACGCCGGCGCGCCGGCGGCGACGACCTTGAGCAGCGGCGCCTCGCCCTCACCGAGTTCGTTGGGGGCCACGAGCGAGACCGACGAGATCGCCACGAGCACGTAGATGACGCCGGTGATGGTCAGGCCGATGATCATGATCTTGGGGAAGATCCGCACCGGATCCTTGGTCTCCTCCGCCATGTTGACGGAGTCCTCGAAGCCGACCATCGCGAAGAACGCGAGCGCGGTCGCGGCGGTGACGGCCGCGAACGCCGTCTCGCCCTCGGGGATGTTGATCTGCGTCAGGCGCGAGGTGTCGCCCTTGCCGCTCATGAGGGCGAACGCGCCGATGCCGATGATGAGCAGCAGGCCGGTCAGCTCGACGAGCGTGAGCACGACGTTGAGCTTGACGCTCTCGGCGACCCCGCGGAAGTTGACGCACGCGATCGCCAGCATGAAGAGCAGCGCGACGATGAGCGTGGCGATGCCCGCCTTCTGCCACCCGACGACGGCGGCGAGGTTGCCCGCGAACGCCTTCGACGCGCTCGAGGCCGACGTCAGGCCCGAACACATGACGGTGAAGGCGACGAGGAAGGTGATGAAGTGCACGTTGAAGGCCCGGTGGGTGTAGACGGCGGCGCCGCCGGCCTTCGGGTACTTCGTGACGAGCTCCAGATAGCTGAACGCCGTGAGCATGGCGACGATGAACGCACAGAGGAACGGCAGCCACACCGCGCCGCCGACCTCCTTGGCGACCTTGCCGGTGAGCGCATAGACACCCGTGCCGAGGATGTCGCCGACGATGAAGAGGAGCAGGAGCCCCGGGCCGATCCGGCGGACGAGGCCGGGCTCCCCGCCCCGCCCCTCCTCGCAGGAGCCCACCGATGCGTGGTCTGATGCGGTCATGCCGTTACTGTGACGCGACCTCGGACGATCGTCCACAGACTTCTGGGTGGACGCGGCAAACGTGTCCCGGTCGTGACTTTCCCGGCACATCGCCCAGCACCTCGCGGACGCGCGGCGCTCGGACCGTCGACCGGCCGGCCGCGCGCAGCGCTGACCCGCTGGCTACGGTAGGCCGATGACCTCGTCCGACGTCGCCTGCTCGGTCGCCTGGGACGCCGGCGACCTGCCCGCGTGGGGCAGCGCCGCGGTCGCGCGGTTCTGGGTCGCGCTCGAGCAGCCCGGGCCGTGGGGGCGCGACGCGTTCACCGGCTCGCGACTCGATCCGGCGGTGGGTGCGGCGCTCGCGTCCCGCAGCGCCGGGGCCGGCGGGCGCGCGCTGCTCATCCGCG
>JBDIAP010000226.1:0-4650 GCA_039812485.1 Kineosphaera sp.
AGGCCGCGTCGGTCGCCCGGCGCCGCAGGCCCGTCGCGTCGGGCTCGGCGCGCGACGCGGCGGGATGATCGGGGGTTGCCGGGCCCGTGGGGCGCGCGCCGCGCAGGAGGCGACCGGCCCTGCTACCGCGGTTGGGGTGCACCTGGGCGGCCTGCTCGAACGCCTCGTCCCCATCCAGCGGCTCGCCGTCCGGGCCCAGCCTGCGACCCCGCCGCGAACGCACCGGCGAGCCCGTCGCGGCGCGCGCCTCGTCACGAGGCGGCACCGGCCCGAAGAGATGCTCACCGAGTTCACGCAACCGGTCGGGGATGCGATGCACCGGCGTCGCCGTGATGACGAGCACGCCGAAGAATCCGAGGATCACGAGGATCGGGACCGCGCCCACCGTGCGCAGCCCCGCGACGAGCGGCGCCGCCGCGAGATAGCCGATCATGCCGCCCCCGTCGCGGAACGACACCAGACCGTCGCTCATCGTGGGGGCGCCCGCGACGATGTGCAGCACACCGCACACCGACAGGCCCAGCACGACCGTGCCGATCATGAGCCGGTTCGTGCCTCGGTCGTCGTCCGGGCGCCGCATGAGCCGCACCCCGAACGCCAGCAACACCAGCGGCAGCACGAGCGCGGCCCGCCCGAAGGTGCCCGCCGCGACCGTGTGGATGACCTGACCGGCGGCGCCGCTCAGGCCCCACCACTCACGGGTCGCCACGACGACCGCCAGCGCCAGGAGCAACAGCCCCAACCCGTCGCGACGATGTTCGGGCTCGAGTTGGTCGACGCTGCGGCCGACTCTGCGCACGGCGCCACCGGCCACGCTCGCCACCCCCATCCACGTGCCACGGACTGCTCGGACGGGCAGCGGCAGCCCGCCGCCCTTCGGCCGGGCCGCACGACTCCCGCCGGACCCCCCGCGGCCCGTGGGACGAGCACCCCGGGGGCGCGACGACTTGCCGCCCGCTGCCCCGCTAGCACGAGAGCCCGAGGCGCGCGGCGAATGGGAGTTACGTGTGGCCACCTTGGCAGCCTAGGTCAGCAGGGACACCCGTCCGGGGAGGTCACCCGGCGTGCCGCCCGCCGGCACAGGGCGCGCCTCCGACTCCGCCGGGAACGCCGCGATCGCCTTCGCCGCAACCCCGGTCGGCCATCCTCGACTCCGCTCCGGGCGGGCTTCGGGCCTGGCCCTCAGGCCTCGATGACGACCGGGATGATCATCGGACGCCGCCGCAGCTTGCCGCCCACGTAGCTGCCGACCGTGCGACGCACGATCTGCTGCAGCTGGTAGGAGTCGGTGACACCGCGGGCCGTGGCTTCTTCGATGGCCTCGGTGATGCGCGGCACCACGGCCTCCGGCAGCGCGTCGTCCTCCGCGAACCCGCGGGTCAGCACCTCCGGCCCCGAGGCGATCTTGCCCGTCGAGGAGTCGACGACCACGATGACCGTCACGAAGCCCTCGTCGCGCAGGATGCGGCGGTCCTTGAGCAGCGCCTCGTCGGTGCCGCCCACCGAGGACCCGTCGACATACACGTAGCCGCACTCGACGGCGCCGGCGATGCGGGCGATGCCGTCGACGAGGTCGACCACGACGCCGTCCTCGGCCAGCATGACCCGGTCGTGCGGCACCCCCGTGAGCTCGGCGAGCTTGCCGTTGGCCACGAGGTGGCGCCACTCGCCGTGCACGGGCATGACGTTGGTGGGGCGCACGATGTTGTAGCAGTAGAGCAACTCGCCGGCGCTGGCGTGCCCCGACACGTGCACCCGGGCGTTGCCCTTGTGCACGACGTCGGCGCCGAGGCGCATGAGCCCGTTGATGACCCGGTAGACCGCGTTCTCGTTGCCCGGGATGAGCGAGCTGGCCAGCACGATCGTGTCGCCCTCGCCGACCTCGATCTTGTGGTCGCGGTTGGCCATGCGCGACAGCGCCGCCATCGGCTCACCCTGGGAACCGGTGCAGATGAGCACCTGCTGGTCCTCGGGCACGTCGTCGAGCTTCTTGAAGTCGACGACGACGCCCTGCGGCACCTTGAGGTAGCCCAGTTCCTCGGCGATGCCCATGTTGCGCACCATCGAGCGGCCCACGATCGCGACCTTGCGCCCGTATTCGGCCGCCGCGTCGAGCACCTGCTGCACACGGTGCACGTGCGAGGAGAAGCACGCCACGATGATCCGGCGCTGCGCCTTGGCGAAGACCCGCTCGATCGCGGGGAAGATGTCCTTCTCCGGAGTCGTGAAGCCGGGGACCTCGGCATTCGTGGAGTCGGTGAGGAAGAGGTCGACCCCCTCCTCCCCCAGCCGGGCGAAGGCGCGCAGGTCGGTGAGCCGCTTGTCGAGCGGCAACTGGTCCATCTTGAAGTCGCCGGTGTGCAGGATGAGCCCGCCGTCGGTGCGCACCGCCACCGCGAGCGCGTCGGGGATCGAGTGGTTGACCGCGACGAACTCGCAGTCGAAGACCCCGAGGCGCTCCCGCTGCCCCTCGGTGACCGCGAGCGTGTAGGGCTTGATGCGGTGCTCCTTGAGCTTGGCCTCGACGAGGGCCAGCGTCAGGGTCGAGCCGACGAGCGGGATGTCGGGCTTGAGCCGCAGCAGGTAGGGGACCGCTCCGATGTGGTCCTCGTGACCGTGCGTGAGCACGATCGCCTCGATGTCGTCCAGCCGATCGGCGATGTAGCTGAAGTCGGGCAGGATGAGGTCGACACCTGGGTGGTGGTCTTCGGGGAAGAGCACGCCGCAGTCGATGACGAGCAGCCTGCCGGCGTGCTCGATGACCGTCATGTTGCGGCCGACCTCGCCGAGGCCGCCCAGCGGCACGACCCGCACGGCCCCGGGGGGCAGCGGCGGCGGCGCGGTGAGCTCGGGATGGGGGTGGCTCATCGGGCGGCCACCGGCGAGGTCGCGCCGATGCCGCTGGCCTGCATGCCGGCGGCCAGGAGCGCGCGTTGCTCAGGGGTGGCCTCGATGAGCGGCAGACGCACAGCGAGGTGCTCGAGCACGCCGAGCTCGACGAGGGCGGCCTTGGACATGATGGCTCCTTGCGTGATGTTCATGACGGCGTCGACGACCGGCACGAGGTCGACGTGGATCGCGCGCGCGCCGGCGGTGTCCCCCGCCTCCCAGGCGGCGATCATCGCGCCGTACTGCCGGGCGGCGACGTGACTCGTGACCCCGACGAACCCGCTGGCGCCGTTGGCCAGGTGGAGCAGGTTGTCGGCGTCGTTGCCCGAATACCAGATCAGGTCGGTCTGTGCCAGCACCTTCGTGGCCCCCCAGAAGTCGGCCTTCGCGTCCTTGACCGCCACGATCCGCGGGTGCGCCCCCAGGCGGATCAGCGTGTCGGTCGCGATCGGCACCCCGGACCGGCCGGGGATGTCGTAGAGCACGTTGGGCAGCGGCGTGGCGTCGGCCACGGCCGTGAAGTGCGCCAGCAGCCCCTCCTGGGGCGGCTTGTTGTAGTAGGGGGTGACGACGAGCAGGGCATCGGCCCCGGCGCCGTGCGCCTGCCGGGCCAGCTCGATCGTGTGCGCCGTGTCGTTGGTGCCGACTCCCGCGATGACGCGCGCCCGCGACCCCACGGCCTCGACGACGGCCTGGACGATGCGCACCTTCTCGGCGTCGGTGGTCGTCGCCGACTCCCCGGTCGTGCCGTTGACGACGAGGCCGTCGTTGCCCGCCTCGACGAGGTAGGTGGCCAGTCGGGCGGTGGCGTCGAGGTCGACGGAACCGTCGGGCGTCATCGGCGTGACCATCGCGGTCAGCACTCGACCTAGGGGCGCTGTCATGGGCCATACGGTATCGCCTACCGCCGACAAGGCTCATCCGCGCGGCGCCGGTCGGCACCTCGTCAGGGGTGAGGCGCGGGGAATGACAAGGGGAATGGAAGAACGCGGCGCTACTCGCTCGGGGGTTCGAGTAGCGCCGCGTTCAGTGGCGTCATCGCCGCAGGGGGCGGGTTCGTTACACCCCGAACAGGTTTTTTTCTGATGTGACGACGGTCACTGGATCCGGGGCGGCGCTCCGGCCACGAGCCGGCGCACCGATTCGGGCATCTCGAGTGTGACCCAGGGCGCCGGCACCGGCTCCCCGTAGACGGTGTGCACCGGCACGATGCCCGCCCAGCTCGGGTGGTCGACGCTGCCCGACTCGGCAGCATCGCCCGGCCACCCGTCGCGGGCCTTGTAGAGCCACTGCCCGGCGGTGATGTCGAGCACGGACACCGCGGTCGCCGCGAGCTCCTTGCGCGTCATCGCGCGCACCTCGCGGGTGCGGCCGGGCAGGAGCGCCTCGGAGAACCGGTCCAGCGCCTCCGCCTGCTCCGAGCCTGTGGCCCGGCGCATGATGCCGCGCACGGTCGCGGACCGGTAGTTGAGCGACGACTCGAACGTCGTGTGCCCGACGACCAGGGCCTGAGCGCTCATGACCGTCAACACGGCCGGCGCGCCCGCGGCCACGGCCCGCAGGGCGCCCGCTCCCGTGGAGCCGTGCAGCAGCACCCGGTCGCCGTCGCGGGCGTAGAGCATCGGCACGGCCCATGGCGAGCCGTGCGGGGTCACCGTCGACAGGGTCCCGTACCACTGCGAGTCCAGCAGCGCGTCGAGGTCGGCACGATCGGTGCTGCCGCGTTCGGGGTGGCGGTTCAGCGCGCCGGTCGTGCCGTCG
>JBDIAP010000227.1:0-4645 GCA_039812485.1 Kineosphaera sp.
CCGGGTGCGCGTCGGGCCACCGGCGGTGAGACGTCAGGCCTCAGCCCCGGCCGGACCGTCGACCTCGCGTCATGTCGTGCCGGGGGGCGGGTCCGTATTCGGCGTCGAGCCGCGCCAGCAGTCGGCCGAGGAGGATGTTGAGCCGATCCACCTCGGCGGAGCTGAGGGCGTCGCCGATGAGGCGGGCCTCGGTGTCGGTGCGGGTCAGGGTGGCCGCACCCCAGGCTGCCCGTCCGGCGGTGGTCAGGCGCACCGGCCGGGCCCGGCCGTCGTCGCCCTCGACGTGCGCCAGCAGGCCGGCGCGCACGAGCCGGTCGATGCGCACGCTCACGGTGCCGGAGGTCAGCCCGAGGATCGCGCCGATGCGCCCCGGAGTGACCCCGGAGGCGCCGTCGTCGGATCGAGCCAGGGCCGACAGTGCCTCCCAATCGCCCACGCTGAGGTCGTGCTCGGCCGCCACCGTGGCAAGAATTCGCTCGAACTGCCGCGAGATGCGCCCGATCCGTTGCCGCACCCCCTCGGTGGCGGGATCGACGGGCCCCGGGATCGCTCGGAGCCACTCCGGCAGCTCGCTTCCGAACGAATCGGTCTCTGGTCGAGTCATGGTGCCGGCCTCTCTTGATTAACCTTGAGTCTCAAGATACATCTGGACGCATGACGACAGACCCGGGACGCTTGGCGGCACACATGGTGTAGCCATCACCGGCGCAAACACCGGCTTCGGCGCCGCCCTGACGCAGGCGGCACTGGCCTCCGGCGCGCGGGTCGCGGCCACGGCTCGTCGCCCGCAGACGCTCGCGGCGCCCGACGCCGAGTGTGCGGACCGACTGTTCGCCCATCCGCTGGACGTCACCTCCGATGACAGCGTCGGGGCCGCGGTCGACGCCGTGCGCGAGCGCTTCGGCCGCATCGACGTGCTCGTCAACAACGCCGGTCACGGACTGGTCGGGGCTCTGGAAGAGCTGTCCGCGGCAGAGATCCAGCGCGTGCTGTCGGTCAATCTGCTGGGGGCCATGCGGGTGACGCGCGCGGTGCTGCCGATCATGCGGGCGCAGCGCAGCGGCACGATCGTGCAGATGTCCTCGGTCGGCGGGGTCGTCGCCAACCCTGGCCACTCGGCCTACGCGACCTCCGCGGCCGCGATCATCGTCGCTGCCGTGGCCGATCCCACGACGCCGCTGCGCCTGCCGCTCGGCCCCGAGGCGATCGACCGGATCCGTGCCAAGCTGACCGGCCAACTGGCCGACCTCGAGCGCTGGGCGCCGACCGGAGTCGCCACCCGCTACGCGTGATTCCGCGTGGTCGGCACTCCTCGTGGTCGGCACTCCTCGCGGTCGGCGCGGCGAGGTCACTCGATCCCGGCGACGCCATCGAGCTGCTGGAGCAGGTCGTGGGCGGCGCGCTCGACCGCCTTGTGCCGCCACTCGGCGGCGCGATAGACGCAGGCGATGAGTCCCGAGCGGTGGACCCTCCGGAAGTCGCCGTAGACGAAGGCGTAGCGGGCCTTGGTCTCGTCGTTCGCGCCCTGCGTCAGCCCGAGATGCCACTGCGCGTAGTCGGGCCAGCCGTGCCGCTCGAGGTAGGCGTTCTGGGCCGCCGCGTCGGGTTGGGCCTCGCCCCAGTCGCTGTCGAGCACGTACTGCCTGCTGTCGATGAGCCGCCGCGCGTGCGCCACCGCGTCGTCGTTCACCGCATACGTCGCCATGGCTCATCGTGGCACGCCCCGCCGATCGGGCCACCCGGCGCCGGTGCCGCAGGAGGTGGGGGCGGTGGCCGACCCGCCGACAGGAGTTGGACCCGCGCCGACGCGTCGCCGAGGGGACCCGAAAAGGCCGGCCTCACGCAGGCCGGTCGTCGGGGGAGGCGGGGGCGCGATCGACGACGGGCTCATCGCCTCGACCGCACGACGTCACCCTCGCCGTGGTCACCCGTGACGGACGGTCGCGCCGCCTCTCGCGCTCGGGGCCGGCAGCCGGGTGCTCGCCCAGGGGTGACATCGGCGCGCGTCAGGTCGGACGCGCGCGGTCCTCCGGTGGCGCGTCGGCGCGCGTCGACAGCGCCTCGGCGGCACGGATGAGCGCGAGGTGGCTGAACGCCTGCGGGAAGTTGCCGAGCAGTTCGCCGGTCTGCGCGTCGTATTCCTCGGCGAGCAGGCCGAGGTCGGTGCGCACGGCGAGCAGCCGCTCCATGAGGTCCGTGGCCTCGTCGCGGCGCCCGGAGCGCGCGTACTGCTCCACGAGCCAGAACGTGCACATGAGGAACGCCCCCTCGGTGCCGGCGACGCCGTCGCTGCCATCGGTCGCGTAGCGGCGCACGAACCCGTGGGCGTCGACCAGGTCGCGCTCGATGCGCGCGACGGTGGCCAGCATGACGTCGGAGTCGGCGGCGACGAAGCCGGTCTGGGGGATCTGTAGCAGCGCGGCGTCGACGGCATCGGTCTCGTCGTGTTGCACGAAGGCGCCGTCGCGCACGCCGTGCCGCCACACCTGCTCCCGCAGGTCGTCGCGAATGCGCCGCCACCGCTCGACCGGGCCGGGCAGTCCGTGTCGCTCGACGGCCTGCACGCCGCGGTCGAAGGCCGCCCACATGAGCACCCGGCCATGGGTGAAGCGGTGCGGCTCGCCGCGCACCTCCCAGATGCCCCGGTCGGGCACGTCGAGCCGACTTTCCAGCAATCTCAACAGGTGCACCTGTAGCTGCCACGAGAACCGGTCGTCGGTGTGCCCGCCGTCGCGCAGGTCGGCGAGCGCCATCAGGACCTCGCCGACGACGTCGGCCTGATACTGCGTGTAGGCGCCGTTGCCGAGCCGCACGGGCCTCGAATCGCGGTAGCCGGCAAGGTGATCGAGCGTCGACTCCGGCAGATGCCGGGCGCCTGCCACGCCATACATGATCTGCAGGTCCTCGGGGTCGCCGGCGATGGCGCGCAGCAGCCAATCGCGCCAGTGGAGGGCCGCGTGATGGTGCCCGTGCCTGGCGAGCACCTGGATGGTGAAGGCGGAATCGCGCAGCCACGTGTAGCGGTAGTCCCAGTTGCGCTTGCCCCCGACCTGCTCCGGTAGAGAGGTCGTGGCCGCGGCGACGATGCCGCCGGTGCGGTGCAGGGTCAGCGCCCGCAGCACGGCGAGCGAGTCGGCGATGGGCCCCGCGTAGGGCCCGCGACACGGCACGGCCCTGCGCCACGTCCCCCAGTCGTCGAGCACCCGCGCGAGCTCGACCTCGGCGTCGACCGCCCGCGCGGGCGGCAGGTGCGACGGCTGCCAGGTCAGCGTCCACGTGAGGCTCTCGCCCGCCGCGAGCCGGAACCGCCCTCGGTGCGCCCGATCCGACCCGGTCAGCGCCGGCCCGTGCAGCGTCAGGGAGTGTGCCCCGGCGATGGCCTGCAGCGTCGGCGCTCCGTCGGGGTCGTCCCGCCGCCGCACCCAGGGCACGACGCGGCCGTAGTCGAAGCGCATGACGAGCTCGACGTCGACCTCGACGGTGCCGCCCGTGCAGCGCACCTGCCGGATGGCGGTCGCGCTCACCGAGGCCAGATCACCGGTGTTGTGGGCGAGGAAGTCCGTCGTCGTCGCCGTGCCGGAGGGGGTCGCCCAGTCGGTGTCGAGCACGAAGCTGCCATCGCGATAACGCCGCCCGGTCTCGCGGGGCTCGCCCTCGCTGCCGTGGTCCGCCGCCGGCGCGACCCGCCAGAAACCGTTGCCGCGGTCCCCGAGCAGCCGAGCGAACACCGCCGGCGAGTCGAAGCGCGGCACGCACAGCCAGTCGATCGACCCGTGCGCGACGAGCGCCGCGGTCTGGCGGTCGGTGAGCAGCGCGTAGTCGCCGATCGGAGGCTGGGTCACGCCGTCACCCTGACACACGCTCGTCGGCAGCTGCGAGGGTGCGGCTCCGCCGGCGGCACGGCCTCGCGCGCGTGTGCTCGTCGGGTCAGGTCAGGTCAGGTCGGTCAGGCCAGGTCAGGTCAGGTCGGCCAGATCACGTCAGGCCGGTTGGTCAGCCCATCGTGTGCTGCCCGTCGATGGCCTCGCGGATGAGGTCGGCGTGGCCGGCGTGCTGGCTGATCTCGGCGAGGATGTGGAGCGCCACGCGGCGCACCGACCAGCTGGCGCCGGGCTCGAACCAGGGCGCCGCCGGCAGGGCGTGCTCGGCATCGAGGTCTGCCTCGCGCAGGATGCGGTTGGTCGTCGCGGCGACCTCGGCGAGGCGGGCGCGCAGCAGGTCGAGGGTCTGGTCGTCGGTGACCGTGAAGCGGTCGTCCTCCCACTCGCTGCCGGTCCAGTCGCCGTCGTTGGTCCGGGCCTCGGCCGTGACGGCGTCCCAGTCGACGTCGGGGTCGTAGGGGCCGGTCGTCCCGAAGGCGTCCGCGCCCTGCACGGCAAACTGCATCCACTGCTCCTCGCCGTCGGCGACGTGCTTCAGCAGGGACGCGATCGTCAGCTGGCTGACGGTGCTGCGGGTGCGGGCCTGTTCGTCGGTCAGCCCCTGCGCCGTGAACAGCAGGAACTCGCGGTGGCGGTCGAGGGTTTCGATGAGGGTGTCGCGTTCGCTCATGAGGGATGCTCCTGGTCTGGCATGAGGTGCGTGGGAACGCCCTCATGCTCCGAGCTCCTGCGGACAGATCCGGTCCGCTAGTCCGTGCCTTCTG
>JBDIAP010000228.1:0-4559 GCA_039812485.1 Kineosphaera sp.
CGCGGTAGCCGGCACTCGGCGGCCGGGCCTGTGTGCCCTGCTGCGGTGTCTGCTTCGTCGCCTCGGACGCGGGACGGGGATAGGACGCGCTGAGCGCTGAGCGTGCCTGAGCGGCCCTGTCAGGGGCGGCCGGCGGTGCGGTGCGCTCGACGGTCACCGCGGCGAACACCGGGACGAGAGAGGCCGGCTCGGGAGCGTAGGCGAACATGTCGGGTCGGCTCATGGCCGATCCCGCGTTCCACTGCTCCGGGCTCACGCGAGCGAAGTCGAACCGATACGGCGACTGCTCGGCCACGTGGGCCATGAACACCTTCGACGTGCGGCCGTTGCCCTCGCGGAACGGGTGCGCCTGGTTGACGTAGGCGAACACGGTCGAGGCCGTGGCCACGAAATCGTTGCGGCTGATCTTGGCCCAGTCGGTCGACGTCACGAGCTGGCGGGCGTCCGACAGATACCGGTCGACCTCGCCCGTCTTGACCTCACCGAAGCCGCGCCCTGGACCCTTCGACATTTCCACGGTGCGGTACTCCCCCGCCCATTCGTAGACGTCCTGGAACAGGTGCCGGTGGATCGCGCGTAGGTGCTCCCCGTCGAACGTGCGCGGCACGTCGACCTCGCCGTTACCGAGCTGCACGGCGCGCACGGTGGTGTCGGTGTACTCCATCCGAGACAGCACCCGTGCGTCGCGCTCGTCGTAGAGGTTGCGCAGCGTCCCGATCCCCGTCAGCGGGTCGATCGTGTCGGGGTAGAAGTACGACTCCCAGCTATCGAACTGGGATGCCACGTCAGCGGCCGGCGCCGACGACGCCGGCAGCGCGGCGAGCGGCAGCGTGGCCGCGTCGACGGTACTCCGCGAGGTCGATCGCCCCGCGGGTGTAGTCGGTCACGTTCTCGACGTCCTCGCGGGTCGGGGTGAACCCCTCGTGCCATCCGGCGGCGAGGGCCTGGCGCACGCTGTCGCGCTGCGTCGCGTCGAGCTGCGCGAACAGCTCCGGCCACTCCTGCTCGACCGTGAATGCCTCAGCCACGATGGGCTCCCTTCGTCGTCCTACCAGTCTACCGGTTTTCCCGAAAACGGTCTATGGAATGTTTCGGCACAAGAGGGTTTCGGCACAGGGTTTCGGCACGGCGTGTCGACGTCGCCGCGGTGCAGCTCGCGGCCGTGCCGGAATCGATCAGTTTCGAGCGATTGCGGAAACCTACAAGGTCGCGCGCTGTTGCAGAGCGGCGCGGATCGCGCCTACCCTTGAAACGTGCATTTGTACTTCCTGTGACGGCTGAGTAAAGGCCTACCGCGCTCGTTGAGTCATCCGAGCCTGCGGCGGCCGCTCGTTCTCGACCCTGCACGGGTCGCCGTCACCTTATGCACCCTCGCACGCCTCTCAGCCGTGCGGTGCGTCGTTCCGAAGGATACGAATGCTCTCCCTCAACACCCCTCTACCCGCGCGCCATCGCGCGCAGCTCATCGCGTCCGACGTCTCTGTGATGCGCGGAGCCACCCCCGTCCTCAACCACGTTGACCTCACGATCACGGCCACCTCGCGTGTAGCGATCGTCGGCGAGAACGGCCGCGGTAAATCGACGCTCCTGCACGTCCTCAGCGGCGCTCTCACCCCGGACAGCGGAGTAGTGCAGCGACTCGGGACGCTCGGCATAGCCGAACAGGAAATGCCGACCGGCGACGATAGAACCGTGGGCCAGGCGGTCGCGGAAGCGATCGCGCAGCCCCTGGCCGCCCTCGCATCCCTCGATGCAGCCGCGGCGTCACTCTCGGCGGGCGTCACCGGAGCGGAGGAGCGATATGCCGCCGCTCTGGAGCACGCCGAAGTCCTCGATGCGTGGGACGCCGAACGGCGGGTGCAGATCGCGCTGGAAGCGCTCGACGCCGAAACCGATCCCGCCCGCCGACTGCACGACCTCTCCGTCGGGCAGCGGTACCGGGTGCGCTTGGCGTGTCTGCTCGGCGCCGACGACGATTTCCTGTTGCTCGACGAGCCGACGAACCATCTCGATAGGAGCGGCCTCGAGTTCCTGACCACACAACTGCGGTCGCGAAACGGCGGCGTGGTCGTCGTCACCCACGATCGCGCGCTGCTATCCGACGTCGCGGAGACGATCGTCGACCTCGACCCAACCCCCGACGATCAGGCGCGCGTATACGGCAACGGCTACGCCGGCTACCGGGAAGGCCGGCGCGCGGAGCGCGAACGGTGGGAGCACGAATACGAGCGACAGCAGACCGAGCTCGGGCGACTGCAGGACAGTCTCAGCTCAGCGCAGAACCGTCTCGTCTCGGGCTGGCGGCCAGAGAAGGGAACCAATAAGCACGGACGGGCGACGCGCGCGGGCGGGCTCGTGCAAAGCGTGCACCGCCGGCAGGAACAACTCGAAGCGCACGCGGTGACCGTCCCCGAGCCGCCGCAAGTGTTCCGCTTCCCCGACCTCGCGACCCGAACCGGCGCGGTGCTGCTGAGTGTGGATGAGGTGACCGTGGCCGGCAGGCTCACGCGCCCGGTGACGCTCTCGCTGACGCACCGGGGGCGCCTGGTCGTGACCGGACCCAACGGGGCCGGGAAGTCCACTCTGTTGAGCGTTGCAGCGGGGGATTTGCACGCGGACACCGGCAGCGTTCGTCGTCCATCGAATGTCCGGCTTGCGTTCCTCCGTCAGGAGACCGCGCTGCCGCTGGATCGCCGCGCAAGCGAGGTCTACGCGGCCCACGTCGACACACTCGTGGCGGCCGGCACCGTCCACCCAAGCCAGGCCGTCGGGCTCTCGCAGCTCGGGCTCCTTCGCGCCCGCGAATCGAGCAAGCGGATAGGTGAGCTGTCGATGGGCCAGCAACGTCGTCTCGACCTGGCCTTGGTGCTCGCCACCAAGCCTCACGTTCTCCTGCTCGACGAACCGACCAACCACCTCTCAATCGCGCTCGTCGACGAACTGACCGACGCGCTCAACGCCACCTCAGCGGCTGTGATCGTATCGACCCACGACCGGCAGCTTCTCCGCGACGTCGACGGTTGGCCCTCGTTGCGACTGGCAGCACCGACCGAAAGTGAGGCGCTGGTATGACCCGCGAGACTCCCGACCGGCTGCGGGCGCTGCGCCCTCTCGCCACCCGCGACTATCGGCTGCTGTTCGCGGCGGTCGGTATCGAGGTCTTTGGCACCGGCATGTGGACCATCGTCATGGTGTTCCAGGTGCTCGCGCTCGACGACAGTCCCCTTGCTCTGTCGGCCGTGGCTACCGGGCTCAGCCTCGGCCTCTTCGCCTTCTCGGTCCTCGGCGGGGTGGTAGCCGATCGCTTCTCGAAGCGGCGGATCATCATCACCGTGCAGGGACTCACCGCAGCGGTCATGACCGCCGTCGCGGTGCTGTCTCTCACGGGCGCGATCGAGCTGTGGCATGTCGGGCTCGCCTCATTCGCGATGGGCGCGGGTAGCGCGTTCTTCTACCCCGCCTACAGCGCCTACCTCCCCCGAGTACTCCCACCCGAACAACTCCTCGCCGCGAACGGGCTGGAAGGGGCTCTACGCCCATCGATGGGCCAGGGCCTCGGCCCCGCCATCGGAGGGATCATCGTCGGGGCGTTCTTCCCCGCCGCTGGTGCGGTCATCGTCGCCGCGTCCTACGCTGTCGCGTTCGTCATCACCCTGTTCCTCAGTCGCCAGGAAGAAGCCGCCGAACCGGAACCATCGGAGCAACGCACGAGCGTGTGGGGCGACCTCAAAGCCGGCGTCCGCTACGTCGCTCGCACCCGATGGCTGCTGTGGACGCTGATCTTCGGATCATCGCTCGCGCTCATCATCCAGGGACCAATCGAGGTGCTGCTGCCGTTCCTCACCCGCGACCGATTCGACGACGCCGAAGCGACGTTCGGGCTCTTGCTCGCCGCCTACGGAATAGGCGGCGCAATCGGCTCGCTCATCGTGTCGTCTCTAAGACTGCCCCGGCGCTATCTCACGCTCATGATCGGGCTCTGGGGCGGCGGAACCCTCCCGCTCGTGCTCATCGGCCTCGCCAACAACCTGGCGGTGATGCTCGCCACACTGTTCGCCGTTGGCGCGGCCACGGGAGCTGGCGTGGTCATCTGGGGCACACTGCTTCAACGCCTCGTGCCACCGGAGATGATCGGGCGCGTCGCGAGTCTCGACTTCTTCGTCTCGATCGCCTTTATGCCCGTCTCGATCGCGATCGCCGGGCCGCTGTCGCTCGTCGTACCGATACCAGCGATCTTCATCGTGGCGGGCGTCGCGCCGACGCTGCTCGCTGTCGTCGCGCTTGTCGCAGGACGCATGCGGCACGTCGAAACGAGACAACCACTGGATACGTGAGCACGTGCCGAAACTCCGTTCCGAAACGGCGGTGTGCCGAAAGAGGTTTTGATTCGGGGCGGAGTTTCGGGGTGCGTCTCCGCGAACCCGCTGGACCGTGCCGCAAACGATCGTTTTCGGCCTACTCGGCTCGCGGTGATGAACATATGCGTGCAACTCCACTGTAGGAGACTCCTGGCCTAGTTACCTTCCGGATGGTAACCTACACTCATGCGCACCGATCCT
>JBDIAP010000229.1:0-4542 GCA_039812485.1 Kineosphaera sp.
GCCCGAGTAGCGGCGGGCCTCAGTAGGCCCCCGAGCCCCCGGTGACGGCCCGGAAGGTGCGGAAGAGGATGTGCAGGTCGCCCATGGGAGACCAGTTGTCGACATACCGCAGGTCGAGGCGCAACGACTCCTCCCACGACAGGTCGGAGCGGCCGCTGACCTGCCACAGCCCGGTCATGCCGGGGCGCACGTGCAGGCGGCGCAGAGCGTCGGGTTCGTATTCCTGCACCTCGCGCGGCAGCGGGGGGCGCGGCCCGACGAGCGACATGTCACCGCGCAGCACGTTGATGAGCTGCGGCAACTCGTCGAGGGAGTAGCGCCGCAGGACCCGACCGATCCTCGTGACCCGGGGGTCGTCCTGCATCTTGAAGAGCACGCCGTTGCCGTCGCTGAGCTTGGCCAGCGTGGCCAGGCGCGTCTCGGCGTCGACCACCATCGTGCGGAACTTGTAGATGGCGAAGAGCTCGCCGCGCACCCCGACCCGCTTCTGCCGGAAGAAGACCGGACCCGAATCGGTGACCTTGATCGCGATGGCGACGCCGATGAGCAGCGGCGCGAGCAGGAGCAGGAGCAGCCCCGCCAGCGTCCGGTCCATCGCCGCCTTGAGGATCATCGAGCGTCCGGCGTGCGCGGGGCGCTCGATGTGCAGCAGCGAGAGGTTCGTCGAGGGCCGGATCGACAGGCGTGGCCCGGCGACGTCGAGCAGCCCGGGCGACACGATGAGGTCGATGCCCCGCTCCTCCAGCGCCCACGCGAGGCGCCGCAGCGACTTGCCGGCGAGGTCCGGGTGTGAGGCGACGGCGACGACCTCGGCGTTGTAGAGGTCGGCCGCGGCGAGCGCGTCGCGCGGGTCGCCCATGACCGGGACGCCCTCGAGGGCGGTCGTCGCGTCCCAGTCGGTGTCGAGGCCGCTGGCGCACACCGCAATCGGCTTGAGGCCCTGCTGGGGGTCGGCGTTGATGCTGCGCAGCAGCGCGGCCGCCGCGTCGGCGCGCCCCACGACGACCGTGCGCTGCATGAGCCGGCCCGATTCGCGCTGGGCGATGAGCCAACGGCCCATGCGATAGCGCACCAGGAGGCCACCGACCATGAGAGCCGGCAGCAGATAGAGCACGTAGAGGCGGGCGAGCTGGACGTTGGCGAGGAACGCCGAGACCGCCAGCACCGCGAGCAGCCCGACGACGGCCCGGCTCACCGCCCGGTATTCCTCCCCCGAGACCCCGAGGAAACGGCGCTCGTAGGCGTTGGCCATCGCCAGCGCGCCGACCCAGGCGAAGGGGATGAGCAGCCCGATGAGCTGATAGGGCCACATGACGTCGTCGCTGAACCGCAGGAAACTCGCGAGGACCGCGCAGGCGGCCCCGACGACGAGGTCGAGGGCGATCGTGCGCACCAGGTAGGCACGCACCCAGGTGCCGTGCGGATCCGGCCGGTCGGCCGGGGAGGCCCCGAGCGACGGGGCGAACGGCTCATTGCTCGGGAGAGCGACCGTGAGGCGCTCGACGGGTGGTCTGCGGCGCGCCCGGTGACGGGGGCGCGAGACATCGTGCTGCTGACGCTCGTGGACGGACAAGGTCGACCCTTCCGAGGACGCGGATCAGTGCTGGGACAACGTTTCACGCCGTGTTCCTGCGGCGCAGGCAGCACATACCACCCACGAGCGAGCTCTCCCCCAGCCCACTCCCCCGAGCGGCCCGACACGGACGAACGTCACAACTGACTGTCTCGACTGTCTCACACCCGGCCCCTCGCCTGCCAACCCTGAAGACATCAATTCGCCTGTCCAAGAGCATAATTCATCACTCGTTCAGGACGATCGTCAGGGGGCGTCCCGGCGCGGTGCCAGGGTCCGCCGAGCGGGCCGTCACCAGGGCGATCGCGAGGTGACCTGGGGTGCTCTGGGGCGACGTAGGGGTGATCGAGGGGCGACCAAGGCCGGCGGTCAGGGCGCGTGGAAGCGTTGCTGCGCAGCGGTGAGACCCGCGGCAGCCAGCAGCTCGACGGCGTCCGCCGCGTCGTCGAGCAGGAACGGCAGCTCCTTGCGCTCGGTCGGCGAGAAGTCGCGCAGCACGTAGTCGGCCGGGTCCATGCGGCCGGGCGGACGCCCGATGCCGACCCGCACGCGCAGGTAGTCGCGGGTGCCGATCGAGGCCGAGATCGAGCGCAGACCGTTGTGCCCGCCCTCGCCGCCGCCCCGCTTGAGCCGGACCGCGCCGGCGGGGATGTCGAGCTCGTCGTGCACGACGATGAGCCGCTCCGGCGTCAGCGAATAGTAGGCGAGCAGCCCGGCGACCGGTCCCCCGGACTCGTTCATGTAGCTGGAGGGCACCGCGAGGATCGCGGCCGGGCCGGGTGCGCCCCCGGGCAGCACGCCGAGGCGCACGCTGCCGGCCTGGGCGCGGTTCTTGTGCCGCGAGAGGGTGGCGCCGCCGCGGCCGGCGAGCTCGGCGAGCACCATCGCGCCGACGTTGTGCCTGTTGCCCGCGTATTTCGGTCCGGGGTTGCCAAGGCCGACGACGAGCCAGGAGTCCATGTGCCGCAGGATATGTGGCCGGCCCACACGCGAGGGTGGGCACCCGCTACTGCGGATGCCCACCCTCGTGGTGATGCGGCTGCTCGGGCCCTGGTGCTCATGCGGGCCCGGGGGTTCATGCGGGCTGGTCGTCCAGGTGGCTCGGGCGTCATGCGGCGTGTGCCGCGCGCGCTCACTCCTGCGCAGCGTCCTCCGCGGGGGCGGCGTCGTCGCTCTCCTCGCGCTCGATGCCGGCCTCGGCCTCGGCCTCGGCGAGCTCGGCGTCCATCGCGTCCTGCGACTGGGCCTGGGTGACGTTGACGACGAGCGTCTCGGGGTCGGTGAGCAGCTCGACGCCCTGCGGCAGCTCGAGCTGGGAGGCGAGGATCTGCGTGCCGGCCTCGAGGCCCTCGACACTGATCTCGACGTTCTCGGGGATGCGGGTGGCGTCGGCGCTCACGCTGATGACCTGCTGGTCGACGGTGACGACGGTCTCGGGGGCGGCCTCGCCGAGCACGTGGACGGCGATGTCGACGGTGACCCGCTCGCCGCGGCGGATGACGACGAGGTCGATGTGCTCGATGATCGGCTTGATCGGGTCGCGCTGCACGTCCTTGACGAGCGCGAGCTGCTTCTTGCCCTCGAGGTCGAGCTCGACGACGGCGTTGGCGACCTTGACGGCCATCATCGTGTCGTGGCCCGGCAGGGCGACGTGCACGGGCGCGGTGCCGTGGCCGTAGAGCACGGCGGGGATCTGGTGGGCGCGGCGGATGCGGCGGGCAGCGCCCTTGCCGAACTCCGTGCGCGGCTGGGCGACGAGCTGGGCCCGGTCGGACATGGTGGACTCCTTCTGCGGCGGACTGCGGTGGATCGGTCTCGAACGGCGGTCGGCCGGTCACGTGCGTGACGGCGACCGCGGAGGCCTCGGCGCGGGACGCGGCACGGTCGGTGCGTCGGCGTCCGTGTGCTCGTGCCGCAGGGGGCTGCGAGCCGCAGCTGCGCCGCCCGCGTCGATCACGGCGCGCGCGCCCGGTCATCCGGTCGCGCCGCGGCCCTCGCCGAGGCAACGTGTCGAGTCTACGGGTTGAGGACCGCGGCGCCGAAATCCTGTCTGCCGGCGCCGCCGGGTCAGCGGCGAGCGCGCGTGACCTGCGCCCGGTGGGCGTCCAGCTGGCCCGCGAGCACGGTGCCGAACCGGGTGCCGAGGTCGGAGTGGTCGAGCCCGGCCGGTTGCTGACGAGTGGCGCGGAAGCCGCGCTCGGCATACCAGGCGTGGCCGCTCTTGGCGTCGGCGAGCGCGTCGTAGCCGTCGTCGGTGCCGCGCCCGTCGTCGAGGCTGCCGGTGTACCACAGCATCGGGAAGCCCGCCTTGGTCGCGGCCGACACCGTGCTCAGCGATTGCTGCCCGCCCCGGTACGGTCGTCCGCCGCCGCCGGTGATGACGGCGCCGCCCCCGTCGGCCATGAGATCGGCGTGGCCGGGCAGCAGGTACTGGGTGATGAGCTGGGAGCCGCCCGAGTAGCCGACGAACCACGTCTTCTGCACCCCGAGCTCGGTGCGGATGCGGCTCGTCAGCTCCGCGACGTAGGCGGCGTTGACGCGGCCGTCCTCCCAGAAGGTCGCCGTGCCGCGGCGGTCCGGCGTGAGGATCGACAACGTCGCATACCCGCGTGCGGCCGCCTGCGCCACGACGCCGCGACTGCCGCCGAGCGCCCAGGTCGAGGTGTAGTTGCGGTGGCCGTACATGCCGTCCCCGTCGAGGTAGACGACGAGCCCGACGGGCTTTGCGGTGGTCACCTTCGAGCGGAACAGGTGGTACGTCGAGCGGGTGCCGGCGCGGTCCGTGAACGTGGCCGACACGCGGTCGGCGGTGGTCGTCGCGGGGCGGACCCTGGCGGTCTGCACCTGCGCCTGCGCGTGAACCGGCAGGAGCTGGGCCGGCAGGGATTGGGCCGGTAGTGACTGGGCCGGCAGGGACTGGGCGGGACCGGCGGCCAGGGCGGCGGCAGCGGCCACCCCGAGGGCGCGGG
>JBDIAP010000230.1:0-4525 GCA_039812485.1 Kineosphaera sp.
GCGCGCGCAGGACGCCGGGCATGACTCACGGGGCCTGGCAGGGGCGGCGCCAGATCACACTGTGACGGGCGTCGCGCGGCCGGCCAGCCGCGCGTAGCGCCCCGCCCGGGCGAGCAGCTCGGGGTGGCTCCCGCGTTCGGCGATGCGGCCGTGGTCGAGCACGACGATCTGGTCGGCGTCGGCGATCGTGCTGAGCCGGTGGGCGATCGTGACCGTCGTGCGACCTCGCGCGAGCGCGTCGAGGGCGGCCTGCAACTCGCGCTCGGTCTCGTTGTCGAGGGCGCTGGTCGCCTCGTCGAGCACGAGGATGCGCGGGTCGCGCAGCAGGGTGCGGGCGATCGCGAGGCGCTGCTGCTCGCCGCCGGAGAAGCGATAACCGCGGGCGCCCACGACCGTGTCGAGCCCGTCGGGCAGCGCGGCGACGAGGTGCGCGACCTGCGCGGCCTCCAGAGCGCGCCAGAGCTGGGAGTCGTCGGCGTCGGGCCTGGCCAGCAGCAGGTTGTCGCGGATCGAGGCGTGCACGAGGTAGGTCTCCTGCGAGACGATGCCGACGAGGCTGGCGAGCGTCTGGTGGCTCAGGTCTCGGATGTCGACGCCGTCGATCGTCACCCGGCCGACCTGCGGGTCGTAGAGCCGGGAGAGCAGGGCGGCGAAGGTCGACTTGCCCGAGCCGGTCTCGCCGACGAGCGCCAGCGCCTGCCCCGCGGGTGCCGTGACGTCGATGCCGTCGAGGGCGGGCCGGTCCGCGTCCGGGTAGGCGAACGTCACGCCCTCGAAGCGCACCTCGCCGCGGGCTTCGGCCGGGTCGAGCGGCACCGGCCGGACCGGCTCCTCGACGTCGACGGGGAGGTCGAGATAGCCGAAGACTCGCGACAGCAAGGCCATCGAGGCGATCCACTCGGCGCCCGTGTTGAGCAGGCCCAGGAGCGGCCGGAAGATCGCCCCCTGCAGGGTCGTGAACGCGATGAGCGTGCCGATCGTCATGCCGCCGCTCGTCGCGGGCAGGCCTGCGACGAGATAGATGAGGGCCGGGATGAGCGCGAAGATGATCTGCATCGTCGCCATGCGCCAGCGTCCGGCGAGCTCGGAGGCGAGCTGGAGGTCGACGAGCTGCCGTGAGGTGTGGCCGAACTCGTCCGAGCGGCGGGCCGCGAGCCCGAGGGTCTTGCCGAGCCGGGCACCGCTGACCGACAGCGACTCCTCGATCTGGGCGTTGAGGGCCGCGAGGCGCCGCTGCAGAGTGGCGGTGATGTCGCGGCGCAGGAGCGCGACGCGACGCGTGAGCCAGATGGCCGGCGGCACGACGAGCAGGCTGAGCAGCGCCAGCCGCCAGCTCAGCGCCACCATGGCCACAGCCGTCGCGATCGTCGTCGTGACGTTGGACGCGATGGACGTCGCGGCCGAGGTGACGACCGACTGCATGCCACCGACGTCGTTGGTCAGGCGCGCCGTCACCTCTCCGCCGCGGGTGCGGGTGAAGAACGAGAGCGACTGCCGCTGTAGGTGATCGAAGACCCTCGTGCGCAGCTCGTGCATGACGCCCTGGCCGACGCGACTGGAGATCCACGTCTGCAGCACGCCGAAGAGCTGGGTGACGACCGTGATCGTGACCATGGCCCCGACCGCGAGCAGGAGGAGGCGCACGTCCTGGTGCGGGATCGCGTCGTCGACGATCGCGCGGATGAGGAAGGGCTGGGCCATGCCGAGCAGCGAGGTCGCGACGATGAGCAGGGTCACGGACGCGACCTGGGCGCGGAACGGCGCGAAGAGCGCGGCGACGCGGCGTAGCGAGACCGGCGACTCATCGAGTTGGGCGCGATCGCGGGGGTCGATGCGGGCGGCGCGGGCGGGACCGCCTGCGGGTCGGCCGCTGTGGGGGTTCGGTGTGGTCATCGTGTGGCGTCACGTCCTCTCGACGGATTCTTCGACACTTGTTGAGGTTGCCTCACTATGAGGCGAACATGCGCATCGCGGCTAGCATTCCCGCATGCCGCAGGAGCAGTCGCAGGGACGGCCGGACGAGGGAGTTGGACAGAGGGTGGGGCGCAGCCAGGTCGGGGACTCGGCAGACTCCGGGGACTCGGGAGACTCCGGGGACTCGGCAGACTCCGGGGACGCCGTCTTCGGCGAACTCGCCGACCTCGTGCCGCGGGCCTTCCGCGCCTGGCGGCAGTGCATGCACGCCCGCCTCACCGACGCGGACCTGCCCCCGCACCAGGCGCGGGCCCTTCGACTGCTGCACCGCGACGGAGCCATGCGCCCGGGCGAGCTGGCGCAGCGGTTGCGGATCGCCCCGCGGTCGGCCACCGAGGTCGTCGACAGGCTCGCGGCGCGCGGACTCGTGCGGCGCCGGCCCGATCCCGGCGACCGGCGGGCGTTGATCGTCGAGCTCACCGACGCAGCGCAGCCGGCGCTCGTGCGCACCGACGAGCTGCGGCGAGAGGCGATGCGGGAATACACGCTCGCCCTGACGGTGGCGGATCGGCGCGAATTGGCGCGACTGATGGGAATGCTGGGACGCGCGGATGTGTGCCGAGACGAAGGCCGGGATGAGCCGGCAACGTCCGAGGCACGGTGAGGACGAGCACGGGGTCGACGGCGCGGGAGCCTCGGGTCCAGTTCGACTGCCGGCCATACCGGCACGTGGTCGCGATGGAATCGCGGGCCATCGGTTGGGCTCAGCCGCTCAGCGAGCGCTGTCGGTGCTCGCACCTACCCTGGAAACGGCAGGCTTGAGGGCTTCCCACTATTCAAACGTGCGATCGATAAATACTCTTCTGCCATTGTCTTTCTGGATCACGATGGAGTAGAATGAGGGCATCGCGGCGACCGATCCGGCGGTCGCGCACCGATCGGGCCGGGGGTGCCTCAATGGCTGTCATGCTCGGGCCCGGCCTTGCCGTCGAGCCGTTCGACGCCCTGTCACGAGAGCGTGTCGAGGCGTTGCCCTCCGGTGAGGTGCTCGACGCCATCGGCGCCCTGGAACGACTCAAGGCCTGGACCGACTACGCCTCGGTCGTCCTGGCCGGCGAGCTGACCCGGCGCGCCCAGGCCGACGCCCTCGCCCACATCGGACTCGACGCGTCGTCCGGGGCCCGCGACCGCGTGACCCGCGAGGCCCGTTCGGCGTGCGCCGACGAGATCGGGCTGGCCACCGGCATCGGCTACCACGACGTCGACACCCGCATCGACATCGCCCACGCCGACCCCGAGCGCGTCGAGCCCCTTCTGCGCGGGCTCCAGGACGGGTCGCTCCCCTGGCGGCGCGCACGGGCGATCCACGACCGATGCCAGATCGTCCCGCCCGACACCCAAGCCCAGATCACCCACGCCGTGCTCACGCCCCCACGCGGCGGAGCCGCCCTGTCCGACGGCCTGTTCCGGCAGCGACTCTCCCGACAGCTGGCCACCCGCGCCGACCTACGCGACTCCCGCGCCCGCGGCCTCAAGGAACGGGCCCTGCGCCTGACCGTCGAGCACGACGGCACCGGCACCCTGACCCTCGGCGGCGGCGCCGTGCGACTCCAAGGCGCCTATCACCGCGTCGATGCCATCGCCCGACGCCTCCGCAACGGAGGCTCGGCCCGCACCCTGGCCCAGCTGCGCGCCGACATCGCCCTCGACCTGATCCTCTACGGGCACCTGCACGGCCTGAGCCCCGCGCCCGAGCTCGGCGGCCCGACGGCGCGAGCAAGAGCCGACCAGACAGTGGACGACACCGCCGTCGCAGCGCACGACAGCGCGGGGGCAGTCTCGACCGGCGACCCGCAGGCGGACGGCAGCGCGTTCAGCAGCACCCCCGCCCCGACGACCGACACGTCGCGAATCGCTGCCAGTGCCGGCCCGGCCGGCTTCACGCCCGACTCCACCGAGCTGTCCTTCGACCCCGCCGACCTCGGACACCGCCTCCCACCCGCATCCGTGCACGTCGTCGTCGGCCTGGCCACCCTCCTGGGCATCGACGACCACGCCGGACAACTCAGCACCGCCAGCGGCCTGGAACACCTCGACGCCTGGGTCATTCGCGAAGCCGCCATGACCGAAGGCGGCACCTGGCGCCGACTCGTCACCGACCCCCTCGACGGCACCGCCACCGAGCTGTCCACCACCGCCTACGCCCCCGGCACGCGGCTGCGCCGAGCCGTCCACGTCCGCGACCGCGAATGCCGCGTCCCCGGCTGCACCGTGCCCGCCCAGGACTGCGACATCGACCACGACCGCGACCACCACGACGGCGGCCTCACCTCGATGGGCAACACATCGGCCAAACACCGACGCCACCACAACCACAAGACCCGCCACCTGTGGACCAGCCACCGCGACGAAGCCGACCCCACCGGCCCCATCACCTGGACCACCGCACTCGGACGCCGCTACACCAGCTACCCCCACGACTACCGCCCCCTACCCCACGCCCGAAAAGCCCTCGGCGCCGACCTCTACGTGCTCCACCTGACGTGGGCAGACCTACGCCGCCGAGCACCGACCCGCAGTCGCATACGCCCTGACAACGACGACGTGCGCT
>JBDIAP010000231.1:0-4473 GCA_039812485.1 Kineosphaera sp.
CGCCGACGACCCAGGTCGAGAGGGTCGCGGCCGCGACCAGCCCGCCGCCGAGCAGCGCCGCGGCGACGACCGCGCCGCGGGTGGGCCGCACCCGCGCGGGATGTGCGGGCTCTTGCGGACGTGCGGAGGCCCCGGTCACGGCGCCCGCAATCCCGAGGCCGCCTGGACGGCGCGCACGACGGCGGCGGCCTTGTTGACGGTCTCCTCGAATTCGGTCTGCGGCACCGAGTCGGCGACGATCCCGGCGCCGGCCTGCACGTGCGCGACGCCGTCGATGAGCACCGCGGTGCGGATCGCGATCGCCGTGTCGAGGTTGCCGTGCACGTCGATGTAGCCGATGACGCCGCCGTAGACCCCGCGCCGGCTCGACTCGAACTCGTCGATGAGCTGCAGCGCCCGGGGCTTGGGCGCCCCCGAGAGCGTGCCCGCGGGGAAGGTCGCCGCGAGCACGTCGTAGGCCGTGTGCCCCGCGGCCAGCCGCCCGACGACCGTCGACTCCAGGTGCATGACGTGGCTGTAGCGGTGCACGCTCATGAGGTCGACGACCTCGACCGACCCCGGCTCGCAGACCCGCTGGAGGTCGTTGCGTGAGAGGTCGACGAGCATGACGTGCTCGGAGCGCTCCTTGGGGTCCTCGAGCAGGTCCTTGCCGTAGAGGACGTCGTCCTCGGGGTTCGCGCCGCGGGGCCGCGACCCGGCGATGGGGTGCGTGATGACCTTGTCGCCCTCGACCTTGACGAGGGCCTCCGGGCTCGACCCGACGATCTCGAAGGGCCGCCCGTCGGGGGTCGTCAGGCGCAGCAGATACATGTAGGGACTCGGGTTCGACGTGCGCAACGCCCGGTAGACGTCGAGCGCGTCGGCCGGGCACGGCATCGAGAAGCGTTGCGAGAGCACGACCTGGAAGACCTCGCCGGCCCGGATCGCCTCCTTGCCGTCCTCGACCATCTGCCGGTAGCGCTCCGGGGTCTCGTTGCTGGTCGGGGTGACCTCGACGGGCTCGACGACGGCGACCGTGCTCTCGGCGGGCTCGCGGAGCCGCGCGGTCATGTCGTCGAGGCGGCGCACGGCGTCGGCCCACGCCTCGTCGACCCGCTCGTCGGTGTTGTCGAAGTTGACCGCGTTGGCGACGAGCAGCAGCGAGCCGTCGGCGTGGTCGAGCACGGCGGTGTCGGTGGCCAGCATCATCGCGATCTCGGGCAGCCGCAGGTCGTCGGGCGTGGTCTCGGGCACCTTCTCCCAGCGCCGCACCGCGTCGTAGCCGATGTAGCCGACCATGCCGCCGGTCAGCGACGGCAGCCAGCCCAGGGCGTCGGTGGCCAGGGTCGCGACCGCGTCGCGCAGCACCTCCAGCGGGTCGCCCTCGGTGGGGATGCCCGCCGGCGGGTCACCCATCCAGTAGGCCGACCCGTCGCGTTCGGTGAGCACGGCCCGGCTCGCGGCCCCGACGATCGAGTAGCGCGACCACACGCCCCCGTGCTCGGCGGACTCCAGCAGAAAGGTGCCGGGGGCGTTGCGGGCGAGCTTGCGGTAGACGCCCACGGGGGTCTCGGCGTCGGCGAGTAGGCGGCGCACGACCGGCACCACACGCCGGTCGCGAGCGAGCTCCCGGAAGTCCGCCAGCGACGGCCACGTCGCCCCGTAGGCGAGCCCCGGGCCCATCGTGGCGCTCACCGCGCCGCCTCGGCGTCGGAGGTGGCGGCATCCGGGGTCGGGTGCTCGGGTCGTGCGGCGCCGGGCGTCGCAGGGCTCGCGGGCTCGCCCACGCGCGCGCGCAGATCGGTGAAGAAGCACGTCCGCTCGCCGGTGTGGCAGGCCGCGCCGACCTGCTCGACGCGCACGAGCAGCGCGTCGCCGTCGCAGTCCAGATGCACCGAACGCACGTGCTGCACATGGCCGCTCGCGTCGCCCTTGCGCCAGTACTCCCCCCGGCTGCGCGACCAGAACGTCACGCGACCACTGTGGAGCGTGCGGCGCAGGGCCTCGTCGTCCATCCAGCCGACCATGAGGACGTCGCGGGTGGCGTCGTCCTGGACGACGGCGGCGACGAGCCCGGCGGCGTCGCGCTTGAGGCGCGCGGCGATGTCGGGGGCCAGGGCCTGCCGGTCACCGGGGGCGTCGCTGCGGGCAACGCTGGGTGCGTCGCTGGGTAGGGCGGAAGTCACGCGGGTCATTGTGCCAAGGCGCCGACGGCGACGAGCCGCGGCCCGCAGCTGCTGACAGGATGGGCGCCATGACCGGACTGGCTCAGCTCGAACGGCAGCGGCTCAGCTCGACGCTCACACGCGTCGGCCCGGACGCCCCGACGCTCTGCGAGGGGTGGCGCACGCGCGACCTCGCGGCCCACATCGTGCTCCGGGAGCGGCGGCCGGACGCGATCGCCGGAGCGTTCCTGTCGCCGCTGGCGGGGCACTCGCAGCGGGTGCAGGACGGCTACGCCGAGGGCTCGTGGGCGGGCCTCGTCGACATGGTCCGCCAGGGCCCGCCCGGGTGGTCGCCCTCGCGGGTGCCGGCGGTCGACGACGCGGTCAACCTCGTCGAGTTCTTCGTGCATCACGAGGACGTGCTGCGCGCCGGCCCGGACTGGACGCCGCAGCAGCGCCGCGACATCGACGCCGACGAGCAGGAGGCGCTGTGGGGTCGGCTGCGGCAGGCCGGGCAGCTGCTGTTCCGCCGCTCCCCCGTCGGGATCGTGCTCGTGACCCCCGCCCACGGCCGACGCGCGGTCAAGGGCCCGACGAAGCTCGGCACCGTCGTGCTGCGCGGGGAGCCGAGCGAGCTCGTGCTCTACGGCTTCGGGCGCGGCTCGGTGGCCCAGGTCGAGGTCGACGGCGAGCCCGACGCGGTGGCCGCGCTCGGCGAGGCGAGCTTCGGGATCTGAGCGGGTCGCTCGACGGCGCGGCCGGCGCGCGCTAGAGGCGCAGGAGCCGGGCGAGCGTGCTGGTGTCGAGGTGCTCGGCGACGGCGTCCGCGAGACGCTCGAGCATCGCCTCGCGCTGCGCGCGGAAGCCCGGCCCCGCGGCGGGGTGCCATGGGAGCCGAGTGCGCTCGGCGACCTCGCGGAGGAAGGCGCGGCGGAACTCGTCGTTCTCGAACGCGCCGTGCCACGTCGTGCCGAAGACCGGGCCGAGCTGCCAGCCGTCGAGGAAGGCCACGGTCTCGTCACACACGTCACTGTGCGACGGGCCGTGCCGCGTGGCCCGGCCGTGGTGGATCTCGTAGGACTCCACCGGGTGTCCGCGCCAGCGGCCGGTGACGACGTCGGTGCGCTTGTCCGGCTCGAAGGTGATGTCGATGGGGAGCAGGCCCAGGCCCGGGGCCGTCGTGGCGGTGCGGGCCTCGACGGCGTGCTCGTCGCGGATCGTGTGCGCGAGCATCTGATAACCGCCGCAGACCCCGAGGACGGGCACACCCCGGGCGGCGGCGCTCTGCACGGCCTCGGCGAGACCCCGGGAGCGCAGCCACGCCAGGTCGGAGAGGGTGGCGCGGCTGCCGGGGAGCATGACGAGGTCGGCGCCGGCGAGGGCCTCGGGGCGGTCGACGAGGTCGACGCGCACGCCCGGTTCGGCGGCGAGGGCGTCGATGTCGGTGGCGTTGCTCAGGCGTGGGAAGGCGACGACGGCGACGCGCAGCTCGCGCCCGGAGCTGGGGTCCGGCCCCCCGCTCGGCCGCGATCCGCGGGCCTGCCACGACCCGAGCGTCAACGCGTCCTCCCCGTCGAGCCACACGTCGGGCAGGTAGGGCACGACGCCGAACACCGGCAACCCGGTGCGGGCTTCGACGACGTCGAGGCCGGGTCGCAGCAGCTCGACGTCGCCGCGGAACTTGTTGACGACCCACCCGGCAAGGTGCGCCCGGTCCGCGTCGTCGAGCAACGCCCACGAGCCGTACATCGACGCGAGCACGCCCCCGCGGTCGATGTCGCCGACGACGAGCACCGGAAGGTCCATCGCGCGGGCCAGCCCGAGGTTGGTGTAGTCGCCCTCGCGCAGGTTGACCTCGGCGATGCTGCCCGCGCCCTCGGCGATGACGACGTCGTAGCGGGCGGCGAGCCGCTCGTAGGCGGCGAAGGCCTCGCGGGCGAGCTCCCGACGGCCGGTGGCCCACTCGCGGGAGCGCAGCTCGCCGGCGGGGCGCCCGGAGAGGATGACGTGGCTGCGCCGGTCGGTGCCGGGCTTGAGCAGCACCGGGTTGAGGTCGGCGCTGGGCACGACGCCGCACGCGAGCGCCTGGACCCATTGGGCGCGGCCGATCTCGGTGCCGTCGGGGCAGACCATCGAGTTGTTCGACATGTTCTGCGCCTTGAACGGCGCGACCGCGACGCCCTGGCGGCGCACCCAGCGGCACAGGCCCGCGGTGAGCAGCGACTTGCCGGCGTCCGAGGTCGTGCCGCCGATGAGCAGGCCGCGCGCGCGGCCCGACCCGCTGGGTGCGGGGCCGCCCGCCCCGCGGGGCGCGCCCGCGGGAGCGGGG
>JBDIAP010000232.1:0-4437 GCA_039812485.1 Kineosphaera sp.
GCGGCCTGCAGGCCGAGCGCCTGGGCGCCGGAGTCGCGGGCCCGGGGGCCGAGGTCGTAGGTGCCCTCGCGGTAGACGGTGTCGAACTGGCCGCCGACGATGTGGAACGAGCTGGGCCGCGAGGGCCCGGCGTCGAGCACCCAGAACCGCACGCGTTCGCCGACGCGCGCCGTGAACTGATGCTGGTCGTATTGCGAGGCGATGCCGTTGAACGTCACGAACGTCGGCCTCTCGGCGAGGACCGCGTCGACGTCGACGTCGGCCGCGGGCTTGCCGGCCGTGCCGGTGCCGGACACGACATACGCCTCGGACTGCACGAGCACGTATTGCCGGTCGACCGCGGGCAGGCCCTGCGCGGGCTCGATGATGACCGCGCCGTGCATGCCGGCCGCGATGTGGGCCGACATGGGGTGGGTCGAGCAGTGATACATCCAGATGCCCGCCCGCGTCGCCGTGAACCGGTAGGTGAGTGAGCGCCCCGGCGGGATCGTGCGCATCGGCGTGTTCGGCGCGAGAGCGCCGGCGTGGAAGTCGATGGAGTGGCCCATCGTGCCGTCGTTGACGAGCGTGACGTCGAAGACGTCGCCGACCCGTCCGTGGAGGGTGGGGCCGACGCCGGCGCCGTCGTAGGTCCAGCGACGCTGCCGCACCCCGGGCGCGACCTCGAGCTCGGCCTCGGTGACCGTGAGCGTCACTCGGTGCACGCGCGCGGGGCCCAGCGGGGCGAGGGCGGCGTCGACCGGCCTCGCGATGCGCGCGTTGGGGTCGGCGAGCGCGGCGCCCGGGGTCCGGGCTGGGGTCTGCGTCGCATCGTGCCCGGCAGGACCGGCCTCAGGGGGCGCCGCGGTCGCGCCTCCGGTGACGGCGACGTCGAGCGTCATGCCCATCTGACGGTGCCCGACGATCGTGCACCACCCCTGCGTCGCCGCGCCGACGACCCCGACGTCGAGGGTGGCGCGTCCGCCCGGGCTGAGGCGGGGCGTGCGCTGCCCGAGCAGCAGCAGGTCGTGCACATCGGCCGGGTCGGAGTTGACGAGGTCGACGACGAGCCGGTCGCCGGCCGGCACCGAGACCGACGCGGGGTGGAACATCATGCCGCGCGCCTCGACCTGCACCCGAGTGGTGCGGCCGGTGGGCGTCACCGCTGCCGTCGCGGGGCTCGACCCGGGGGCCGACGTGTTCAGCCCCGCGGCGCCGGGGTCGGCGGCGACGCCCGCGACGAGCGCCAGCACAAGCACGCTCACCGCGACGATCGCCTGGCCGCTCGACCAGATGCTCGGCAGGTGATCGGGGCCAGGGGGGCGCGGACCGCCGCGGCCGGCTCCCGACAGGGGCGAGCCCGGCGGTGCGGGGGCCGCGCCTGCCGCAGCAGGGGCGGCCGGTCGTGTCACGGCGGCCTTGGCGCGGTGCCCGGCGCGCAGGCCGGCGACCATGAGCGGCACGAACGCGGCGAGCGCGACCAGCACGAGCACCGACACGATGACCCGCACGAGGCTGGGCACGGGCAGCAGACAGAGGGCGAGCCCGGCGTTCGTCACGATGAGTCGGGCCGCTCCCCATCGGTCGAACCAGGCCTGGGTCGCGCGGACGACGCTCTTGCCGCCGCCGAGCACCGACGGCACGAGGTAGGACAGGGCTCCGATGAGCAGCTGCGCGGCGAAGCCGACGACGAGCACGGCGCTCGTCGTGCCGAACCCGTCGGCGAAGTCGGCCCACGACGACGCCCGCGCGAGGCGCACGCCCAGCACGAGCAGCCCGACGAGCCACCACACCAGGGCCGCCCCGACGCCCGCGGGCGCGAACTCCCGGGCGCGGCTGCGGCGCGCGGGGCCGACGAGCGCGCGGGCCCACCACAGGAGTGCCACGACATACGCGGCGAGGGCGGCGAGTGTCAGGGGTCGCGAGTCGGCCAGCGGGCCCGCCACGACGCCGCTGATCGCGACGACGAAGACCGGCAGCGCCTGCTGTGCGCGGCGCTGGGCGCCCGCGTCGATCGCGGTGCGCAGCATCGTCGGCCACAGCGTGAGGAGGGTGCCGGTGACGGTCAGGCCGATCCAGCCGAGCACGTTGGCGGCGAGGTGCGCGAGCAGCACGCGGCCGTGCCAGGCGTCGTCGAGGCCCCGGGCCATCGCCGCGCCCAGCGCGGCACCGACCGGTAGGCAGAAGGCGGCCGCCACGTAGTAGCGCAGCGTGATGACGAACCGGGGCGCGATCGACGCCCGAGTGCGACGCACGAGCTGCACCGCGTGCCACACCACGGCGGCGGCGACGAGGGTGGCGCCGGCCTCGACGAGCCAGGTCTGGGTGGTCGGCACGCCGATGAGCACGAGGGTCGTGCCGACGAGCAGCAGCGACAGCCGTCGGCTCTGGATGCGGCGGTCGTCGAGGTCGGGCCGGGTCTTGAGCAGGGCCTGGGAAAAGTGCGTCGACCACACCATGACCGCGTGCGTCAGCGCCCCGAGCACGACGAGATGCACCATGAGCCAGCGAGATTCGGGCAGGAAGGGGTGCACGAGGCTGACGGCGACGGCGAGCGTCAGCCACCCGAGCGCGGGCAGGTCGCGCAGCGGCCAGAGGCCGCGGGCGCCCAGCGGCGGGCGGGTGCCGGCGGGCTGGCTGGAGCCGGGTCGAGCGGGGGTGCTGGGTCGGGAGTGGCTGGCCATCAGGGACGCGTGCCTTCGGTCTGGTGGGAGTGGTGGGCGTGGATCGCCACGCCGAGGGCGACGGCGACGAAGAGCAGGAGGGCCGCGACGTTCGTCGCGGCGCCGATGGCCCAGGCCCCGGCCGCGCCGGGCAGGTGGCCGACGAGCAGGCGCTCGACGAGGCCGAGGTGCAGCAGGACCAGCGGCGCATACATCACCGGTCGATAGGGCAGGCGCACTCCGAGCACGGCGGGCAGGATGACGGGGGCGTGCGCCATGACCATCGACATGGCGAACCCGAGGAACGTCGCGTGCACGACGATGTCGTAGGCGGTGCCCTCCCCGGGTGCCCCGCCGGCGACGAGCCACAGCGCGGCCAGGGCCAGCCAGGCGTAGCCGGTGAGCAGCGCGACCGCCGCGAAGCGCGGCAGGGCGGTCGCGTGCACCGTGCGACGGGCCACGTCGTGTCGCACGAGCCACGCGGTGAGCAGCGCGAGCGTCACCCCGACGAGGCGGCCCGCGACCGCCGGCCACAGCAGGCTCGCGGCCGCGAACGCGACGAGCGGAGCGGCCAGCGCAACGAGGCGCGCGCCGGCTCCGGCGGGCATCGCGAGCCGGGCGAGCTCGACGCGTTCGGCGGCGATCGTCGCGACGATGAAGGCGACGAGCAGCGGGACCGTCGCGGCGACCGGCACGCGCAGCAGCATGAGCGCCGCGGCGCACAGGGCGACGCCGCCGAGGGCCTCGACGCCGACCGTGGGGTCGCGGTTGCGCCGCCACAGGGCGGCGTAGACGACGACGAGCAGAGCGGCACCCTGCAGCATGAGCAGGCGACCCAGCAGCGGGTCGGGCAGCGCCGCGATGGCGATCGCCCCGGCCCCGAGCAGCCCCGGAGCGAGGTAGGCCCAGCCGGTGCGGGCCGCGACCGCGCGTTCGAGCGCGATGACCGTGCCGAGGAAACCGATGACCATGAGGGGCCCGTGCAGGTCGGCGAGGGTGGTGCCCTGGGCGCCCAGGGAGTCGACGGGGGCCGGGAGCCCGGCCAGGGTGAGGGCGGCGTCGAGCCCGGCGAGCAGCGCGAAGCCGCCGGGCACGAGCAGCAGGCGGCGCAGGGCCGGCGCGCGACGAGCGGTCGCGGCGGTCCGGCGGACGGCTGTGCTCATGACCTGTTCGGCTTCGTGGCGCGGTGCTCGACCGTGGGCTCGAACCCGTGGCGGCTCAGGCGCGCCGCGTGAAGCGCAGCACCCAGGCGTCGGGGCCCCGCTCGACGTAGTCGAAGGTCACCGACTCGCCCTCGCGGTCGGCGATCTGCGCGAGCAGCGGCAGCGGGTCGTGCGGGGCCACGAGGTCGAACTGGTCACCGTCGCGCAGCCCGGCGACCGTGCCGAGGATCGCGGCGTGCCGGATCGCGTGCGGGATCTCGCGGGCATCGAGCCGGGGCACGTCGGCGCCGTCGGTGCAGCCGCAGCCGCAGGCGGATCGGCTCGTCTCGCGCAGGCCGAGGTCGGGGTGGGACGAGGTCATGGCTGGCTCCTCTGCACGCAGTGGTGTGGTGTATGTCGTTGTGAGGCCTTGCGGGCCGCCTGGTGGGCGACGGTGGTCGGTGCCGGCCGTGGCGGGTCGCGGCTTGGGGAGGTCGCGGCCCGGAATGTCGCGGCTTGGAGAGGTCGCGACATTCCAGGCCCCGCCCGGAGGGCACAATTTGGAGTAATTAGAGGATACTAGTCCGGTCCGCCGTCGTGCCTGGGAGGTCTCGTGGTTCGAGGAGGTCACGTGGTTCGAGAAGGTCACGTGG
>JBDIAP010000233.1:0-4378 GCA_039812485.1 Kineosphaera sp.
CGGCAGGAGCGACAGGACGGAGGCCGGGACACCCGCGCCGACCGTCACGGCCGACGACCTCGACGCCGCCATCGACGACCTGCTCGACGCCCGCAACCTCATGACCCGACGCCTCCTCGGCGCGGGCGGGGACGACGCAGCGGAGCACGATCCGCTGCTGCCCGGCTAGGGGCGGTCCCAGAGACAGCCGGGGGCCCGCCCTTCACCGCCCGTCCGGTGGCGGGCCCCCGGCATGGGGGCCATGGTGGAGTCATGAGCGAGGACAAGCGAATGACCGTCACCCGCACGATCGACGCGCCCGCGGACGCCGTCTTCGACGTGCTCTCCAATCCTGCGCGGCACGCCGAGCTCGACGGCTCCGGCTTCATCGTCAGCGACGACCGCACCGACCGCATCACCGCTGTCGGCCAGGTCTTCACGATGAACATGAACGGGCCCCACATGGGCGGCGACTACAAGACCGACAACCACGTCGTGGGCTATGACAAGAACAAGCTGCTGGCGTGGAAGACGGCGCCCGCCGGCACCGAGCCCCCCGGGTGGGAGTGGGTGTGGGAGCTGACCCCGCAGGGCGCGGACGCCACCGACGTCAGCCTCACCTACGACTGGTCGGGGGTCACCGACAAGGAGCTGCTCCAGAAGGTGCGCTTCCCGCTGCTGGACCAGTCGGAGCTGGACGACAGCCTCGGGCGCCTCGCCGCCGCCGTCGCCGGCTGAGGCGCCCGAGCCGGGCGGACTACCCGTCCGCCTCTTGAGACTCGGACGGGCCATCGTCCGACGGGCCATCGTCGGACGAGCCGGCGTCGGACGAGCCGGCGTCGGACGAGCTGTCGTCGGACGAGCTGTCGTCGGACACGCTGACGACGAGCACGAGGTCGCCGCCCTCGAGGTGACCGGTGCCGTCGACGGCGAGCCGTTCGACGATGCCCCCGACCGGGGTCGTGATCGCGGCCTCCATCTTCATGGCCTCGATCGTCGCGACCGACTGGCCGGCCTTGACGCGGTCGCCGACGGCGACGGTCGGCGACACCGCGCCGTCGAAGGGCGCCGCGACATGGCCGGGCCGGGCGGGGTCGGCCTTCTCCTGCTCGACGACCTGCGCCGCGATCGAGGTGTCGCGCACGGCGATCGGGCGCAGCTGCCCGTTGATGATGCACATCGCCGTGCGGTAGCCCCGCTCGTCGGCGGGCCCGACGGCCTCGAGGCCGAGCAGCAGCACCTTGCCCTCCTGCAGCCGCACCTCGTGCTCGTCGCCCGGGGACATGCCGTAGAAGAAGTCGGTCGAGGGCAGCACGGAGACGTTGCCGAACTTCTCGCGCGTCTCGAGGAAGTCGCGGGTCGGCCCGGGGAACAGCAGCGTGTTGAGAGTCGCCCGCCGGTCGGTGGCCAGGCCGTGCCGCTGCGCATCGTCGAGGTGCGCCACCGACGGCTTGACCGTGCGCCCGGCCAGCGCCTTCGTGCGGAACGGCTCGGGCCAGCCGCCCGGGGGGTCGCCGAGCTCGCCGGACAGGAAGCCGATGACGGAGTCGGGCACGTCGAAACGCTGCGGCTCCGCCTCGAACTCGACCGGATCGGCGCCCACCGCGACGAGGTGCAGGGCGAGGTCGCCGACGACCTTGCTGCTCGGCGTGACCTTGACGATGTTGCCGAGGATGCGGTTGGCCGCGGCGTACATGTCTTCGATCTGCTCGAACTTCTCGCCCAGGCCCAGCGCGATGGCCTGCTGGCGCAGGTTGCTCAGCTGCCCGCCGGGGATCTCGTGGTGATAGACGCGGCCGGTCGGCGCGGGCAGACCCGACTCGAAGGGTGCGTAGACCCGGCGCACCGCCTCCCAGTAGGGCTCGAGCGCGCACACGGCCTCCAGCGACAGGCCGGTCGGCCGGGGCGAGTGATCGGTCGCGGCGACGAGCGAGCTCAGTGCCGGCTGCGACGTCGTGCCGGCCAGCGACGCGCAGGCGGCGTCGACGGCGTCGACCCCGGCGTCGATGGCCGCGAGCAGGGTGCCGAGCTGCCCGCCGGCGGTGTCGTGCGTGTGCAGATGCACGGGCAGGTCGAAGCGCTCACGCAGTGCGCCGACGAGCGTGCGCGCCGCGGGCGCCCGCAGCAGCCCCGCCATGTCCTTGATCGCCAGCACGTGGGCCCCGGCGTCGACGATGCGCTCGGCCAGCCGCAGGTAGTAGTCGAGGGTGTAGAGGGACTCCCGCGGGTCGGACAGGTCGCCGGTGTAGCACAGCGCGACCTCCGCGACCGCCGTGCCGGTCTCGCGCACGGCCCGGATCGCCGGGGCCATCTGCTCGACGTCGTTGAGCGCGTCGAAGATGCGGAAGACGTCGATGCCGGTCGCCGCCGCCTCGGCGACGAACGCGTCGGTGACCTCGCTCGGGTAGGGGGTGTAGCCGACGGTGTTGCGCCCGCGCAGCAGCATCTGCAGGCAGATGTTGGGCACGGCCTCACGCAGCGCCGCGAGTCGCTCCCACGGGTCCTCGGCGAGGAAGCGCAGCGCCACGTCATACGTGGCGCCGCCCCACGCCTCGATCGACCACAGCTGCGGGGTGAGGCGCGCGACGTGCCCGGCGACGCCGAGCAGGTCGTAGGTGCGCACGCGGGTCGCGAGCAGCGACTGGTGTGCGTCGCGGAAGGTCGTGTCGGTGACCGCCACGACATTCTGCTCCCGCAGCCGCCGCGCGAAGCCCTCCGGCCCGTGCGAGGCCAGCAGCTGCCGCGAACCGTCGGGCGGCGACGCCGCCACGTCGAGAGGCGGGAGCTTGGTGCGCGGGTCGAGGGTCGCGGGCCGCGGGCCGTGCGGCCGGTTGACCGAGACGTCGGCGAGGTAGGCGAGCAGCTTGGTGCCCCGGTCGGCCGAGCTGCGCGCCGTGAGCAGGTGCGGGTGCCGCTCGATGAACGACGTGTCGAGGTGTCCCGCGCGGAAGTCGGGCTCGTCGAGCAGGGCCTGCAAGAACGGGATGTTGGTGCTCACGCCGCGGATGCGGAACTCCGCGATCGCCCGCGCGGCCCGCCGCACGGCGGTCTCGAAGTCGCGGCCCCGGCACGTGAGCTTGGCGAGCATCGAGTCGAAGTGTGGGCTGATCGTCGCGCCTGCGTAGGTCGTGCCGCCGTCGAGGCGCACCCCGGCACCGCCGGGCGAACGGTAGGTCGTGATCTTGCCGGTGTCGGGGCGGAAGCCGTTGGCCGGGTCCTCGGTCGTGATGCGGCACTGCAGCGCCGCACCCCGCAACCGCACAGAATCCTGTGACAGGCCGAGGTCGGCGAGCGTCTCGCCGGCGGCGATCCGCAGCTGGGCTCCCACGAGGTCGACGTCGGTGACCTCCTCGGTCACCGTGTGCTCGACCTGGATGCGCGGGTTCATCTCGATGAAGTGGTGCCGCCCCGCCCGGTCGACGAGGAACTCCACCGTGCCGGCGTTGGTGTAGCCGATCTCGCGGGCGAAGCGCACCGCGTCGGCGCAGATCGCCTGGCGGATCGCGGGGTCGAGCCCCGGGGCGGGCGCGATCTCGACGACCTTCTGGTGGCGCCGCTGCACCGAGCAGTCGCGCTCGAAGAGGTGGATGACCTCGCCGGTGCCGTCCCCGAGGATCTGCACCTCGATGTGCCGGGGGTCGACGACCGCCTTCTCGATGAAGACCGTCGGGTCGCCGAAGGCACCTTCGGCCTCCCGCATGCACGCCTCGACCGCCTCGCGCAGGTCGGCCGGGTCGTCGACGCGGCGCATGCCGCGCCCGCCACCGCCCGCGACGGCCTTGACGAAGAGCGGGTATTCCAGGTCGGCTGCCGACGCGACGAGCTCGTCGACGTCGCGCGTCGGCGGCACCCCCTCCAGGGTGGGCACCCCGGCCGCCTTCGCCGCCGCGATCGCGCGCGACTTGTCGCCGGTGAGCGAGAGCACCTGCGAGGAGGGCCCGATGAACGTGATGCCCTCCCGCTCGCACGCCTCGGCGAGCGTCGGATTTTCCGACAGGAAGCCGTAGCCCGGATAGACCGCGTCGGCGCCGGCCTGCACCGCGGTCGCCACGATGAGCTCGGGGTCGAGGTAGGCCCGCACCGGGTGCCCGCGCTCGCCGATCTCGTAGCTCTCATCCGCCTTGAGCCGGTGCTCACTGCCCCGGTCCTCATAGGGGAAGACCGCGACGGTCCTGCTTCCGAGCTCGTAGGCGGCCCGCGCCGCGCGGATGGCGATCTCGCCGCGGTTGGCGATGAGGATCTTGGCAAATCGGCGTGCGTCGGGCGCCTGGTCGGCTGGCATCGCACTCACGCTCCTGAGAGGTCCGGGGGTCGTGCGGGCAGGCTATAGGCCAGCACCGACAAGCTCGCCGACCCGTTCACGCGACGGACTCGCCGGACCCTCGGCGACTCTCTGAGC
>JBDIAP010000234.1:0-4356 GCA_039812485.1 Kineosphaera sp.
CGACCGAGCGGGGCGCGCCGGCAGGCGAAGCGCCTCACCGGGCCGTCGACCGGCGCCCCAGCCCGCGACCGGCCCTCGGCCCGGCCCGAGATGCGCGGCTGGGCCTGCGACCGGCCCTCAGCGGGCCGCGGCCCTCTCCTCGGCCGGCCCACGACCCGACCCGACGGGTCGTCGACCCGGTCTCGGCACATCGTCGACCCGGCCTCGACGGGGCCCTCGACCGGCTCGGCGTCGAGCCGTGTGCGCCGTCGAATCTCGTTGGCATCGTGCAGGATGGCCCCATGTCGACCCCGCAGCACGAGCAGGTCATGCGGTCGCGCCAGGTCTTCGTGACGGTGGCGGCGGTGTTCTGCGTCCTCGGCACGCTCGTCGGCACGGGCGTCATCGGCACGCGGGTCGCGGAGTCCGCCGGGGGCGACCTTGCCGCCGACGCGACGATGATCGCGCCCGCCAGTCCCGCTTTCTCGATCTGGAGCGTCATCTATCTCGGGTTGCTCGCCTACACGGCGCGGCAGTGGTTCACGCCGTATGCCGACACGCGCCGGCACGCGGTCACCGCCGGCCTCGCGGCGATCTCGATGATCCTCAACGCGACGTGGCTGCTCGTCACTCAGGTCGGGTGGCTCGAGGTGAGCGTGGTCGTCATCGCGGCCCTCGTCTACGTCTGCGGCCTCATGGTGGTGCGACTGCAGGAGCGGCCCGCACCCGGGCTGGCCGAGCGGATCGTCGTCGACGGCACGTTCGGGCTCTACCTGGGCTGGGTGTGCGTCGCGATCTGCGCGAACGTGGCCGCCACCGGGGTCGCACGCGGCCTGCCCGGCCGCGGCACGCTGGCCGCGGCCATGACGGTCGTCGTCCTCGCGGTCGTCGTCGGCATCGCCGCGTGGCTCGCCCGTGAGCTGCGCGGCAACTGGTTCGTCGCGGCCGGCATCGCCTGGGGCCTGGCCTGGATCAGCGTCGGACGCCTCGGCGACGAGCCGCATTCGATCGTCGTCGGCGTCGCCGCGGCCCTCGCCGCGGCGGCCGTGCTCGCGCTGACGTGGCGCGCGTCGACCGCCCTCGCGCAGGCCGAGGGCAGCGAACCGGACGGCCCGGACGAGCGCGGTGCTGCATCGGCTCCTGGCGATCCGACAGCCCGGTGACGCGGCAGAGCCGGTGGGCACCACCGACGAGGCGCTGACGGACGGCCCTCGTGGCCAGCCCCTCGGCATCGGGGCGGCACCAGGCCGGCAGCCGATCGAGTGACGCTGTCGGGCTGTCGGGCTGTCGGGCTGTCGGGCTGTCGGCGCGCGGCGTGGGCCGCCTGTGCGGTCAGTGCTGGGCATCGGGGCGCCTCCGGCTTGGCAGGCGATCGAGTGACGCTGTCGGGCTGTCGGCGCGCGGCGTGGGCGGCGGGTGCGGTCAGCGCTCCGGCGTTGGCGCCTGCACCAGGTCCAGCAGCCGATCGAGCAGCTCCGCCTGCGCGCCGACGAGCCGCGGGCGGGCCTCGTCCACGCTCATCCACTCGGCCCGGTCGACCTCCGGGAAGCTCACGAGGCGCCCCGACCCGCGCGGCCATTCGAGCTCGACGGTGTTGCTCGCGACGTAGGCGAGGGCGGCCGGCGCCGCCACCGCGTAGGCCGTGACGACCTTGCCGGCCCGCTGCTGGATCTCCCCGAGCTCCAGCCACGGCTCGGGCGGCGCCGGCACCCCCACTTCCTCGGCGAACTCGCGACGGGCCACGTCCCGCAGCGCCTCGCCGGGCTCGCACTCGCCCTTGACGATCGACCACGCACCGGCGTCCTTGCGCGCCCAGAACGGGCCGCCGAGGTGCGCGACGAAGACGAGCACGCGCTGCGACCCGCCCTCGACCCGGTAGGGGAGCAACCCCGCGCTGTGCCGCTTCGCCCGCGTGTGCCTGGCCGTCATGTCAGATCCCCAGCAGCGTGCGGGCGCCGACGAGCAGGAACGCGCCGAGCGCCGAATAGACGGTGGCCCACAGCAGGCACCCCACGACGACCGCCGGCAGGTAGCGCCGCTGCGGCATCCGCATCGCCCCGGCGGAGGCGTTGATCGCAGTCTGCAGCCCGATCGTAAGGAACGACACGACGACTGCGCCGGCACCCCAGCGCGCGACGAGGCGCTCGGCCCGCGCCATCGCCGAGCTGTCGAGCCGCAGCCCCCACCGACTGCGGGACGCCCCGGCGCGCAGCCCGCGACCGATCCAGTAGGTGGCGTTCGCCCGGACCATGACGATGCCGAAGAGCGCGAGAAAGGCGAGCGCGAGCGGCAGTTCGTTGATCGCCTGCACGTCACGAGCCCCGTCCGTGGGGCTGTCGGGGGTGGTCGGGTCGTGTGGGCCGAGTGGGTCGTCGGGGCCGCGGGTCGCGTGGCGGACGCGGCGCGGATGTCGACACGCCAGCCTCCTGACAGGTGGATCTCGGCCCGGGGGGCGGGCCGCGGGCGGGTCTGCCGCCGGGTCAGGCGATGCTAACAGCGCAGCCTGAACGGCCTGTTCGCCTCGCGGGGAGCGGCTGGGGGCGAAGCTCGGCGGACAGGGGGCAGGATGGGGGGCCATGAAGGCAGCCCAGATCGACCGCTTCGGCGGCCCGGAGGAGTTCCACATCGTCGACGACGCGCCGACGCCGACGCCCGCGCCGGGCGAGGTGCTCGTGCGGGTGCTCGCGGCCGGCGTCAACCCGCTGGACTACAAGATCCGCGACGGCTCGTCGGGCCTGGCGAAGAAGCTGGGCCCGGCCGACTTCCCCCTCATCCTCGGCCGCGAGGCCAGCGGCATCGTCGAGGAGGTGCCCGAATCCGCCGCGGCCGCAGGCCTGTCCGTCGGCGACCGCGTCTACGGCATGGCCCCGATCCAGCATCGGGGCGGCTGCTACGCCGAGCTCGTCGCGCTCCCGGCCGATGCGCTCGCGCCGATGCCCGACGGCGTCGACCCCGTCGCGCTGGCGGGCACGGCGCTGGCCGGCATCACCGCGTGGACCGCCGTGCACGACCTCGCCGACGTCGGCCCCGACGACGTCGTGCTCGTGCACGGCGGTGGCGGCGGGGTGGGGCAGTTCGTCGTGCAGCTCGCGGTCGCCGCCGGCGCCACCGTCTACGCGACGGCCTCGGCCGGGCACCACGACCGGATCGCCTCGTGGGGGGCCACGCCCGTCGACTACCGCACGCAAGACTTCCGCGAGGTCACGCCGCGGCCGACCGTCATCGTCGACGGCGTCTACTTCGGCACCTACGAGCCGTCGATGGACCACCTCGCCGAGGGCGGCCGGCTCGTCGTGCTCCCCTCGCTCGCCGACCTCGAGCCGGCGCGGGCCCGCGGCATCGACGCGTCGATCCCGACGATCAGCGCCGACCGCGAGCGCCTGACGAAGCTGGCCCGCCTGGTCGCCGACGGCACGCTGAAGGTCGAGGTGTCGCAGGTGCTGCCACTGGCGGAGGTGGCGCGCGCCCACGAGGCCATCGAGGGCGGGCACACCGCCGGCAAGATCGTGCTCGACGTCGGCCTCGACGCCTGAGCCCGGGAGGTTGCCGTGCGCGTGCTCCTCGTCGAGGACGAGGCGGCCCTGGCGCAGAGCATCCGTCGCGGGCTGGCCCGCGAGGGCTTCGTCGTCGACATCGCCGGTGACGGCGTGACCGGCGAGTGGCTCGCCACCGAGCACGCCTACGACGTGCTCGTGCTCGACATCATGCTGCCGCGCCGCAACGGCTACGACGTGCTGCGCAATCTGCGCCGCGCCCAGGTGTGGACGCCCGCGATGATGCTCACGGCCAAGGACGGCGAATACGACCAGACGGACGCCTTCGAGCTGGGCGCGGACGACTACCTCACGAAGCCGTTCAGCTTCCCCGTGTTCGTCGCGCGCCTGCGTGCGCTCGTGCGCCGCGGCGCGCCGCCGCGGCCGGTCGTGCTCCAGGTCGGCGATCTGACGCTCGACCCCAACACTCGCGAGGTCGCTCGCGGCGGTCGGCCGATCTCGTTGACCGCCAAGGAGTTCGCCGTGCTCCAGGTGCTGGCGCGCCGCACCGGGGACGTGGTCTCCAAGGGCGAGATCCGCGAGAACGTCTGGGACTCGGCGTTCGACGGCAGCGAGAACATCGTCGAGGTCTATGTCAGCTATCTGCGCCGCAAGATCGACGACCCCTTCGGCGTCGCCACGCTCGAGACGGTCCGCGGCGCGGGCTATCGCCTCGTGCCGTCGGGGGCCCCACCGTCGGGGGCACCCGAGTCGCCTGGCCCGCTGCCAGGGCCACCGCCGTCGCCAGGCTCACCGCTGTCGCCGACACCATCGCCGTCGAGTCCATCGTCGTCGAGCCCATCGTCGTCGCCGAGCCCACCGTCGCCGATGCCACCGTCGCCGA
>JBDIAP010000235.1:0-4356 GCA_039812485.1 Kineosphaera sp.
CGAGGCCCGCCACGAGGTCGGACGCCGGCACGCCCGCGCCCGCGGCGCTGCCGGGCCCCTACCCGACGATGGCGGTGCCGCCCGGCGTGCCCGCGGCGCCGCGGCCCCCGACGCACGAGGCCGGCCGGCCGATCGCCTACCTGACGTTCGATGACGGGCCCGACCCGACGTGGACCCCGCGGGTGCTGGCGCTGCTGACGCGCTATCAGGCGCAGGCGACGTTCTTCGTCGTCGGCGAGGAGGCCACCCGCTTCCCACGGCAGCTCGCGGCCGTGCGGGCGGCCGGGCACGCGGTCGGCAACCACACCTACACGCACCCATGGCTCACGAAGCTGAAAGCCGCGCAGGTCGCCGCCGAGCTGGCTCGCACCGACGCGGTCATCGGCGGCTCGCGCTGCGTGCGTCCGCCGGGCGGGTTCGTCAATGCGTCGGTCGGGGCCGTCATCGCGCGCAGTCACAAGGTCACCCAGCTCTGGGACATCGACACCCGCGACTGGGCCCGCCCGGGCGTGCCGGCGATCGTGGCGGCGACGACGGCGCACCTGCGTCCGGGCGTCACCGTGCTCATGCACGACGGGGGCGGTGACCGCACCCAGAGCGTGCAGGCCCTCGCCGCGGTGTTGCCGGCGCTCGCCGCCAAGGGCTACGTCTTCCGCTCCCTCCCCGCCTGCCGGTAGCAGGTCCGCCCTCCCGCCCGCTGGTAGCTGGTCCGCTCCCGCCCCGCCCGCCGACGGCAGGTCCGCTCCCTCCCCGCCAGCCGGTCGCAGGTCCGCACCGCCACCTTCGCACGACGGGCTGCCGCCCGGGCGCGCCCGCGAACACCCGTGTCAGACTTGCCGGGACAAGCAGCACACCGCCGATGGGATCAACATGTCAGGTCAGAGCGGCGCCGGGGCGCCCGACGAGCCGTCCGTGCACGCCGGCGACGATCGAGCCGGGGCCCCCGCCGCCCCCTCGGGCCAGGTCCGCGGCCACGGCGCCACCGGCGTCCTCGACCCCGTGGCGCTGACGCAGCGGCACGCCGAGCAGGCGGTGCCCTATTCGTTGCGGGTCGCGGCGGGCATCGGCTGGCGCATCATCATCGTCGCCATCGTCTTGTGGGGCCTGGGCCGGGTGCTGGCGGCGACGAAGACCGTGGCGATCCCGGTCGCCGTCGGCCTGCTGCTCACGGCGCTGGCGATGCCGCTCATGGTGCTGCTCAACCACAAGCTCAAGCTCAACCGGCACCTCGCGGGGGCGATCACGACGCTCGGCAGCCTCGTGGTCGTCATCGGCCTCCTGACGATCGCCGGCAATCAGGTCGTCAGCGGCATCGCGGACCTGTCCGGGCAGATCGCCAAGGGCATCCGGCAGATCCAGGACTGGCTCGCGACCGGCCCCTTCGCGCTCGGCAGCGAACAGATCAACCAGGCGATCTCGGCCGGTCAGGAGTGGCTGCGCAACAACGGCGCGGGGCTGACGAGCGGCGCGCTGTCGGCCGGGTCGACGGCCGGCGAGGTGCTCGTCGGCTCGATCATCGCGCTCATCTGCATGTTCTTCTTCCTCTCCGAGGGCGACTCGATCTGGTCGTTCCTCGTGCGGCTGCTGCCCAAGCAGGTGCAGGAGCCGGTGCACGAGGCCTTCCGGCGCGGCTGGGTGAGCCTGCACTCCTACGTCAAGACCCAGATGCTCGTCGCGTTCATCGACGCGTTCTTCATCGCCCTGGGCGCGTTCCTCATGGGGCTTCCGCTGGTCATCCCGTTGGCGCTGATCATCTTCTTCGCCTCGGCCGTGCCGATCGTCGGGGCCGTCGTCTCGGGCGCGCTGGCGGTCGTGCTCGCGCTCGTCGTCAAGGGTCCGATCTTCGCGCTCATCATGCTCGGCATCGTGCTGCTCGTGCAGCAGCTCGAGAGCCACCTGCTGCAGCCGGTGCTCATGGGCCGGGCCGTGTCGTTGCACCCCCTGGCGGTGCTGCTGGGGGTGGCGGTGTTCTCGTTCCTCTTCGGCATCGTCGGTGCCCTCTTCGCCGTGCCGGTCATGGCCGTGACCAACACGGCGCTGCTCTACTGGACGGGGCACGACAAGTTCCCCATGCTCGCCCGCGGCGCCTCGGCCGTCAGCGACGCACCCAAGAACCTCGTCGCGGGCGACGCCGAGACCGGTCAGGCGGCCACGCACGAGCGGCACCGTTTCATCGGCGGGGTGTCGCCGCTCGTCCTGCGCCGCCAGGTGCGCCGCGACGACGAGGCGGCCCAGCAGCACGCCCGCGACCACGACGCGACCGCCGATCGCGCGGCCGGCGATCGCGAGCCCGACGGCCGGTAGCAGCGCAGCCGCCGCATCGGCGCCCCGCGGAGCTCACCACCCCGCGGAGCTCACCACCCCGCAGAGTTCACCACCCCGCGGAGTTCACCACTCGCGGAGCTCACGGGCTGCGGCGTGACGCCACCGATCGACGTGTCGGCGCGTCACGCCCACAGCGGCGCGATCGCCTCCGAGAGCAGGCGTCCCACGTCTCCGAGCCGGTGCCGCCGGTCCTGGACGACGAAGGTGCCGTCGACCGCCACATCGGTGACGTCGGCGCTGGTCGCGGTCATGACGACCTGCTCGGGCAGGATCCCGGCCGTGCGCGGCCCGTCGAGGTCGACCATGACGAGGTCGGCGCGGGCGCCGCTGCGCAGGGCTCCGGCGTCGTCCCACCCGAGGCTGTCGTGGGCGGTCATCGCCGACTGCAGGGCCCGCAGCCCCAGGTGGCCGCGCTCGCCGCTGACGAGGCGCTCGTGCAGCTCCAGCCCGCGGGCCTCCTCGAACATGTCGATGGTCCCGTGCTGGCCGGTGCCCAGTGACAGCCGCGTCCCCGCGCCGAGCAGCTCGTGGGCGGGTGCGATGCCGTCGGCGAGGTCGCGCTCGGTCGTCGGGCAGAACGCGACGGTGACCCGCCCCCGGCCGAGCAGCTGCACGTCGCGCTCGGTGAGGTGGATCGCGTGCACCGCGGTGAAGTCGGGCCCGAGCAGCCCGGCGTCGTAGAACAACTCGGTCGGCGTGCAGCCGTAGTAGGCGAGCGCGGCGTCGTTCTCGGCCGGTTGCTCGGAGATGTGGGCGTGCACCGGCAGCGGCCGCCCGCGCACCTGCGCGTGCACGCTGTTGTGCGCGACGTCGCGCACGAGGCTCAGCCACGAGCGCGGCACCGCCCGCACGGAGTGGACGGCCAGCCCGACCCGCACGTGGTCGCGCTCCCGGTGCCGCGACGTGCGGCGCACCCAGTCGTCGGCGCTCGGGTCGCTGAAACGCACCTGCAGCGCGTCGAGCCGCCGGTGCCCCTGCTCCCCCAGTCCGCCCGACAGATAGAGGGTGTCGAGCAGCGTGACCCGCAGCCCGGCGTCCTCGGCGGCCCGGGTCAGGGCGTTGCTCATCGCGTTCGGGTAGCTGTAGGGCCGCCCGTCCCGGCTGTGGTGCAGGTAGTGGAACTCCCCCACGGTCGTGATGCCCGCGCAGACCATCTCGGCATAGACGGCCCGGGCCAGGGCGTAGTAGCTCTCGGGGTCGAGCCGCGCCGCCAGGGCGTACATCGCGGCCCGCCACGTCCAGAAGGTGCCGGTGCCGGCGTGAGTGCGGCCGCGCAGGGCGCGCTGGAAGGCGTGGGAGTGGGTGTTGGCCAGGCCGGGCAGGGCGATGCCGGGCAGCACGCGGGTCGTCGCGTCGGGCGAGGCGCCCGGGCGCACCGCGACGAACCGGCTCCCGACGACCTCGAACGCCACGTCGCGGGCGAGCCCGCCCGGCAGCAGCGCGTAGGCGGCATACCACCGTTGCCGGGTCGCTGGGTCGACGGCACCGTCCCTGGTGTCCTTGCCGGTCATCGCTCGCTCCTTGCCGCGGCCCGCCCGTGGTGATGGCCGGCGGTGGCGCGCCCGGCGCGGGCCCAGGGCGCGCGTCGCTGGCCACGTCTGTCGTCGTCTCCTCACTGTTCGGCGAAAACGACTCGGGGATGAGGCCGCTCGGGCGCCATTCGCGTTTCGTCACCGACGCCTTCGCGCGGGGGCGGCGGCTGCCCGCGCGCCCCTGTCACGATGGGGCCATGTCCCCTCGCATCCGCACCGCCCTCGGCCAGGCGCTGACGATGGCGGTCGTCATGGTGCTCCTGCGCCGACTCGGCACCCTGCTCCCCTACGAGTGGGCCCAGGAGACCTTCACCAGATCGCTCGTCTTCGGTGTGCTCTTCGGCATCGTCTGGGGCGTGATCACCTACGTCATGTATCCGCGGGAGCAGGAGCGCAAGGCCGAGCGCCGCCGCGGGCGGTGACGGGGTCGCGCCGGCCGCGACGCCAGGGCCTGCTGTCGCGCATCGGACCGTGCGATGTCCGATGTCCGATGTCCGAT
>JBDIAP010000236.1:0-4354 GCA_039812485.1 Kineosphaera sp.
GCGCTCCCGGTGCCCGCGCCGCCCGCAGCGGCCGCGGCCCGGCGGCCTGGCAGCGGCCACACGACGACCGCGACGAGCGCGAGCAGCGCGGCCGTGTGGACGGCACCGACGACGACGCCGTATTGGCTGAGCAGCTCGACGAACGCGTTGTGCAGGTTGGTCAGCTTGATGACGCCGGGGTCGGGGTCGGCCCACAGCAGCGGTTCGAAGGAGCCGGCGCCGGAGCCGAGCCAGCCCGATCCGCGCAGGTAGCGCAGCGCCGCCGCGATGAGCTGCACGCGCAGGCTGTCGGAGCGGGCGGTCTCCTCGTTGCCGGCCATCGTGAATACCTGCACGATCGGGTTGCGCGCTGCGAGCGCCGGCACGGTGACCGACGCGACGAGCAGCGCGGCGACGACCGTGCCGGCCCCCCAGGCCAGGCGGCGTCGCGTGCGGGGCGCCGGCCCGGCGAGGGCGTCCGCGACGAGGCCGTTGCGACCGACGTGCCCGAGCCACCACGACCGCCAACTCGCCCAACGCCGGCACGCCTCGAGCCCCGCGACGACCGCGAGCGCGGCCAGACCCGAACGACTCTGGGTGAAGACGACGACGACGGCGCCGGCGAGGACCAGCAGATCGAGCACGACCAGGGCGGCTACGCGGGCTCCCCCTCGGATTCGGCCGGTGGGGCGAGGCGTCCGGGCCGCTGCGGCGCGCAGTGCCCACACACCGACGATCATGCCGACGAGCGCGGTCGCGAAGTTGTTGGGGTTGAGGAATGTGCCGGTCGCCAGCCGGGCGTCGCCGAAGACCCAGCCACGCTTGGGATCGAGGAAGAGCAGATGCTCCTTGGTCGTGATCTCCCACAGCCCGATCGACGCCGAGATCACCAGCGACACCAGCCAACCGAGGCGCAGCCCGGTGAGGCCGGCACGGGCACCGCGCACGAGCGCCAGCGCGACGACACTGAGCAGCATGGCCAGCAGGAAGCGTGTGACCTCGATGTCGGCGGCGCGGGCGTTGGGGGCGATGCGCACGGCATACGGCATCCAGGCCAGCAGCACCGCCCAGCAGGCGACGAACGTCCACGGCGCCCACGCGAGCCAGCGCCGCGGGGGCGTCGAGAGCGCGGCGGCGGCCGCGGCACCGCACAGCACCCAGTAGAGAGGCCACTGCAGCCCGGCACGCTCCAGCGGGATCGTCGCAGCCCCGCCCAGCACCGGTAGGACGACCGCGCCGACCGCCACGACCCCACCGACGACGTCCAACGCCCTAGTGAGAGGGAATCCGTTGCGGCGCATGAGAATCCAGGGTAGGCAGCCCGGCCCCCAGCGCTCGCAGCCACGCCCCACATCGCGCTGAACCTCCGCCGAGGGCTGGGGTTGTGGCCCGGGTCGGTGCTGGAGCGTGGTGCTTCGGCGGGGTCCGCAGCCGTGGTCGGGGGCGGGGCGCGGGCGTAGGGGAGTGGGCCGGTGCGCCGAGCGCTGCGCGCCGAGGGCTGGGGGATGGCACCGACTGCCGGTGCTGCAGCGCGGCTCCCGGGCGCGGAGCCCAGCCCTCGACGAGGCATGTGCGTGGCGCGGAGCCCACACCTCGGCGAGGCGCGGGCGGGTGCGCGTGCTCGCCTTCGACGACACCGGCCTTCGAGGACGCGGGCCTCCGACGGCGCGCGGGCGCGTCGCGCGTCGGGCGGCCGGAGCCCGCGGTGCCCTTGGGCCGCATTAGAGTTCAGCGCGTGCAGCGGCGACGGATCCTCATGATGGTCGGCAACGACATCCAGCACGACACCCGCGTCTACAAGAGCGCGCTGGCGCTCGCCGACGGGGGGCTCGACGTGACGGTGCTGGGGTGGAGCCCGCCGGGCTACCGGCAGGAGTCGCAGTTCGGCCCGGTGCGCATCATCCGGGTGCCGGTGCCGTGGCGGCTGCGCGACCGGGCCAACGCGCGCCGCAACGCCCACCGCACCACGCGCCGCGTGCCGGCCCCGCCGAGCCAGCGCGACAAGCGGATCCGGGCGCTCAAGAGCGGGCTGCGGCGCCAGGAGCTCGCGGAGTTCGGCGGGCGCGGGCTGCGCGCGCGGGTCGAGCTCGACAAACTCGGCAACGTCGCCCAGCGCAAGGTCGACGCCGTCCTCGCGCGGCTGGCGCCCCGCGAGGACGCGTGGCGGGAGGCCTTCGCCGACTGGATAGGGGAGCAGACCGCCTTCGCGTCGTGGCGGCGCGACCTGCCCGAGATCGACGACTTCGACCTCGCCTACGGGCCGGTCATCGACGCCGAGGAGTGGGAGATCCTGCACGCCCACGACGTGCACCACGTCGGCACCGCCGCCCGCGCGGTCGCCCGCCGCCGCGCGCAGGGACGGCCGGCGCAGTGGGTCTACGACGCGCACGAATACGTCGCCGGGCTGCCCATCTATCCGCCGCGCACGAAGCGCTTCGTCGCCGCGTATGTCGACCTGGAGCGCGAATACATCCACCGCGCCGACGCCGTCATCACCGTCACCCCGGCGCTGGCCGACCATCTGCGCGAGCAGTATGCGCTGCCCACGACCCCAACGGTCGTCATGAACGCCCCGCAGCTGGCGACCGAGGTCCACCTCGACGGCCCCGACATCCGCACGGCCTGCGGGCTCGATGCCGACACCCCGCTGCTCGTCTACTCCGGCGGCGTGACGCCCGCCCGCGGCGTGCAGACCGTCGTCGCCGCGCTCCCGTCGCTGCCCGACGTGCACCTGGCGCTGGTCTGCGTGCCGCACCACCGCACCCGCAACGTGCGCGCGCTGCGCGAGCAGGCCGAACAGCTCGGCGTCGCCGACCGGCTGCACCTGCTCGACCCCGTCGCGCCCGCGCAGGTCTCGGCGTTCCTGGCGACCGCCGACGTCGGCGTGCACCCGCTCGTGCACTTCGGCGGCCACGAGTTCAGCCTGCCCAACAAGCTCTTCGAATACCTGCACGCCGGGCTGCCGCTCGCGGTCAGCGACTGCCGGGCGCTGGCGCAGTTCGTGCGCGACAACGAGGTCGGCGACGTCTTCGTCGCCGAGGACCCGGCGGCGTGCGCCACCGCCCTGCGTGACGTGCTCGCGCGCCGCGAGGCCCTGCACGAGCGCATCGTCGGCGACCCGGGGCTGCTCGACCCCTACGCCTGGGAGCGGCAGGCCGCGAGCCTGCGCGGCCTCTATCGGCGGCTGCTCGGCGACGACGCCGCGGTGGTCGAACCCGCGACGGAGACCGCGCTGCAGGACGTGCACGAGGAGCCGGTGCGGCGCGACGACCGGCCCAGCGTCGTCGGCATCGGGCCCGCCAACATGGCCGGCCAGGCGTGGGCCTGGGCGAAGGCCCTGGAGCGCAACATCCCCGGCCTGACGACCCGGGTCGTCGTCGTCGACCGCGGGCTGGCGCTGAAGTTCCCGGCCGACGAGATCGTCGACATCCCGACCTACCGGCTCGACAAGGCGTGGGCGCTCGCCTTCGAGCAGGCCGCGATGCGCGACTGGACGCACGCGCTGCTCGAGGCCGGCCGGCCCCTCTTCGGGCTGCGGCACGGGCGCGACTTCGAGGGCGACGCCAAGGTGCTGCGTGGCATGGGGGTCGGCGTCGGGCTGCTCATGCACGGCTCGGAGATCCGCGACCCCTCGCGGCACGCGGCCTCCTCGCCGTGGTCGCCCTTCAGCGACCCCGACGACGAGCTCACCGCGCGACTGCAGGCGCAGTTCGACGTGCTGTCGATCAAGGTGCGCGCGTTCGCCGCCGCCGGCGAGGGGCCCGTCTTCGTCTCGACGCCCGACCTGCGGCACGACGTGCCCGGCTCGATCTGGCTGCCGGTGGTCGTCGACCTGCAGCGCTGGCAGCCCGGTCCGCCGGTGCTGGAGCGTGAGGTGCCGGTCGTCGTGCACGCACCCAGCCGCGCGGCGCTCAAGGGCAGCGTGCCCGTCGACGTCACGCTGAGTCGCTTGCACGAGGCGGGACTCGTCGAATATCGCCGCATGGAGAACGTGCCGCCTGAGCAGATGCCGCAGGTCATGGGCGACGCCGACATCGTGCTCGACCAGTTCGCGCTCGGCACCTACGGCGTGCTCGCGTGCGAGGCGATGGCCGCGCAGCGCCTCGTCATCAGCCACGTCGTCCCCGACACCCGTGACCTCGTCGCCTCGGTGTCGGGGCGCGAGCTGCCGATCGTCGAGGCCGGTCCCGACGCCATCGAGGAGGCCATCCGCGGCCTGCTCGCCGACCGCGACGCCGCGCGGGAGCGGGCCGCCGCCGGACGGGCGTTCGTCGAGACGCTGCACGACGGCCGTCACTCCGCGGGCGTGCTGCGTGCGGCTCTCGGGCTGCGGGGCGAGCAGGACTCGGCCGGTCAGGGCTAGGCACCGGCCCCG
>JBDIAP010000237.1:0-4353 GCA_039812485.1 Kineosphaera sp.
CGAGTGACCCGTGAGCCGACGCCGCGAATCAATCGAAGGGTTGAGGCGCACGCCTCGTGCCCGCACCGGGCGGCGGCCTAGCGTGTGGAGCAACGCCGCGCACACCCATAGCGCCGAAGTCCAGCGAAAGGCCTCATCATGCTCTCCCTCATCTACCGTGCCGCCGCGACGTGGACCGTCGTCGGCCTGGCCAGCGGGCTCTTCTACCGGGAGTTCACGAAGATGAACGGGGTGCCCGGTGGCACGCAGCTGGCCGTCGTGCACACCCACACCCTGACGCTCGGCACCGTCATGATGCTGCTGCTCCTCGCCCTCGTAGGGGTGTGGCCCGCGCTCGGCGCCGACCGTCGCTTCCGCATCTCGTTCTGGGTCTGGCAGGTCGGGTTGGCGATCACGACGGGCGGCATGCTGGTCAAGGGGTCGCTGCAGGTGCTCGGCAACGGCTCGGCGAACAGCCCGGCGATCGCCGGGATCTCCGGTCTGGGCCACATGACGCTGACGGCCGCGTTCCTGCTGTTCTTCATGGCCCTGGCGCCCGTGGCCGGCGGCGCGATCACGCGCACGACCCCTGCTGCCACCGCCGCCACCGCTGTCGACTCGACGCGCGAGGGAGCCGACCGGCGATGAGCGCACCCGCGGCAGCGCCCGTCGAGCCGAGCGCGGACCGGCGCTGGTGGTCGCTCGCGGTGCTCGCCGCGGGCCTGTCGATGATCGTGCTCGACGGCACGATCGTCGGCGTCGCACTGCCGACGATCATCCGCGACCTGGCGCTTGATCTCACGGACGCCCAATGGGTCTCGAGCCTGTATGCGATGGTCTTCGCGGCCCTGTTGCTGACCTTCGGGCGGGTCGCCGACCGGCTCGGGCGGCGCACGGTCTTCGTCGCCGGCATCGTCGTCTTCGCGCTCGGCAGCGTGCTGGCGGGGGTCGCGGGCGACGGCGCCACGCTCATCGGCTCGCGCGCGCTGCAAGGGGTCGGCGGCGCGATGATCCTGCCGACCACGCTCTCTACCGTCAACGCGACGTTCCGCGGGGCCGACCGGGCCCGAGCGTTCGGCGTCTGGGGCGCGGTCATGGCCGGGATGGCGGCCATCGGTCCGCTGCTCGGCGGCTGGCTGACGACGAGCTTCGACTGGCGCTGGATTTTCTACGTCAACGTGCCCTTCGGACTGCTCATCCTGCTCGGCACCGCGTATGCCGTGCCGCAGACCACGGGTGCCCCGGCGGGGCCGGGACTCGACGTCGACGGGCTCCTGACGAGCGGCCTCGGCATGGCCCTCGTCGTCTTCGGGCTCATCGAGGGCACGAGCCTGGGCTGGTGGACGCCGACCACGGACTTCACCGTGCTCGGGCTGACCTGGCCGGCCACCGCGCCGGTGAGCATCGCCCCGGTCGCGATCGCGCTGGGGCTCGTCTTCCTCGGGCTCTTCGTGCTGTGGGAGCGGCACCGGGCCCGCAACGGGCGCGACGCGCTGCTCGACCTGACGCTCTTTCGCATCCGCACGTTCAGCTGGGGCAACACGACGGCGATGGCCGTCGCGGCGGGGGAGTTCGCGCTCGTCTTCCTGCTGCCGCTGCACCTGGTCAACGTGCTCGGCCTCGACGTGCTCGGCGCGGGTCTCGTGCTTGCCGCGATGGCCCTCGGCGCGTTCTTCTCCGGCGCCCAGGCCCGGCACCTCGCGGCCCGGTGGACACCGCCGACCGTCGTGCTCATCGGACTGGGTCTCGAGCTGCTCGGGGTGCTCGTCACCCTCGCGCTGCTCGGGCCGGACGCCTCGCCGTGGCTCGTGGCCGCGACGCTCGTCGTCTACGGCGTCGGGCTCGGCCTGGCGTCGGCGCAACTGACGAGCACCGTCCTCGCCGACGTGCCGACCGAGCAGTCGGGCTCGGCATCGGCGACGCAGAGCACGGCCCGTCAGGTCGGCTCGGCGATCGGCACGGCCCTCGCGGGATCGACGCTGGCCGTCGGCCTCGCGCACACCCTGCCCGACCGGCTCGCCGGCATCGCGGGCCTGCCCGCGTCGGTGGCGCAGTCGCTGGCCGCCTCGACGGCCCAGAGCGCCGGCGGCCTCATCCCGGCCCTGCGCGCGCAGGGCGTGCACGGGCCACTCGGCGGGCTCGGGCCGGCGGTGACCGACGCGCTCGCCGCGGGGTTCGCGGCCGCGACCCAGCTGGCCATGCTCTCGGCGGCGGCCTTCGTGGCGCTCGGCCTGCTGGGTGCCGTGCGCGTGCGGCACGTGGCGCGTGCGGGGGCGACGGCCGCGCTCCTGCGGGGTGTGTCGGCCGGCGTCGGCGGCCCGGAGGCCCCCGTGGGTCCCCACCAGCACGAGTCCTGAATTCCCGCGCCGCGACCCCGGGGCTCGGCCGGCGAGTGCCGGGCGGCCGCATCGCGCTCGGGTAGCGTCGAGGAGGTGTCGACCGTGGTCCGCAGCCTGACGCTGCTGCAGCACGCGCTGCTCGTCGTGCTCACGGTGGTCTGCGCGGGCCGGGCAGTGTCCGCCGGCGCTCCGCTGCCGGCGCTCGTCGCCGCGACCGCCCTCTTCCTCGGCTGGTATGTCGTGGGTCTCGCGATCTCGGGGCGTCGCCTCGGCCACGGGGTCGGGGAGGACGTCACGGGACCGGGCGCCGGGGGAGGCGCGGGGGCCGCGTCGTCGGCGGGTGCCGACGTGGCGCGTCACGCCGGGGCGTGGTGGCTGCTCGGCCTCACGGTCTGCTGGCTGCTGCTCGTCGCGGTCTCGGGGGAGAACGCGTGGATCGCGTTCAGCCTCTGGCTGCTCGCCGGGCATTTCCTGCGATGGCGGTGGGCGATCCCCTACACGGTGGCGGTGTTGGGCGTCGTGGCGCTCGCACTCTCGCGCGACTCGGGCTCGCTGACGGTGGCCGAGGTGCTCGGGCCGGCCATCGGCGCGCTCTTCGCCCTGGCCGTGTCGCGCGGGCAGATCGAGCTCGTGCGGGAGTCGCTCGAGCGGCAGCGGCTCATCGCCTCTCTCGTCGCGACGCAGGCCGAGGCCGAGGCGCTGGCCACGGAGCTCGCGGCCACGCAGCGGGAGTCCGGGGCGCTCGCCGAACGGGCCCGGCTGTCGCGCGACATCCACGACACGCTCGCCCAGGGGTTCTCCTCCATCGTGCTGCTCGCCCGCGCGGGCGGGGTGACGCCGACCGAGGGCGGGGTGCGCGACCTCCTACGGCGGATCGAGGGCACCGCCGCCGACAATCTCGACGAGGCCCGCCGCGTCGTCGGCGCCCTCGCACCCCGCGACCTCGAGGGCGCGGGCCTGTCGGGCACGCTGCGCCGCCTGCTCGACACCCTCACCGACGACACCGGCATCGACACACACCTGCGGGTAGACGGTGAGCTCGCCGGACTCCCGACCGCCGTCGAGGTCGCGCTCGTGCGCACCGCCCAGGGCGCCCTGGCCAACGTGCGCCGACACTCGGGCGCCTCGCGGGTCGTCGTCACGCTGGCCGACGAGGGCGACGCGGTGCGACTCGACATCGTCGACGACGGGGTGGGCTTCGACGCGGAGGCGGTCGCGTCGCGCGGACCGTCGCCGGCGTCCGGCGGCTACGGCCTGCCGTCGACGCGGGCGCGGCTGCGAGAGCTGGGTGGCGGGCTCGACGTCGAATCGGCGCCGGGCGACGGCACCGCCCTGTCGGCGCACGTGCCGCTCGGGGGTGGAGAGTCATGAGCGCCCGGGACGCGACCGGCGGCCCACCGCCGGGCTCGGGGATCGACGCCCCGGTGCGGGTGCTCATCGTCGACGACCACCCCGTCGTGCGCGCGGGCCTGCATGCCCTGCTCGACGCGCGCCCCGAGCTCGACGTCGTCGCGCAGGCGGGCGACGGCCCCTCGGCGCTGACGGCGGTCGCCGAGCACCACCCGGACGTCGTGCTCTGCGACCTGCGGCTCGGCGAGGGCATGGACGGCGTCGCGATCACGCGTGCGCTGCGCGGCGGTGCGGCGCGACCGCCCGCGGTCGTCATCCTCACCACCTACGACCACGACGCCGACATCGTCCGGGCCGTCGAGGCCGGGGCGGCCGGCTACCTGCTCAAGGACGCCGCGCCCGAGGCCATCGTCGCCGCCGTCGTCGGCGCCGCCGCGGGTGAGACCGTGTTGAGCCCCACGATGACCCGCCGCGTCGTCTCGACCATGCGCACCCGGCAGGCGGCCCTCTCGGAGCGGGAGCGCGAGGTGCTCACGCTCGTCGCCCAGGGTCTGTCGAACAAGGCGATCGCAAAACATCTCTTCGTCAGCGAGGCGACCGTGAAATCGCACCTCAACCACGCGTTCGTCAAGCTCGGCGTCGATTCCCGCACCGCCGCCGTCGCCGCCGCCCGCGCCGCGGGGCT
>JBDIAP010000238.1:0-4341 GCA_039812485.1 Kineosphaera sp.
CGTGGGCCTCGCCGCCCTACGCGTCGCCGCCGCCACGCGCCGTGCAGCCGGCGCGGCGGGGTCCGTTCTCGGCCCGGCGGCCGATGGCTCAGGCTGCCGCGCCGCCGGGCGCGGTCGCGCCGGAGCCCAGGGTGGCGGGGCCGAGGTGGCGGCACAGCGTGCAGCTGCCGCTGCTCGGGCTCCTCGCGGCGCTCGCAGGCCTGGCGATGTGCCTGCCCGTGGTCGCGGTGCTCGTCGCGGCCGGATGGTCGGTGGTGGCCCGGACGGTGGAGGCGAGTTCGCTGGCGCTCTTCACCGGCGCCGCCGAGCGGGGTCGGCGGCGCTCGGACCTGCCGTTGGCGGTGCTGGCCTCGCCGCTGCGGGCATTTCCCGCCCTCCTGACGACCGTGCTGGTCATGGTCGTCTCCGGCATCGTCGCGGGGGGAGCGGCGCTCGGTGCCGCGGCCATGCTCACCGGAGCGACCGGCCGCCTGATGTCGGCGGAGTCCGAGCCGGTGCTCGCGATCGCGCTCGTCGTCGGGGTGCTCGTCGGATGGTGGGGGCCGGCGGGCACGTCGCTGCGACGCGGATCGCGGCGCACGATGCGCGCGCTGACGCTGGGGCGGGCGGGTGCACTCGTCGTCACCGTCGCGCTCCTGCTCGTGGGCGGCTACTTCGCCCTGCGCAGCCAGGCCAGCGGCGTCAGCCCGGAGTGGTACCCGTGGTCGACGTCGCCGGTGTCGGGGATCGTCGCGCCCTTCTGAGGCGTCCGGCGTCGCGATCACGCTCGGATGTCCACTCTCGGATGTCGCCATCACGGTGAGATCACGAGCCGGCTCGGCGGGGTGGTTCGTGCCCGCGCAGCCGAGGTTGTCATGTCCGAGCGGGCCTCTCGAATGCCTGTCCGATCGGGCCTCAAGCACCCCCGGTTCTGCCCGTTTCGGGGCGCTCCGGCGGGGATCATACCCGCCTCAATCGGCCCTCTGACGTGGGTTTTTCGGTCGTCGACCGACCGTCGCCGGGTGGCGTTGTGGGGCTTGTAGGCGCCGGGCCGGGCAGGCCTCACGCGAGGTAAAGGCTGTGACCACCGGCTCTTGGCGAGCCGAGCGCTGCTTGGCGGTGTGTGAGGCACTTCACAATGAGACGATCGTCCGTGCAGATTTGCTGGTAGAGAGCCTATCCGTGACCGTGAGCAGACGGATTCGTGATCAAACCGATGCAAAAATGAGTCCAGACTTTGCCCCGATCCGGTTCGTTGCCCTAGAGTCACAACCAGTTGGCCGACAGGAAAACAAACTTGTCCTCGGGGGCCGGCTGGACAATTCCACATCGCCAACCATCAGCAATGCGTGCCCCAGCGCCTAACTCCGTCGCCGGGCACCTCGCCGGAATCACCGGGCAGACGGAGGTGGGGGACCCACCGGGACCAGCAGGTCCCACCGACCGCACGGCGGTCTTGGGGTGTAGCCGGCTCAGCCGGCCGGGCAGCCTGACGCCCGAACCCGACAGCTAACCCCATCGGCGCACGTCAGGAGAGGAAATCTTCACTTCCATGCGTTACCTTCCCAAGCACAGCCATGCCCGCACGTCCTCGATGGCCACCCGCGCCGCCGGTGTCGCCGTCCTCGCGAGCGCAGCAGTCGCCGGTGGCCTCGCCACCGCCCCCGCGGCTTCCGCCGCTCCCTCCAACGTCTGGGACCGCGTCGCCGCCTGTGAGAGCGGTGGCAACTGGCAGATCGCGACGGGCAACGGCTACTACGGTGGCCTGCAGTTCAACGCCGGAAGCTGGCGCGCCGCCGGCGGCACCCGCTACGCGAGCCTGCCGCACCGCGCCACCCGCGCCCAGCAGATCGCCGCCGCGCAGAACCTGCTGCGCCAGCAGGGCCCGGGCGCCTGGCCCGTCTGCTCCAAGAAGGCCGGCCTGACCCGCGCCAACGGCCTCGGCTCCGGCGGCGGCGCCGTCACCGCCTCCCGCTCCGTCGACCGCAAGGCGGCCTCCAACAAGTACGCGATGACCCGCACCGAGATCCGTGCGCTGCAGCGCAAGGTCGGCACGGCCGCCGACGGGGTCGTGGGCCGCAAGACCGTCCGTGCGACCGAGAAGTACCTCAACCTCTCGCTGACCGGCAGCCGCTACTTCACCACCTCGACGATGGCCAAGGCCAAGGCGCTCGTCTGATCCACACCTCGTGCCCCGGGGGGATCATCACGACGCGACGGGCCCGGACTCTCCTGAGAGTCCGGGCCCGCCGCCGTTCCGGGTTACCATCGCAGACGCGCGTCCTCGTCGTCCCGACGGCCGCGCACCGCTGGCGTGGCGCAATCGGTAGCGCACCTGTCTTGTAAACAGGGGGTTAGGGGTTCGAGTCCCCTCGCCAGCTCTCTGAATAACGGTGAGCCCGAACACCGGTGAGCCCGAACACCGTGAGCCCGAACATCCTGAGCGACCACCATCGGCCACTGCCGTGCGACGGACCGTCAGTGCGCCTGGCCCTCCGGCAGGGCGCGGCCCGCGATCATGCCGACACCGACCCCGACGAGCAGCGGCCCCATGGCATCCCCGCCGAGGATGAACGCGCAGATGAGCAGCACCGCGAGCGGCTTGCGCAGGCCGACGGTCGCCGCCGCGCCGAGGCCCGCGACGAGGGCCACGGTCGGGTGCAGGCCGGGCAGCACGCCCAGGGTGGCCGCGCCGGCGGCGGCGCCGGCGAAGATCAGCGGGAAGATCGCCCCGCCGCGCCAGCCGCTCGCGAGGTTGATCGCGGTCGCCAACACCTTGAGCACGGCGCAGACGACGAGCACGAGCCAGGCGCCGTCCTGCACGAGACGCACGACCTCGTCGATGTCGGACTGCCCGGAGAAGCGCACGAGGGGCCACGCCGCGGCGAGGGCTGCGAAGACGATCGTGCCGAGCAGGGTCTGCACCGCGACGTTGCGCGGGCGGTGGAACAGTCGCGAGATCGGGCCGCTGACGACGACGAACAGCGCCGCGACCGCCGCCCCGGCCACGGCCGGCACGACGGCGTGCGCGAGGTCGAACGGAGCCCGCCCCGGATAGTCGGCGATGCCCAGATCCATGCGGTGGTCGCTGACGAGGCCGTGCGTCACGACGAAGCCGACGAAGCCTGTGATCGCCGCGAGCAGCACGAGCAGCTTGGGTGGCCCGAGGGAGTCGTCGTCGTAGGCGCCCGCGCCCGGCGGGGAGCTGTAGAGCCCGGCGAGCACTGCCGCGGTGCCTGCCTGGCCGACGGCGCGGGCCTCGGCGTGCGAGCGCGCGATGCGGATGCTGACGATCGCCGACAGCTCGGCGACGATGGCCAGCAGACCGGCCTCCGGGCCGATGGCGCCGCCGAAGCCGACCGCGATGATCGCGCTCACGCCGAGCAGCGCCGTCTTGCGGCGGTGCAGGCTCACCGGGTCGGCGGCGGCAGCGATCTGCGCGTCGAGGTCGGCGTCCTCGCTGTGGGATCGCAGCGCCGCGAGCAGGATGCCGCCCACGAGGATCGCCGCCACGACATACCATCGCGCGTCCGACACCGACCAGACGAGGTGCTGGAGCCCGTGCATGAGCGCCAGCGCCACGGCGGTCACGGCGCCGGCGAGCGCGCCGTAGACCGTGGCGATGAGCACCGGACGCCATGGACCGGAGGTCACCTCGACGGTGTCGGGAGGGTTCTTCGGCTCCGAGTCGTCGGTCGGCGCCGCCGCCTCCGCCGCGGCATCGTCCTCGTGAGTCACGTCGTGAGTCGCCCGGCCCGAGGTCAGGCGACGGTCTGATCGGCGGGGCCGCGGCTGCGCACCGCCAGGCCCGCGCCGACGAGCAGGACGCCCCAGACGATGGCGAGGATGCCGAGCCACAGGCTGATCGTCAGGGCCCCCGCGCCGGGGTTGGCGACGAAGAGGATGCCGGCGATGATCCACAGCACGCCGCCGAGGATCATGAGCCAGCGCGGACGGGGGTGGTCGTGGCCGAGGGCGGCGACGATCTCGATGACGCCCCGCACGACGAGCCAGATGCCGAGCACCCACGCGAGCGCCAGCGCGCTGGAGATCGGCCGGAAGACGGCGATGAGCCCCGCGAGCACGCCGACGATGCCCGACAGCAGCAGCAGGACGCGGCTGCGGCGGCCCTCGGGCCGGAACGCCGCCACGAGCGCAGCGATGCCGTCGACGAGCGCGTAGCAGCCCCACACGATGACGAGGGTCAATGCCGTGCCGATGGGCCAGACGGTGGCCACGATGCCGAAGAGGATCGCCAGTCCTCCGGAGACGAGCAGGAAGGTCGCGGAACGTTGGGCGAAGACAGACATGAAGAAGCTCCCTGACGGCTGGTCGGTCGGCCGCATGCTAGCCAGGGTCGCG
>JBDIAP010000239.1:0-4317 GCA_039812485.1 Kineosphaera sp.
GCCAGGTTGTCCCGAACTGCCAGGTTGTCCCGAACTGCCAGGTTGTCCCGAATCGCCTGGTGCCCCTGGACCGTGCGCCGTCTCGCCCGGCATGCCGTCCTCCCGTGTGCGCACCGCTGATGGCCGCGCCGACGCGGCCAGGCCGGTCGACATCGGCGCAGATCTGCACCCTACGACGCGGCGGGCGCCGGCAACCACACGCCGCCGCCACGAGGGGCGCCCCGGTGAGCCCGGGCCCGGCACCTCCTACCGGGGTGGTCGGTCAGGACGGCCAGCCACCCTCGGGGAACCGTCGGGTGATCGCGGCCGCGATGTCGAGGTAGGCCTCGCGGGTCCGGGGCCCGAGCTGCTCCCAGTCGATGAGTGCACCGTCGGCGACGTGCGGGTCGGACGGCACGACGATGAGGTCGGCGGCCTGCGACAGGTGGGCGCGGACGGCCTCCTTGTCGACGCTGCGGCTGACGAGGTCCTTGGCGGTGAGCACGACGATGCTCGTGCGCGCGAGCCGCGAGAAGCCGTGGGTCTCGAGCCACTGAATCGTCTCGGCCGCGCGCTTGGCGCCGGTGATCGACCACGACGCGGGGATGACGACCGTGTCGGCGAATTCGAGGATGCCGCTCATGAGCGGATGGGTCACGCCGGTGCCGCAGTCGACCTGCACGACGTTGTAGTAGCGCTGGACGACGCCCATGATGCGGCGGAAATCCTCGGCGCTCAGGGAGTCGCCGAGCGCCGGGTTCGGCTCGCCGGGGAGCATCGTCAGGCGCCCCGCGGTCACCGAGTAGCGCGACAGGTCGTCGAGGCTGCCGATCGCCTCCACGTGCCGCGAGAGCTCGGTGATGCCGGCGCGGGACTGCCCCACGAGCCGCTCGGCGAGGTCGCCCGCGTCGGGGTTGGCGTCGATGGCGAAGACCGGATCGGGCCGCAGGTTGGCCATGGCGATCGACGTGGCTGCGGTCGTCGAGGTCTTGCTGATGCCGCCCTTGAGGCAGAAGAAGGCGGTGACGTGCTTGCCGCGCAGCTGGCGAGCGATCTGGCGCTCCCGCTCCCGGATGCGGCTCTCCTTCTCGGACAGGCCGGGATTCCATCGCCCGCGGGTGAGGTCGTAGGCGAGCGCCCGCCACCCCATCCGCGGCCGCAGCTCGCGGCGCCGGATCATCGGCGGGTCCTCCGGCGCATCCCAGTCGGGATCGCTGACGTGTTCGCGGCGACGCTCGGTGACCAGCGAGCTGCCCGCGCCGTCGGCGTCACGCACGCGGCGGCGGGGCACCGGTGTGACCCCCTCGGGAGCGGGGCCCGGCTCCGCGGCCCGCCCGGGCGTCACGGCGTCCGGAGGCGCGGGGCTCGCGGAACGCTCACCCGCGCCCTTGGCGTAGGGGCTGGGCGGGATCGTCGGTCGGCCCTCGGAGCCGCGATCACCGGCGGCCCGCTCGGCTGCCGAGGTCGCGGCGCCCGCATCTGCGGGCGCCGCGGCGGAGGGGTCCCGGTGCGTCTTCGGAGTGGTCATCAGCGGATCAGGTCACCTCGGTAGAGCGATGGGCGCGGGTGGTCACGACGCCTTCGCGCGCTCGCGGCGCCGGGCGGCCGCGTTGTGGCCGCGGCACTCGTCGCAGCGGCAGCCGCGTCGGTAGGAGTTGAGCGAGCCGTCTCCCACGGCGTGGGTCGGCGTGCGGTCGGCGTCCCCGACGTTGCGGGCTCGGGAGGCCACCGTCACCTTGTGTGCGACGGGCCGCACCGAGGCGACGATCTCGGCGAAGTAGTGCCGCCGCTGCCGGGTCGTCATCGACGCCCGATAGCCGATGTCGTTCATGCGCAGCGCCTCGGAGAGGCAGTCCTGCCAGACGGGGCACTCGGCGCACACGGCGCGCAGCCGCGCGGGCACCTGCTCCTCTTCGTATTCGGGTGTCCACTCGTTGGCCCCCACCCCGACGAGTGGCACGCGGCACGCCGCGCGCTGATCCAGGATGCGCGAGGGTCGGCGGACCTTCTCGCGCAGCGTCGTCATCGTCAGCCCCCCGGCCGGCGTAATCACTGTCGACGGCACCCCCGTGCCTTCAGTCATGGCCTTCATCAACGCCCCCATTCGTTTCGGCCAGTAGCAACCGGTTGGAAGTTTCCGCACATAACGCTGCCGGTGTCAAGAAATCATCGACCTCACGCCGGTGGGGGCGATCGACCGACGACCTGCTCGACAGCCCCCCGCAGCGGGTGATCGACGGCCGACCGACGGCAGCACCAGGAGCCCGAACTTGCCGGTCGGCGCTGCGCACAGCGTCGCAAACCCGCTCGAATTCCGTTGTTGGACAACCGATCAAGACAATTGTATCGGTTATGCAACGGCACCCCTTCCGCCTCCCGAAATCCCTCGATCATGATGTATATACACGCTCCGCCGACGACGGCTTCGGGCCTGCCCTCATAGCCGATGCGTGGGCATGATGCGCAAACCGATGTGAGGCAATTCACACCGTGGCGCGACTGTCTCGCGTCAGGGGCGGCCGCTGCTGTGGTCGCTTGTGGGGCTTCGTGGGCGTGCTTAGGGTGTGCCGGGTCGGGCGGAGGCCCAGATGCGGCGGCAGCACGGGGGCGGAGGTGATGAGCGTGGAAGCCGGTGACGGCAGCGGCGCTCCCGCGCAGCTCTCCTCGACGGCCCCCGGCGGATCGCCGGGCGAGCTCGGTGCGTCACGGCCGACTCCAGCACGACCGACGCCGCCCGACGGCTACATGACGGCCGAGATGGTCGCGTCGGCACTGGCCAAGGTGACTGGCAAGCGCGCGATCCCGGCCTCCACGATCCGCGGCATGGCCAGCCGCGACCAGCTGCCCGCACCCGCGCCGCACAAGTGGGGCCGCCGCAGCCTGTGGGTCGCCGACGAGATCGAGCAGTGGCTGCGCACGCGCGAGTCGCGGCACGTGCCCCGGGCCACGGTGCGCCAGATCCAGCGCCGCCTCACCCTCGTCGACGAGCAGTCGCGCGCCACCGGCAACGACGCCCGACTCAAGCAGGCCGTGCGGTCCGCCTACCGCAGGGGGCTGTCGTTCCAGCAGATCGCCGACGCGATCAAGGTCAAGAACGGCGACCACCACCCGACCCGCGAGGCCGTGCGCCTGCGCTTCGGGCCCTATCTCTGAGGGCGCTGTCCCTGAAGGCGCCCTACTCTGGGGGCGCTATCTCTGGGGGGCACCGTCTGTGGGGGCGCTGTCCCTCAGGGCCCCTCCCTGAGTGCCCCTGCTCTGAGCGCCCCTCTCTGAGGTCCCGCTGTCCGAGAGCGCGGCGGCCGGAGTCGCCGATGTCGACCAGCGCCGCCTAGGAGCGCGGCGCCGCGTCCAGCCGCCCGGCGCGCACGGCATCGGCGATGCGCTCACCCTCGGCGACGGCCGCCTCGGCGGCGGCCGCGGCGTGCTCCACCCAGGCCGTGACGCCGTCGCGCGTGCCCGTCGCGTAGGCCGACAGCGCCCCGCCGTAGGCGGTCGCCCCGAGCGCGAGATAGCCGGCCTCCGGCACGGCGACGCCCGTGGGGTCGAGGCCCCTGGCCCACCAGAGCGCGCGCTCGGCGGCCCGGGCCACGAGGGCGTTGCCTCCGACGAACGGGCGCACGAGCGCGAGTTCGGCGTGCACGATCGCGGCCACGAGCAGAGCGGGCGGGCGGGTGGCGCGCAGGAGCTGCGTGATGCCCGCCAGCCGCTCCCCCACGCGCTCCGGCGCCGGGGGAAGCATGGCGAACTCGCCTGCGGGCGCGAGCTCCTCCCCGGCCGGATCGCCCGCCCACGACGCATCGCGCGGACGCCCGAGCCACGCCCCGGGCGCGAACGGCTGCGCCGCCGCCAGGTGCAGTCGGGCCAGCACCTGCGCCGGCGCCGTGTCGAGGAGCCGACCCGCGTGCTCGGCCTCGGCCGTGACCTGCACGGCGCCCCGCACGCGATCCCAGGTCGGCTCGCTCGGCTCGGGCCAGCGGCCGGCGCCCGTCACGAGGTCGCGCACGACGTCGAGGGGCACGCGCACCCCGTAGAGCCCGGCGCTCGCCCACGCGCCCCGCACCCGCGACTCGGCCGCCGCCTCGGGGATGCGGCGGCGCAGCCCTTCGTGGAAACGCAGCCGGGTGCACGCCTGCCGGGCCCGCTCGAAGGCCGCGGCCACGGCCGGCCAGGCGGCGATGGTCGCCAACGGATCGGGGAACGGGTCGGGTTCCGGCGCGGGCGGAGCTGGCGACTCGGGCATCCGGGCAGCCTACCGAGCACCGAGCGAGCGGCCTACCCAGCGGCGCCCGTCCCCGCGCCGTCGCACCGCTGCCCCGCTGCGCCGCTGCCCCGCTGCCC
>JBDIAP010000240.1:0-4276 GCA_039812485.1 Kineosphaera sp.
TCGCCGAGCACGACCAGCTCACCGTCGCCGAGCAGCACGTCGCCGACGAGCCGGCCGCCCGTGACGACGGAGAGCTGCGACACGATCATCGGGACGTTCCGGCCCATCCCGCTCGACTCCCGCTACACCGCGTCGTGCGTGGACTCGCTGAGCTCGGACGGCATGACGCTCGGCCTGACGACGACGTCCCTGTATCGGGACGGCAACGAGACCTTCGCCGGCGGCACCGTGAAGATCGTGCGCAAGCCCGACCTCTCGCTCGTCCAGGAGGTCATCGCCCACGAGTTCGGCCATGCCTACTCCTACTCGGATCTCACCAAGGCGCAGCGTGACTGGTTCGTTGTCGAGCTCGGCAAGACCGACTCGGGCGTCAACGTCCCGGCTGGTTTCGGCGGCTCCGACTACACCCACATGCCCGCCGAGCAGTGGGCGCGCGGCCAGGCGTCGTGCGTCGGCTACGCCGACCGTTACCGGCGACCGACGGCCTCGTGCTCGCTCATCGAGGCGACCAAGGCCTACCGTCCCTGAGCGCGCACGCACGCTGACCCCGCAGGATCCCTGGACACACACGAAGGGGCCCCGGCGATCGCGCCGGGGCCCCTTCGTCGGGGCCTGGATGGTCAGCCGCAGGTGCCGCTGAGCACGCTGAAGTTGCCCACGACGTCCGAGCCGCCGAGGCGGGTGACGGTGGTCAGCGGCAGCGGGTCGAGGGCCGACTTCACCGACGCGGGCAGGCAGTTGGGCTGCGTCAGCGCGAGGGGCGCGTTGGCGACGAACGCTGCCGGCACGCCCGCGAGCGCGTCGGGGTAGTTGCGACCGGTCGCCAGGAAGGCCGACTTCTGACCGTCCTTGCCCGTGACGTTCTTGATGATGAGCGCGGAGGTGTCGTAGCGGTCGGTCCCGCCGGCGCGCACGACCGACGTGGAGGTCGGCAGCGCGAGCTCGACGGCACGCTTCACCGAGGTCGCGAGCACGTTCTCGCCGCCGACGAGCACGACCTTCTTGGGGGCGAGACGCTTGAGCGTGGCGAGGGTGTCGTCGGACAGGTCCTTGCCGTCGCTGAGCAGCAGCGGGCCGCCCTCCTTCGCGGCGCCCGAGCCGCCCGACAGCGCGTCGGGGAAGTTCAGGCCGTAGGCGATGTAGACGTTGTCCGAGGTCGACCAGTTCTCCAGAGCGACGTCGACCGCCGTGGCGTACCGGTTCGACCCGGCCAGGCGCGTGACCGAGCCGAGCTGGGCGAGCTTGGCCGCGACATCGTCGTTGACGACGTCGGAGCCGCCGACGAGGAAGATCTTCTTCGGCGCGAGGCGCTTGACCTCGTCGAGCGTGGCGTCGTTGATCCACGTCTTGCCCGCGAGCAGCAGCGGCGACTTCGCCTTGGCGGCAGCGGGGCCGGCCGCGAGCGCGTCCGGGAAGTTGTAGCCGTTGGCGACGTACACCGCGTCGCGGCCCGGGGCGAAGTTCTTCTTCGACACCTCGACGGCCGTCAGCTCGCGGTTGTCGCCCGCCAGGCGCTCGTAGGTCGGCTCGCCCTTGGCGTCGGAGTAGGTCTGGTCGAAGTCCTCGGCGAGGCGGCCGCCGGAGAACGACCTCGGCGCGAGCGCGCGGGCCTGGACCGTGACGACATAGTCCTTGGCCTTGCTCGGGCTGACCGCGATCGTCTTGCTGGACTCGCCGGCGCCGAACGAGATCTTCACGCCGTCGACATACCAGTCGACATCGGGCACGTTCGTCAGTGTGAGCTTGTCGTTCGAGAGTCCGACCGCGTCGATCTTGACCGGCCGCGCGTCGCTGGGGATGGTCAGGGCGGCTGGCGGGGTGGCCGAGCCCGTGAGGCGCAGCGTGTAGGTCGGGGCGCCGTCAGGGAAGACGTAGCCGGCCTCGGCCGTGGCCCGCACCTGGACATCGGTGTAGCTCGACGCCGTAGCGACCGCCACGTCCTTCGTGGCCCCGGCGGCGGGGTTGGTGCCGAAGTCGACGGCGGTCCAGGTCGTGCCGTCCGTGCTCGTCTCCCACTTGACGCCCTTGATGTAGGTGAGCGTCAGCGAGTCGGCGGAGCCACCGTTGTCGTTGGCCTTCGGGCCGGTGGCGCTGGTGATCGCCACGGGGGTGTCGACCGTGACCGCCTTCTTGACGAGCTGCACGCCGTCGGCGTTGTAGAGCTTCGCTTCGTAGCTGCCGGGCGTGGCCTCGCGCAGCGTGCAGGTCAGGCTCGTCGAGGTCTTCGTGCAGTCGGTCGACTCGGCGACATTCGTCCGGTTGGTGTCGCCGGGCGTCGTCAGCGCGATGCTGTATGCCGCATCGGCCAGGCCCTCGGCCTTGACCACGAACGCGGAGCCGGCGGCGACGGGGGACGTCGGGACGGTGAGGGTCTCTCCGGCGGCCGAGGCCGACATCGCGGGAGCGACGAGCCCGGCGAGGGCGAGCGCCAGGGTTGCCCCGGCGGCGGCGGTGGTGCGAGTGCTGTGGACGACAGGCATGGTTTCCCCTTCTGCCGCGCGGCGCGGCATGTCGATGGCACCCGGGCGGTATTGCTCCCCCGTCGCCTCGGGTCAGTGCGTGCAGGCCTCATGCAGGCCAGCCGGAGCCGCACCACGTCAAGTCTGGGCATAGCAGCTCACAACGGTCAACTAGGACATGCGTATGAGTTGGTCGTTCGGGACGGTGCTCGTCCCGCGGTGCACGCTGCGACACGACGCCCACGAGTGACCTATTGCAGGGTGCTCGGGGCTCTGGGCGGGGTCGCCGGCGGTGGGGCTCCGCTACGCTCGTGCACCGATCGGACGAGGGCGACTCGCCTTGAGCGCGAGGCTGATTGCTGACTCGGTGGCACTCGGGATCCACCACTGGATTCTGGAATCGCGACAGGTGGGGACCAAGATGTTCAGTTCGGCACGGTCGGCCAACGTCATCGCCGCCGTCGCGGTGGTGGTCGCGCTCGCGACCGGGATCGTCAACCACCTGGACGCCAAGGCCATGGACGAGACCGCCAGGAGGGCTACGGAGGCGCAGATCGAAGCGCTCCGAACCGAAGGGCGCGTCTACTCGGTCACGGGTCGCCTGGCCATCTACCGGGTCGGCAGCGGGGTCTGGGAGATGGTGCCCGAACGTCGCAATGTCACCTCAGCGGCGGCGGGCGGCGACAACGTGGTCCTCGAGGTGACGGTGACGAACAGCGGTCTGGCGAAAGGCTCGGTCGAGAAGGTCGGCGTCGCCACCGGTGGGGGGTCGTTCACATTTGCCGAGGCGGTCAACTGCGAGGCGAGGGACAACACCATCGAGCCTTGTCGCATGCCGGTCGAGCTCGATCCACCCATCAGTCGACGGTTCTACATCGACATCAACAAGGGAAGTGTGCGCAAGGCACTCACCTGCAACGCCTACTCCAGGAGTGGCATCGACGTCGCGATCGGTACCGGTGGCGGTGGCGTCATCACTCAACGCATCCCGCAGAGCGTCTACTACACGAGCGATTGCGCCGAGCTGTCGTGATCGATCACCGACGATCGCGAGCGGTCGCTACATCTCCTCGTGCGTGTCGGGGTCGCCGCTGAAGCGGCGGCCGTCCTCCCGGCCGAGCGCCGTGATCGCGGCGATCTGCGCGTCGGTCAACGCGAAGCCGAAGACGTCGAGGTTCTCGCGCTGGCGGCTCGGCGTCGCCGATTTCGGCAGCGGCACGGTGCCCTGCTGCACGTGCCAGCGCAGCACGGCCTGCGCGGGCGTCACGCCGTGCGCGGCGGCGGCGGCCTTGACGGCCGGCTCGTCGAACGGGGTCGGGTTCTTGCCCAGCGGGCTCCACGCCTCCGTGCGAATGCCCAAGCGCGCGTTGGCCTCCCGCATCGGCACCTGCGGGAAGTAGGGGTGCACCTCGATCTGGTTGACCGCCGGCGTCACGCCGGTCGCGTCGATGATGCGCTGCAGGTGGTGCTCCGTGAAGTTGCACACCCCGATCGAGCGCACGAGCCCGCGTTCGCGCACGTCGATGAGCGCCTGCCAGGCCTCGACGTAGAGCCCGACCCCGGGGTTCGGCCAGTGGATCAGCGCGTAGTCGAGGTAGTCGACGCGCAGGGCCCGCAGCGAGCCCTCCACCGACGCGACCGCCTTGTCGTGCGCGTGGTCGCGGCCGGGCACCTTGGAGGCGATCTGCACCTCTTCGCGCGGCAGGCCGCTGCGGCGCAGGGCCTCGCCGACGTCGTGCTCGTTCTCGTAGTTGACCGCGGTGTCCAGGAGGCGATAGCCCACCTCGAGGGCGCTCGTCATCGCGACGACGGCGTCC
>JBDIAP010000241.1:0-4273 GCA_039812485.1 Kineosphaera sp.
CGAGGACGACCGCGACGGCTCGGGATCCGGCTGCGACGGGCTGGAGCTCGCGCGCGGCGGGTCGGCCGGCGCGCTGCTCGAACTCGACGGGGGCGCCGACGGACTCGACGGTCGCGAGGGCTCCGGCGCGCTGGACGACGGCGTGCCGGCCGGCGTCGACGGCGTGCCCGGGGCAGTCGGGGTGCTCGGCCTCGTCGTCGGCGTGCCCGGGGCAGTCGGGGTGCTCGGCCTCGTCGTCGGCGTGCCCGGCGCGGTCGGGGTGCTCGGCCTCGTCGTCGGCGTGCCCGGCGCGGTCGGACGGGTCGTCGGCTGGGGCCGCACCGCGGGCGGCGGCACGATCGGTGCGGCGGTCGGCGCGGGCGTAGCGCCCTTCGGCGTGCCCGCGGCCGGCGCGGACGGCGTGCCGGTGGGCGTGCTGATCGGCGGCCGGCCGCTCGTGGCGCTGCGCACCGTCGGGGCCTGGGTGGGCTTCGGAGCCGGGGCGACGGTGGGCACCGTCGTCGCCCCCCGGTAGTAGGACGCCCAGGAGAGCACGTTGCGCGCATACGTCGACTGGTCGTTGGTGTAGAGCACACCGGACGCCAGGCCCTGCGCCGTCGAGAAGTCCTGGCCGGAAGAGCACAGGAAGCTGGCGGCCGTCAGGGCCGCGTCGTCGATGTTGTCGGGGTCGGCCACCCCGTCGCCGTTGCCGTCGCGGGCCATGAGCTGCCACGTGCTCGGCACGACCTGCATCGGGCCCATCGCCCGGTCATAGACCGCGTCGCCGTCGATGCGGCCGCCGTCGGTGTCCTGCACGGCGCGGGTGTCGGTCGTCGAGCCGTCGAGCCGCGGGCCGCGCAGCGGCGGCAGCACGTTGCCGGCCGCGTCGACCGTGCCCTTGTTGGCGTGGTCGGACTCGACCTTGCCGACGGCGGCGACGAGCCACCACGGCAGCTTGCACGAGGCGTGGTCGACGGCCATCGACGACTCGGCCCGCCGGTAGGCGGTGAGCACCCGGTCCGGCACCGTGTCCGGCGCCGCCGCGGTGACCCCCAGCGGCGCGGCGAGCCGCCCCTGGAGCGCCTGCGAGGCCATCGGCGTCAGCTCGCCGACGAGCACCTCCGAGGCCTGGGCGGGCAGGCCGTCGGACGACAGCGCGACCCGCTGCGTGGTGTGGTTGACCTCGGTCTGCGGCGGCTGGGAGAGCACATAGACGCCACCGACGACGAGGGCGCCGGCCAGCACGCCGGCGGCGGCGACGAAATACCACCGCCGGTTGTCCTCCGGCGGCTCGTCGTCGTGCTCGACGCGCATGATGCGGTCGGGGTCCTCATACGGATCGTGCGGTCCCCGCTTGTCGTGATGGTCCATTGCCATGACGTGCCGTGCCCCCTCGCGCTGCGCGCGACTCCTAGTGCTGCGACTGGCCGCGATGCCCCCACCGCGACCCGGGCGATGCGCGACGCGCGACCCAGCCAGTCCTGCCCGTGTCCTCGTCGACCCCCGACGGACGTCCGACCTGGACGCCTCACGGCCGCCAATCTAGCCGGTTTCCAGCGCAAGTCACAGCGCTGCAGGTCAGGGCCCGCGCCGACCGCGGCAACTCGGTGTCGCAGCCCCCGATTGCGTTGCGCGTCAACACCACCGGAGGGCCCGCACACGCCGCAGGGCCCGGCGAATCGCCGGGCCCTGCGGACCCCTCCCGGGCGCGACTCAGGGCCGCGCAAGGGGTGCGGGTCGTGCTACTTCTTCTTGGCTCCTGCGGCCGGCTCGGCCTGACCGGAGCCCGGGATCGAGGCGTTGAGCAGCTCGCGGGCGGCGGACGTGTACGCCTTGCTGACGTCCTGCACGTAGCGGGCGTGAGCCTGCGCCAGGGCGTTGACCCAATCGAGCTGGCTCGCACCGGCCGTCTGCTCCTGCAGCTGCACGAGGTTCTGCAGCGCGTTCTCGTAGGCGTCCAGCGACGCCAGGCCGGCCGCGCGGCTGCCCGTGATGATGCGCTCGTTCATCTCGCGGATGCGAGCGACGGTCTCCTCCGCCGCGGCCGTGGCCTGGGCGGTCGCGTCCTCGGCAGCAGCGAAGGCCTTGTCGGACGGTGTGCTCATGACGAATTCCTCCTACGTGGGTGACTGGTCGTGTCTGGTGGTCGGATCGTGCTGGTCTCGCGGGCCGGTGCGCCGGGGCGCGACCTCACATGTGCTGGCCGCCGTTGACGCCCCACGTCTGGCCGGTGATGAACGACGAGCCGTCCTCGGCGAGGAAGGACACGATGCGCGCGACCTCATCGGGGCGGGCCAGCCGGCGCACGGGGATGACGCTCTTGAGCTTGTCGAGCACCTTGTCGGGCATGGCGGCGACCATCTCGGTGAGCACGTAGCCGGGGGTGACGCAGTTGATCGTCACGCCGAGCGAGTCGTCGGTGAGCTTCTCGGCCCGACCGAGCTGGAACGCAGCCTCGAGCGCGAGGGTGCGGGTCAGGCCGATCATGCCCGCCTTGCTCGAGGAGTAGTTGGCCTGGCCGATGTTGCCGATCTCGCCGTTGAGGGAGCTGATCATGATGATGCGGCCCGAGCCGCGCTCGATCATGTGCGGCAGCGCCGCCTGCGAGACGAAGAACGCGCCGCCGAGGTTGGTCGCGAGCACCGCGTTCCAGTCGGCCGGGTCCATCTTGGCCGCGAGCTTGTCGCGGGTGATGCCCGCGTTGTTGACGAGGATGTCGAGCCGGCCGTGCGTCTCGAGCACGTGCTTGACGAGGTCGTGGGAGGCGTCCGGGTCTTCGACCTTGCACTGCACGACCTCGAAGTTGTGATCGCCGTAGGCGTCCTTGAGGTGGTCACGGAACTCGTTCGCACGCTCGACGTTGCCGGCGTACGCCGCGACGACCGACGCGCCCTCGCGCGCGAGCTGCTCGCTGATCGCGGCACCGATTCCTCGTGTGCCGCCGGTGACGAGGGCGACTCGGCCATTGAACTTGTCAGACATTGCGGGGGACTCCTCACATCGTTGTGGTCTGGGGGTGTGGCAGGACACTACTGGGGATCGGCGCCCGACTTGGGCCTAACTCCGATGCCCGGCGCTCACGGCACATACGGCTCACGTTGTGAGCGGGGCTCGAGCCACGCGGCGATCTCCGGCCAGATCTCGCGCTTGGCCTTCGACCCGGCCATGAGGCCGATGTGTCCGCCCGGACGCGCGAGGTGCTCGACGTCGTCGCTACCGACGACGGCGAGGAACGGGGTGGTCGTCTCGCGCGGTGCGATGTGGTCAGAACCCGCCGTGACGACGAGGCAGCTCGCGGTGATGTCGCTCAGGTCGACCCGTCGGCCGCGCAGCTCGATGCGGCCGCGAATGAGCCGGCTCTCCTTGTACATCCACGTGATCCACTCGCGGAACGCCCGCGCGGGGAAGGGCGGGTTGTCGCCGACCCACTTCGACATCGCCTGGTAGGCGACCCGATCGGCCGTGCCGGCCTGCACCTGCTCGAAGAGCTTGCGCTTCGTCGTCACGTAGTTGGTCACGGGCTTCATGAGCTTGTTGGCCCAGTCGATCATCGGACCGGGCATGTTGCCCATGTTGTCGGTCAGCTCGTCGATGTCGAAGCTGTCGCGCCCGAACCACGTCGCATAGAGGGAGTCGGTGGGGTCGATCGGCATCGTCAGCAACACGAGGTTGCGCGCGGGCCCGTCGGGGTTCAGCGCGCCATACATCGCTGTCAGCGCGGCCCCGATGCACCACCCGATGATCGAGACGTCCGGGGACCCGCTGGCGCGGCAGGTCTCGCGCACGCCCCAGGTGAGCTCGTCGCACACGTAGTTCTCCAGGCCCATGTCGGCGTCCTCGTCACCCGGGGCGCCCCAGTCGAGCAGGAAGACGTCATAGCCCTCGCCGAGGAGGAACTCGACGAACGAGCTGCCCGGCCGCAGGTCATAGATCATCGGCCGGTTGATGAGCGCGAAGACGAGCAGCACCGGCACCGGGTGGCGGCGGTGGTCGCTGCGATAGCGGTAGAGGGTCGTCTTGCGGTGCGTCCAGACGACGTCCTTGGGCGTCGCGCCGATCCGCGCGTCGGGCGTCGTCAGCACGATATTGCTCGTCTCGAGCAGCGTCTTGGGCAGCGACGTGAGCTGCGCCAGCAGGCTCATCGCGCGCTCTCGTCGGCATCGCTCGCCGTGCCACCGCTGGCCGTGCCACCGCTCGCCGTGTCACCGCTGGACGCGCCACCGCTGGACCTGCCGCTGACGGCGGCGCTCGCGGTGCGCGCCGAGCGGGTCCGCGCGGCGCGCGGCGCCCCGTG
>JBDIAP010000242.1:0-4173 GCA_039812485.1 Kineosphaera sp.
TACGGCCTGACGTGCACCCACGAGGGGCGCCGCACGCTGGGGCCCGACGAGGTCGCGCGGCACATGTTCCGCAGCGTCGTCGCGTGGGGGCGGTCGTCGAACGTCTTCCTGCCCAACGGCGCCCGGCTCTATCTCGACGTCGGCAACCACCCGGAGTACGCCTCGGCGGAGTGCGACAACCTCACCGACCTGCTCGCGCAGGACGCCGCGGGTGAGACGCTGCTGACCGACCTCGTCGACGAGGCCCGGGAGCGGATCGCCGAGGCCGGGTTGGCCGGCACCGTCTACCTCTTCAAGAACAACCTCGACTCTGCGGGCAACTCCTACGGCTGCCACGAGAACTACCTCGTCTCGCGGCGCAGCGACCTGGCCCGGCTCGGCGACGTGCTCGCGCCTTTCCTCGTCTCGCGCCAGCTCGTCTGCGGTGCCGGGCGGCTCGTGCGGGTGCCCGACGGCGCGGGGGAGCGCGCCGAGTTCCACCTCAGCCAGCGCGCCGACGTCATGTGGGAGAGCACGTCGAGCGCCACGACCCGCAGCCGGCCGATGATCAACACCCGCGACGAGCCGCACGCCGACGCGGAGTTCTATCGGCGCCTGCACGTCATCGTCGGCGACTCCAACCTCGCCGAGAGCAGCACCCTGCTCAAGGTGGGCGCCACCGACCTCGTGCTGCGGATGCACGAGGCGGGGGAGCCGTTGCCCGACCTCTCGCTCGCGAGCCCCGCCAAGGCGATCCGCGCCATCACGCGCGATCCGAGCGGCACGGTGCCGGTCGACCTGGTGAGCGGGCGCGCCCTCAGCGCGACCGCGCTGCAGCGCGAATACCAGGAGCGGGCCGCCGCCTTCGTGGCCCGCACCGGGGCGGCCGCGGCGCACGACGAGACCGTGCTCGAGTTGTGGGACAGGGTGCTGACCGCCGTCGAGACCGACCGACTCGACGACGTCGCTGCCGACGTCGACTGGGTGCTCAAGCGGCGCCTCCTGCAGCGTTATGCGCAGCGACTCGGCGTCGGGCTCGCCGACCCCCGCATCGCCCAACTCGACCTCGCCTACCACGACGTGCAGCCGGGGCGCGGACTCTTCGCCCTGACCCAGGCCCGCGGTGGCGCGACGCGGCACGTCACCGACGCGCAGATCGCCGCGGCCCGCGTGCACCCGCCCGCGACGACCCGGGCGGCGATGCGCGGCGCGTTCGTCACCACCGCCCGGGCGCACGGTCGCGACTACACCGTCGACTGGACCCACCTGCGGCTCAACGACGGCCCCGGACGCACCGTGCTGTGCAAGGACCCGTTCGCCGCGAGCGATCCCCGCGTCGACCGGCTCATCGCCGCGGCCGCGGGTCCGGGCGACGGCGCCCCCGCGCCCGCCTGAGCGCGGGGCTCGTCGATGACGTGCGCCACGACGCCCCGTCGTCGGGCGCATCCGGCGCAGGTCACATTCCGTCAACGAATTCGCTACGGCCCGCCCTCTTTTCGGCTCAGCAGCACGTACCTCCCAGCTCCGGGGGCTATCGTGAAAAACCCTGGTCGCACCCGCCGCGCCGTCGCGCGGCCTCTCGAACTCCCGAAGGTTGTCGCGTGTCTGTGTCCCGCCGTGTCGCGTCTCGTCGCGTCGTCGCCGCCGTCCTCCTGGCACCCGCCCTGCTGCTCAGCGCGTGCGGCGGTGACGGCGGTGGAGCGACGAGCACGGGCGCGGCGACGAGTGTGACCCCGACGACGAGTTCGGGCGTGCTCGAACAGATCCGGATCGAGGAGGGTGCAGGCAGTGGCGACGCGCCCGCGCTCGTGCTTCCGCAGGTGCCGCTGACCGTGGCCCAACCCGAGCACCGCGTCGTGTCGGAAGGCAACGGCCCCACGATCACCGCCGATCAGAAGGTCGTCACCAAGTACCTGCTCGTCAACGCCCGCGACGGCAAGGCGCGGGCCACGATGTGGACGGACAAGCCGGTGACGTTGCCGATCGGTCAGATCCCGCAGTTCAAGGCGCTCATCGGCCAGAAGGTCGGATCGCAGATCCTGCTGGCCATCCCCGCGGCCGAGGCCATGGGCTCCGCCGGCGACGAGAAGCTCGACATCAAACCGGCGGACACCCTGCTCTATCTGCTCGAGCCGATCAGCGCGACCGCGCCGCTCAAGGAAGCGCAGGGCACGGCCGTGCCGCCGAAGGCGGGCCTGCCGACGGTGACGATGGGCGCGACCCCCAACGACCCGGCCAAGATCACCGTGCCCAAGGCCGACCCGCCGACCGAGACCGTGGCGCAGCCCCTCATCATCGGCACCGGTCCGCGCGTCGTCGCCGGGCAGACCGTGCGCGTCAGCTACACCGGAGTGACCTGGCGCGACCCGTCGAAACCGTTCGACTACTCCGGCAAGCAACCGCAGGGGTATGCCGAGTTCCCCATCGGCACGGGGTCGCTCATCAAGGCCTGGGACGAGCACATCGTCGGCCAGACCGTCGGCACCCGGCTGCTGCTCATCGTGCCGCCGAAGGACGGCTACGGCGCGAACGGCTCCCCGGACGGCAGCATCAAGGGCGCCGACACCCTCGTCTTCGTGCTCGACATCCTCGACGCGAGCTGACCGCTGCGCCGACCCGTGCCCCGCACCGGGTAGCCTGGCTCACCGACCAGACATCCGTTCGAAGGAGCACCATGCCGTTCGACCCCGCAGTCGGCAAGCCGGAGATCGACTTCCCCGAATCCGGGCCGCCCGCCGACCTCGTCGTCGAGGACCTCTGGGAGGGCGACGGGCCGAGCGCCGGCCCCGGCCAGGTCGTCAGCGCGCACTACGTCGGCGTCGCCCACTCGACCGGGGAGGAGTTCGACTCCTCGTGGGACCGCGGGGCACCGCTGGACTTCCCCGTCGGGGTCGGGCGCGTCATCGCCGGCTGGGACCAGGGCCTGCTCGGCATGAAGGTCGGCGGTCGCCGCAAGCTGACGATCCCGGCGCACCTCGCCTACGGGGATCGGGGCGCGGGCAACGTCATCAAGCCGGGGGAGTGCCTCATCTTCGTCGTCGACCTCGTCGACGTGCGCTGAGGCGGAGGCGGCCGGCGGGCCGGGCCGGCCGCCGTGGTCAGGTGCGGGCAGCGGTGAAGGAGTGACATGGCGACCCAGGCGTCGGAGAAGGTGGAGCGGCTGCTCAACCTCGTCATCTGCCTGCTGCACACCCGCTACCCCCTGCTCAAGGAGCGCATCCGCCAGGCGGTGCCGCAATACGACCAGGTGTCGGACGAGGCGTTCGACCGCATGTTCGAGCGCGACAAGGACGAGCTGCGGGCCCTGGGCATCCCCCTGCGCAGCCGCGTCGATCCGGTCTTCGAGGACGACACCGGCTACTTCATCGACCGGCGCGAATACGCGCTGCCGCAGATCGAGTTCACCCCCGCGGAGGCCGCCGCGCTGAGCCTGGCCGCACGCACGTGGACCCACGCGTCCCTCGCGGGCACCGGCGCCGAGGCGCTGCGCAAGCTCGCCGCGGCCGGCGTCGCCACCGACGGGGGCGCCGCCAGCCCCACGCTGGGAGTGGAGCCCCGGGTGCGCGCGGTCGAGCCGTCCTTCGACGCCGTGCACGCCGCGGTCCTGGCGACCTACCCCATCGCCTTCGACTACCGCCGCTCCGGCGGCCCGACGACGCAAGCGACTCGGCGGCACGTGCAGCCGTGGGGGCTCGCCTCCTGGCACGGGCGGTGGTATCTCACGGGATACGACACCGACCGGCAGGCCCCGCGGATCTTCCGCCTCGGGCGCATCGAGGGCGCGGTCGCCAAGGACGGTCGCCCCGGCTCGTACGTCGTGCCGCCCGACCACGACGCGCGCTCGACGGTGCGCTTCGGCGCCCCGGACGCCCGGGACGACGCGGGCACCGCTCGGGTGCGGGTGCGGGCCGGCCGGGCGCACGCGCTGCGGCGTCGCGCGACCGGGGATCCTGCGCCGCCCGGCGGCGTCGTCGCGGCAGGGGCCGGCATGTCAGGCGAGGGCATGTCAGGCGAGGGCACGGCTGCGGGCGAGACGCGCGCCTGGGACGAGCTCGTGATCGGCTACTCCGATGCTCGCCGGTTCGTCGACGAGCTGTGCTGGTATGGGCCGGATGTCGAGGTGCTCGAGCCGGAGTCGGTGCGGGCCGCCGTCATCGATCGGCTCCGCGCCGCGGCGACGTCGGCCGCAGCAGC
>JBDIAP010000243.1:0-4137 GCA_039812485.1 Kineosphaera sp.
GGCTCGGCGTCCGGTGGTTCGGTGTCCGGTGGCGAGACCGTGACGATGCCGGCGCTCGGCGAGTCCGTCACCGAGGGCACGGTCACCCGCTGGCTGAAGTCCGAGGGCGACGACGTCGAGGTCGACGAGCCGCTGCTCGAGGTCTCCACCGACAAGGTCGACACCGAGGTCCCCTCGCCGGTGGCCGGCAAGCTGACGAAGATCCTCGTGGCCGAGGACGAGACCGCCGAGGTCGGCGCCGAGCTGTGCATCATCGGCGGTGAGGTCTCCGGCGGCGATGAGGCGCCCGCTCCCAAGGAGGAGCCCACGCAGGAGGCCCCGAAGCAGGAGGCTCCGAAGCAGGAAGCCCCGAAGCAGGAAGCCCCCAAGCAGGAAGCCCCCAAGCAGGAGGCGCCGGCGGCTGCGCCGGACGAGCAGGATGCGTCCGCCTACGTCACCCCCCTCGTGCGCAAGCTCGCGGCCGACCACGGCGTCGACCTGGGCAGCCTCAAGGGCACGGGCGTCGGCGGGCGGATCCGCAAGCAGGATGTGCTCGACGCCGCCAAGGCCAGCGCGGAGCCCGAGCCCGCCCAGCAGGCCGCCGCGCCGCCGCAGGACACCGCCCCCGCTCCGCAGCAGGCGGCTCCGGCACCCGCGGCCGCCAAGGCCGCGACGGTGCCCGCGCCCGACACGACCAAGCGCGGCACGACCGAGAAGATGTCGCGGCTGCGCAAGATCGTCGCGCAGCGCATGGTCGAGTCCCTGCAGGTCTCGGCGCAGCTCACGGCCGTCGTCGAGGTCGACATGACCGCGGTGGCCGCCCTGCGGGCCCGCCACAAGGCCGACTTCAAGGCACGCGAGGGCGCCAACCTCTCGTTCCTGCCCTTCATCTGCCTGGCCACGGTCGAGGCCCTCAAGGCCTTCCCCGCGGTCAACAGCAGCATCGACGGCGACTCGATCGTCTACCACGGTGCGGAGCACCTGGCGATCGCGGTCGACACACCGCGTGGCCTCGTGGTGCCGGTCATCAAGGACGCGGGCGACCTCAACATCGCGGGCCTGGCCCGCAAGATCGCCGATGTCGCGGCCCGCACCCGCAACAACAAGATCGGACCCGACGAGCTCTCCGGCGGCACCTTCACCGTGAGCAACATCGGCAGCGCCGGGTCGGTGTCGGACACCCCGATCATCAACCAGCCGCAGGTGGCCATCCTCGGCACCGGCACGATCGTCAAGCGGCCGGTCGTCGTCACCGACGACCTCGGCAACGAGGCGATCGCGATCCGTTCGATCATGAACCTGTGCCTCACCTACGATCACCGGATCGTCGACGGTGCCGACGCGGGCCGCTTCCTCTCGGCGCTGAAGAAGCGGCTCGAGGAGGGCGCGTTCGAGCTCTGATCCGCACCGGATCGGCGCGCGCCGCTCACCGCACGCACGGGCAGGGCCCTCACGAGAGATTCGTGGGGGCCCTGCCGCGTCGTAGGGTGTGGGGCATGCGCTTCGAGCACCTCGGTTTCGCCCCGCACTATGTCGACTACGTCGCGGCCTGGGAGCGCCAACGCGAGGTGCACGCCGCCGTCGTCGCGGGCGAGCTGCCCGACACCGTGCTGCTGCTCGAGCATGCGGCCGTCTACACGGCGGGCAAGCGCACCGAGGCGCACGAGCGGCCGTTCGACGGCACTCCGGTCATCGACGTCGACCGCGGCGGCAAGATCACGTGGCACGGCCCGGGGCAGCTCGTCGGCTACCCCATCGTGCATCTGCCGCATCCCGTCGACGTCGTCGCCCACGTGCGCCGGCTCGAGGACATGATGATCGCGGTCTGCGCCGACCTCGGCGTGACGGCGGGGCGGGTCGACGGCCGGTCGGGGGTGTGGATCGCCGCCGACGACCGCGGCCCCGAGCGCAAGGTCGGCGCCATCGGCATCCGGGTCAGCCACGACGTGACGATGCACGGCTTCGCGCTCAACGCCGACTGCGACCTGTCGTGGGGGCAGGTCATCATCCCCTGCGGCATCAGCGACGCGGGAGTGACGAACCTGTCGTGGGAGCTGGGTCGGCCCGTGACCGTCGCCGAGGTGTTGCCCCTCGCGCAGGCCCACCTCGAGCGCGTGCTGGGCCCGGTGACGCGTAGTCTTGACCCTTCCGCGAGCACAGGGGTGCCGGCATCCGTCTGAGGCGCCGCGCCGCGACCGGGACGGTCCGGCTCCGGTCGCCCGGCCCGTCGCATCCGCCAGATCGAATCGAAAAGGGAGCAGCCAGTGACTGTCGCACCCGAGGGCAGGCGCCTCCTGCGCGTCGAGGCGCGCAACGCGGAGACGCCGATCGAGCGCAAGCCCGAGTGGATCCGCACCACCGCCAAGATGGGGCCGCACTACACGCAACTGCAGGGCATGGTGCGCTCCGGCGGGCTGCACACGGTGTGCCAGGAGGCGGGCTGTCCCAACATCTTCGAGTGCTGGGAGGACCGCGAGGCCACGTTCCTCATCGGCGGCGACGTGTGCACGCGCCGGTGCGACTTCTGTGACATCGCGACGGGACGCCCGACCGCCCTGGACCCCGACGAGCCGCGCAAGGTGGCGGAGTCGATCCGGTCGATGGAGCTGCGCTACGCGACCGTGACCGGGGTCGCCCGCGACGACCAGCCGGACGGAGCCGCGTCGCTCTACGCCGAGACGATCCGGCAGATCCACGCGCTCAACCCCCACACCGGCGTGGAGATCCTGCCGCCCGACTTCGGCGCGGTGCCCGAGCTCGTCGGTCAGGTCTTCGACGCGCGCCCCGAGGTGTTCGCGCACAACCTCGAGACAGTGCCGCGCATCTTCAAGCGCATCCGGCCGGCGTTCACCTACGAGAAGTCGCTGCGCGTGCTCTCGATGGCCAAGGCCGAAGGGCTCGTCACGAAGTCCAACCTCATCCTCGGCATGGGTGAGGAGCCCGACGAGATCGCCGACGCGATCCGCGACCTCCACGACGCCGGCTGCGACATCCTGACGATCACGCAATACCTGCGACCCTCCAAGCTGCACCACCCGATCGACCGGTGGGTCAAGCCGGAGGAGTTCGTGCACTGGTCCGATCTCGCCTACGAGGTGGGCTTCCTCGGCGTCATGGCCGGTCCGCTGGTGCGGTCGTCCTACCGCGCGGGGCGACTGTGGGCGCAGGCGATGCGCCGCGCCGGGCGGCCCGTGCCCGAACACCTCGCGCACCTGGCCGAGTCGGCCGACGCACCCGCCCGCCAGGAGGCGACGACGCTGCTCGAGCGGCGCCTGTCGGCCTCATAACTCTCGACACCGCCGTCACTCGAACCCCCGTCACTCGACACCGACGTCACTCGACACCGCAAGGAGCACGACCCAGCGCCATGGCAAAGTTCGGATTCGGCAAGGGCGGGGCGAGCGCCGCCAAGCCCGCCAAGGAGAAGAAGCCACGCGGGCAACGGCTGGCGCAGCTGCGTCAGGTCTACGCGCTGGCACGCCGCGACGACCCCCGGCTGCCGCTGTGGCTGGGCCTCATCGTCGTCGGCGTGCTGCTCGTGGGGTTCCTCATCGGGCTCGCGCTGGGGCACCCGGTGTATGCGACGTTCGTCGCGCTGCCCCTGGCGCTGCTGCTCGCGATGGTGCTGCTGTCGCGCCGTGCCGAGAAGGCGGCCTACGGGGCGCTCGACGGGCAGCCGGGCGCGGGCGGAGCTGCCCTGCAAGGGCTGCGTCGCGGCTGGTCCTACCAGCAGGAGCCGGTGGCCATCGAGGGCGGTCGCTCGGCGAACCTCGCCGGCGCGTCGATGGTTTATCGCGCCGTAGGACGACCGGGCGTCGTGCTCATCGGCGAGGGCCCCGCGGGCCGGGCGGCCAAGCTGCTCGTCGCCGAGGAGCGCAAGGTCAACCGGCTCGTGCCGAACGTGCCGGTGCACACCTTCCGGGTCGGCACCGGCGAGGGGCAGCACGGTCAGAAGGTCGTGACGACCCGCGAGCTCGTGCGCAGCATGGGTCGCCTCAAGAACACGCTGACCAAGCAGGAGGTGTCGGCGATCGACAAGCGCCTGCGCGCTCTGGGCCGGGTGCGCCCGCCGGTGCCGCAGGGCATCGACCCGCAGCGCATGCGCCAGATGGGTCGCGGTCAGCGGCGCTGACGAGGAGATTCGGTCAGCGGCGCTGA
>JBDIAP010000244.1:0-4101 GCA_039812485.1 Kineosphaera sp.
GGCCGAGGCCAGGCGCGGCGCCGGCGGCCCCGCCCCCCACCGCCCCCAGCGCCGCGGCGCGCGCCCCCGCCGCCTCGACGCCCTCGACGGACTGCGCACGATCGCCGTGCTTCTCGTCGTCGCGTTCCACCTCGACGTGCCGGGCCTGCGCGGCGGATTCCTCGGCGTCGACGTCTTCTTCGTGCTCTCGGGCTTCCTCATCACCTCCCTGCTGCTCAAGGAGATCGCGCACCGGGGGCGCGCCGACCTGGGCCGGTTCTGGATGCGCCGCATCCTGCGGCTGCTGCCGGCCGCGCTGGTCGTCATCGTCACGGTCATCGGCTGGGCGGCGCTCGCCGCCCCCCCGATGCAGCGCGAGAGCGTCGGCCTGGACGCCCTCTGGTCGTTGCTCTACGTCGGCAACTGGCGGTTCATCGCCACCTCGAGCTACTTCGCCGACGACGGATTCGTCTCGCCGCTGCGGCACGTCTGGTCGCTGGCCGTCGAGGAGCAGTTCTACCTCCTGTGGCCGCTGCTGCTCACGGTCATCGGCACGCTCGCCGTCGCCCGCTTCCGCCGGCCGGAAGAGGCGCACACCGACTCCGCGGACCGTGCCGAACGCACGGCCGCGCGGCGCCGCGTCATCAGCACCCTCGCGCTCGGCCTGGCCGGCACCCTCGCCCTGGCCTCGGCGGGGCTCATGGCCTGGCTCGTCGACCCGCAGGCCGCCGACCGCGCTTACATGGGCACGGACACCAAGGCCTTCGAGCCGCTGCTGGGGGCAGCCGCGGCCGCGCTCATGCTGCGCCCGCGGCTGCGCACCTGGGTCGCCGAGCACGCGCAGGTGCTCATGGTCGGCGGCCTCATCGCCGTGGCCGTGGCCGTCGCCGTCCTCGGTGGGGAGCACGGGCCCGTGACCGCCTACTACCGCGGCGGCGCCCTGGTCTTCACACTGGCCTGTGCGGTGCTCGTGGCCGCGACGAGCCTGGCCGACCGCCGCCACGGCCTGACGCTCGTGCTCGGGTCGACACCGGTCGCCTACGTCGGGCGGATCTCCTACGGCGTCTATCTGTGGCACTGGCCGTTCGTCGTCTGGTTCATCGGCGACCGGGGCTTCGAGCCCCTACGGGCCGCCGGGGTCGCCGCCCTGACGATCGCCGCGGCCGCGCTCTCCTACCACCTCCTCGAACACCCGATCCGCACCGGCCGCGTCGCGCGCCTGACGCCGCGCCGGGTGTTCGCCGGGGCGGCCGGCGCCGTCGCGCTGGCGGTCGTGCTCAGCTCCCAGCTGGGCGGATCGCCGCTCAACCGGGTGCTCCCGGCCCTGGCGTCGGGGGTCGATCAGCGCACGTCGGCCGGCACCGTCGTGCTCGTCGGTGACAGCGTCATGAGCCGCCTGTCGCCGCAGCTGGCCGCCGTCGGCGCGCAACGCGGGCTCACGGTCGTCAACGCCGCGCGCGGCGGCTGCGCGGCGATCGACGCGGTCGTGCTCAGCGGGCGCGGGGTCGCCTCCCCGGGGTGCGCGCAGACGGTGCCGAAGGTCCAGGCCGACGCGCTGGCGACCTACACCCCGGGCACGGTGATCTGGTGGTCGCGCTACGAGCTCGCTGACCGGCTCGACGCCTCGGGACACCGGCTCGTCGCCGGCACCCCGCAGTTCTGGGCGGCGCAGCAGGCCGACCTCGAGGCGTCGGTGCGCCGACTCACCGCGTCCGGGGCGCGCCTGGTCATCGTGCTCGTCGATCGTGTCGGCGACGGCATGGACACGCGCTGCGCCCCCGCCCAGTGCGACCCGCTGCTGCGCAGGCTGCGCGACGACGCGGCCCTGCGCAACCACTGGAACGACCTCGTGCGCGACGTCGCCGCGCGCCACCGCGGCGTGCGCACGATCTCGCTCGACGACGTCTACTGCCGCGACGCGGCCAGCCCGTGCGACGACCGGCTGCCGATCGGCGGCCCCCCGGCGGCCGACGGCGCCCTGGCCCGTCCCGACGGATCGCACTTCGCGCCCGCGGCCATGCCCGCGGTCGCGGCCGCGCTGCTCGACCGCGTCGCGGCCCTGCGCTGACACTCTCCGGACCGCTGACCCCGAGCCCGGCGACGCTGCCGCCGACCGGTCCCGACCGCCCGGACTCGACCTCTGTCGGGCCGCGGCGGCGCGATGACAGTATGGTGCGGACCGAGCGCGCCCCGCCCACAAAGCAGGTGGCGCACGCCGAGCCGTACGCAAAGGAGCGTGACGACCGATGACGACCGGGCACCACGAGAAGCCCCAGCCGCCCACCGATCGGGCGGGAGGCACCGACGGCCCCACCACGGCGGACGACTTCGACATCGTCATCCTCGGCGGCGGCAGCGGCGGCTACGCCTGCGCGCTGCGCGCCGCGCAGCTCGGGCTGAGCGTCGCGCTCGTCGAGCAGGACAAACTCGGCGGCACGTGCCTGCACCGCGGCTGCATCCCGACCAAGGCGTTGCTGCACGCGGCCGAGGTGGCCGACGCGGCCCGCGAGAGCGAGGCCTTCGGGGTCCGCGCGAGCTTCGAGGGCATCGACCTGCCGGCCCTGCACGGCTACAAGGACGGTGTCGTCACGCGCCTCTACAAGGGGCTCCAGGGCCTCGTCAAGGCCGCCCGCACGACGTATGTCGAGGGTCGCGGCCGCCTCGCCGCCCCCGGCGTCGTCGAGGTCGAGCTCGCGGGAGAGTCCGGCGGCACACGGACCCTGCGCGGGCGGCATGTCGTGCTCGCGACCGGCTCGTCGTCCCGGCTGCTGCCGGGCCTGGCCGTCGGCCCGCGCATCCTCACGAGCGACGAGGCCCTGCGCCTGGAGGCCGTGCCCGAACGGGTCATCGTGCTCGGCGGCGGCGTCATCGGCGTCGAGTTCGCCTCGGTCCTCGCCTCGTTCGGGGCCCAGGTGACGATCGTCGAAGCACTCCCCCGGCTCGTGCCCGGCGAGGACGAGGCGGTGAGCGCGCAACTGCTCCGCGCCTTCCGCAAGCGCGGCATCACGTCAAAGACCGGTGTGCGATTCGCGGAAGCGACCGAGGGGCCCGACGGCGTCACGGTTCGGCTCGAGTCGGGCGAGAGTCTCGAGGCCGACCTGCTGCTCGTCGCCGTCGGCCGCGGGCCGCGCAGTGAGGGGCTGGGCTATGAGGAGGCCGGCGTGCACCTCGACCGCGGCTTCGTCGTCACCGACGAGCGGCTGCGCACGAACGTCGAGGGCGTGCGTGCGGTCGGAGACCTCGTCCCCGGTCTGCAGCTGGCGCATCGCGGCTTCGCCCACGGCATCTTCGTCGCCGAGGACATCGCCGGGCTCGACCCGGTGCCGGTGCGCGACGAGATCATCCCGCGGGTCACCTACTGCGACCCGGAGATCGCGTCGGTCGGACTCACCGAGGCGGCGGCGCGCGAGCGCTACGGCGAGGTGAGCACCGTCGAATACAACCTCGGTGGCAACGGCCGCAGCCAAATCCTGCGCACGGCCGGCTTCGTCAAGCTCGTGCGCCGCGGCGGCGACGCGGAGCGCGGGCCGGTCGTGGGCGTCCATATGATCGGGGGCCGGATGGGCGAGCAGGTCGGCGAGGCGCAACTCGTCGTGGCCTGGGAAGCTCTCCCGGACGAAGTCGCGCAACTGCTCCACGCCCACCCCACCCAGAACGAGTCGCTCGGCGAGGCCCATCTCGCGCTCGCAGGCAAACCTCTGCACTCCCACCCCTGATCACGGGCGACCCGCGCCCTAGACTCAACGCCAACCCCGGACAGATGAGGAGACCTCCCACATGTCAGAACGCGTGACCATGCCGGCTCTCGGTGAGTCGGTCACCGAAGGAACAGTCACCCGCTGGCTCAAGAGCGTCGGAGATGAGGTGGCCACCGACGAGCCACTGCTCGAGGTCTCCACCGACAAGGTCGACACCGAGGTCCCCTCGCCGGTGTCCGGCACGCTGCAGAAGATCCTCGTCGACGAGGACGAGACCGCGGAGGTCGGTGCCGACCTGTGCATCATCGGCGACGGGCCGGCGCAGGACTCCGACGAGTCCGGCGGTGAGCAGGAGGCCGAGCCGGAGCCCGAGCCCGAGGCCAAGGAGGAGCCTGCGGAGTCGAAGCCGGCGTCCGGCGGCTCG
>JBDIAP010000245.1:0-4084 GCA_039812485.1 Kineosphaera sp.
CGGTGCGGGCCGGGGAGATCGTCGGCATCGCCGGCGTCGAGGGCAACGGCCAGCGCGAGCTCGTCGAGGCCATCGCGGGCATGCGCCCGGTCGCGGGGGGCGCAGTGCGGCTCGGGGGCGATGCGGGCGTCGGGTCGGGGGTCGACCTCACGCGCCTGTCCGCCGGGCGGGTGCACGACGCGGGCGTGGGCCACATCCCCGAGGACCGCGAGAAGCACGGCCTCGTCGCGTCGCAGTCGATCGCCGACAATCTCGTGCTCAACCGGTTCGCCGAGTCGGCGTTCGCTCGGCGCGGGGTGCGGGACCGGGCGGCCGTGGCCGCCAACGCGACCCGGCTGCGGGACGACTTCGACATCAGGTCGGCGAGCATCCGGTCGAGCGCGGGGTCGCTGTCGGGTGGCAACAAGCAGAAGGTCGTCGTCGCCCGCGAGCTGTCGGCGCGCCCCCGGCTGCTCCTGGCCGCGCAGCCCACCCGCGGTGTGGACGTCGGGTCGATCGAGTTCATCCACCGCCAGATCGTCGCCGCGCGCGACGCCGGCGCCGCGGTGCTGCTCGTCTCGGCCGAGCTCGACGAGGTGCTCTCGCTGTCCGACCGGGTCGCGGTCATCTGTGGCGGGAGCATCGTCGCCCACGTCGACCCCGACGACGTCGACCGCACCGAGATCGGCCGGCTCATGGCCGGCGGCGGGCGCGAGGCTCGCGAGCAGGCCGCAGAATGGGCCGGTCCCACCGCTGCCGCCGACGACGCCTGACGCGGTCCGGCGCCGTCCGCGGGGCGGATGCCGCGGATGCCGCCGCGCGGGAGGCCGATGCCGGTGCGCGGGGCGACGCCCAGGGCAGCCCGCTCGTGGGCCCCGGAATCGGCCGGGTGCGGGCAGCCTTGGCCCGCAGGCGTTCTCGGGCCCAGGAATGGTCTTGCGCCGGCCTTTCGCGCCGAGGCGCCGCCGCGGACACCGCCGCTGTGGGTCGCCACGAACTCGATAACCTCACCCGGACGAGCCGGACGAATCGTCGAGCGAGGAGGTCGTGGATGCCGGATCGCATGATCCTGGTGGTCCCCGCCGTGCTCAGCCTCATCGGCGTCGTGCTCATGGGCATTGCGGTGTGGGTCGTCGTCACCGCCTGGCGCACCTATGCGCGCGGTCGCAACCCTCGCTCGCACACCCGCCCACAGCCCGTGAGCCAGGCCGCGCTCGTCACGGCGTGGTCCGCGATCGTCGGGATCGTCGGTCTCATGCTCAGCGGTGCCGGTCTGCTGCTCGCGCTGCGCATCATCGGCTGGGAGGCCGGCTGAGCGGGTCCGTCTCGATCGACGGACCTGCTGCGGGCGGACCTGGTTAGACGGAGAAGGCGCCGCGCTCGAGGTCCTCGCGAAAGAGCCGATGGTCGGTGTGGATCCGCGCGACCGACTCCTCGACGAACTCGAGCACGTCCGCGAGGAAGACGTCGGTGTGCACCGCGGCGAGGATGCGATGCTCGGCCTCGCGCGCGTCGCCGTCGACGGCATAGAAGTCCGACCGCGCGTGCAGCTGCGCGAGGGCCTGCGCGCACACCCGCGCGTAGTCGTGCAGCTCGTCGGCGCCGAAGGCCGCGACCTCGACATTGACCTTCTGCGGGCTGCGTTCGCGCACGAGGTAGCTGTTGTCGCCGACGTTCACCGCCCCGTAGAGGGGGTCCCCGTCGGCCAGGAACTCGTTGTGCGCGTAGAGGATCCGCTCTGCCGGCGACTTTTCCGCGAAGCCGTGGGCGGGCACGAGCCCGTAGAGCGCGGATCGGCGCGACAGCTTGGCCTCGATGATGACCATGTCCTGCCCACCCCAGCCCTCGAGCAGCACCCAGTAGCGACCGAGGCCCTGGCTCGCCGTGCCGGAGCCGTGTCGCAGCGCGACGTCGCGCACGGTGAAGAACCCCTCCGGCCGAGACACAGCGACGAACGACCCCGGCGTGCCGAGAGCGCGGGTCGAGGCCGCGGAGGCCAGGGACTGCGCGTAGGCGGCGACAGGCTCCCGGAACGGCTCGACGAGGTCGGATCGCGGCTCGATGCGATCCGCCGCGATGAACCGCCCCGCGTCGAGGTCGACGCGCTTGGCGAGGAAGTCTCCGCGGCTGCGCTCGGCCTTGCGGAACGTCTTCGCCAGCACGGCCGGCGCGTTGTCCGCCGTGACGCGATGACTGCCCTCGCTGTCGTCGAGGGCGAACCGGGTCAGCGCCTCGACATACGCCTGCGCCCACGTGCGCACGAGCGCGCGCCGCGCCTTCGGCTTGGCGCCCGCCTGCTCGCCGGCCATCGCGAAGCCGACCGCCCCGCGATGCACGTCGTAGGTGAACGGCGCGACCCACGCCTCGTCGAAGTCGTTGGCCGCGAAGAAGGCCCGCCCGTCGGCGCCGGGCATGACGCCGAAGTTCTCGGGATGCACGTCGCCGATCGAGAAGACGACCGGCAGGTGCCCGTCCACACCCGCGTGGTCGCGGTAGTAGAGCAGCGCCGTGCCCCGGAAGAACGAGAACGCGCTGGCCGCCAGGATCGCGAACTTGCCCTCGACCGCCTCCGGCGAGTCGTGCAGGCGCACGGCGTGGTCCTCGAGCAGCGTGTTGCGGATGTGCAGCCGCCGCTCCCGCGCCCCGAGCAGGTGCGGCGGCACCTCCACCGCCCCGCTGCCGCGCAGCTCGGCATACCGCGCGAAGTGCTCCGACCGATCGGAGTAGGCCGGGATCGTGCCGATGAGCGGCAGCCCCATCGCCTCCGCCGAGGGCACGTCGGTGTCGGTGTCGTCGAGTCGCGGCGTCGGCTGGGTCATGGGTGTCCTCTCGCAGGCGATGAGTTCGTCTTAGCATGTCCGCGGCACCCGAAGGTGCGCTCCCGCCCGCCGTAGTCTGGGACCTCATCGCACGCGGCTGACCGAGGGGGGCACGTGGTGGTGGTCGACGAGGCCGAGATCCGCCAGCGCATCGGCGTCGACTCGCGGATCCGGAGGCGTCGGCGGACCTGGGCCAGTCTGGCCTTGGGGGCCGCGACCGCGGTCGCTCTGCCGATCGTGCTGTGGGCCATCGGACGTGCCGAGCCCGCGGCTCTCGTCGTGCACCACACCCTCGTCGCCGCCCTGTGGATGGTCCTCCTCGGTCATTGGCTGTGGCGCGACCGCTTCTCCGCCCCCGACGCCGTGGAGGTCGAGCCGGTCGAGGTCATCGCCGTCCGCGGGCGCGAGGTCGCCGTCGAGACTCAGACCGGTCGCCGGTTGCGCTGGCCGGTCGCCCGATGCGGGTTGGAGCCGCCGAAGGTGGGCACGCACCTGTGGGCCTCGGCCCCGGTTCGCCGGTGGCACCGCTCCACGCTCGTCGCGATCGACGGGGCGAGCCGGGACGGGCTGCTCGTGTGGCGGCCCACGCTCGAGGCCGTCGCCGAGGGCCCGGCCGACGTGGTGACCATCGATCCGCAGAGCACTCCGGTCGTGCAGGCCCGGCACGCCCGCATCCGGGCGGCCGACCCCGCGCGGCTCCTCGCCGACGCCCGCCGCCGCGCCGCCCGCCGGGGGCGCGAACTCCTCTTCTGGGGCCTCGTCCTCCTCGCCGGCCTCGTCTCGAGCGTGCTCGTCTGGGCGCTGGTCCCGGGGTCCTCTGTCAACTTCGGCGCCGTCGTCCTCCCGATGATGCTCGCGGTCTATGCCGGCCAGGGGTCGATCCGCGCGACGCGCGACCTCGCGCGCTGCGAGCGACTCGAGCCGGTGGAGTTCGAGGCACGCCCCTCCTCCGACGAGGTCTTCGCCCGCCGCGCGGACGGAGTGCGCTATTCGTGGCGCACGGAGGTCGGGTCCCAGTGGCCGGCGGCGCGGCACGGCCCCGGCTGGGTGACCGCGCCGCTGGAGGAGGGCGGCGCGTGACGATCGTCGACGAGGGCGGCTTCGTCGGTGCGATCACCAAGGCGCGCGTCGCGCCAGACTCCTGAGTGGGGGCGACCCACGCCCTACTCCTTCGTCGCGCCCTCGAGCATCCCGGCGATGATCTGCCGCTGCAGCACGACGTAAGCGAGCACGATCGGCGTCGCGACGATGACCGCGCCGGCCGCGAGCAGCGCGAAGCCCTGCGT
>JBDIAP010000246.1:0-4082 GCA_039812485.1 Kineosphaera sp.
CGGGTGACACAACCGGCGACCGGCCGGACAGGTAGGGGTTGTGAACGATTCAGCAGACCGCGAGGAGCGGTTCCGCCGGGCCTACGTGGCGGCCTATGACGACGTGCTGCGTTTCGTGCAGCGGCGCACCGCGCCGGGGCAGGCCGAGGACGTCGTCGCCGAGGCGATGCTCGTCGCGTGGCGGCGGGTCGAGGAGCTGCCGACGGATCCCGGTGATGCCCGGGCGTGGCTCTTCGGGATCGCCCGCAACTGTCTGCTCAACGACACGCGGACCCATCGCCGGCGCGACGCGCTGGGGGTGCGTCTCGCGCAGCAGGCCGCCGGTGGGGACCTGACGCCCGACGACGCCGTCGCCGACCGCGTCGCGGGTCGCCTCGATCTCGCGGCGGCGTGGGCGCAGTTGTCCCCGGCAGACCAAGAGGTCATCGCCCTGTCCGTCTTCGAGGACCTCACCTCGGCACAGGCGGGCGCGGTGCTCGGCGTCAGCGCCGCCGCGACCCGCCTGCGCCTCTCGCGCGCCCGCAGCGCGCTGCGACGCCGCCTCGAGGGCGCCGCACCGCGCCCCGGCCCCGCCACCGCTTCCTACGAGGAGATGCACTCATGACCACCGAATTCGCCCTGAGCGACCGGCAGCTCGACGCCGCGCTGCGCGCGTTCGACGCCGCCGACCACCAGCTCGACGCCGACCAGCTGCGCCGCAAGGATGCCCTGCTGGAGGACCTTCTCGCCGACCGGGCCGGCCACACGGCGCGGGGTACGCAGCCCCGTGATCCCCATCCGTCGTCCGAAAACGCCCCGCACGGCAACGAATCCGGCGACTCCCCCGACTCCCCCAGCTCCTTCGCCCCCGTCGTCGCGCTCGGCCGCCGACGCATGCGGGTCGCTCGCTGGCTGATCCCGGTCGCCGCCGCAGCGGGCCTCGTGGGGGCGCTGACGATCGGCGGGCAGGGCGGCGCCCCCGCCTACGCCTCGTGGACGCCGACGCCGACGCCCGTCACCGGCGCGACACTGACGAACGCCGAGAAGGCCTGCCGGGCCTCGCTGGCCGAGCAGCAGTCGCACATGGCCGAATTGCCGCCGGAACTGCGCCCCACGACGCGCCCGGAGACCGCTCGGACGGTCGTCGCGGAGCGGCGGGGCGACTACCTCTTCCTCGCGATGGCCACGGCCGACGGCAGCACGGCCGAGTGCTTCCTCGACGCCGGCACCCCCGACCGGGTAGAAGGAATGACCGGATCCGCCTCGACGCCGTCGAGTCCCCCGCCGGCCGCGTTGCGAGGTGGCCAGTTCGAGGTCCCCGGGGCGGGAAGCTCCAGCGGCCCCGAGGGCAGCTTCGCCTTCACCCAGGGCCGCGTCGGGCCCGACGTCACCGGCCTGACGCTGCGCACCGAGGGTCGCACGGTGCAGGCCACCGTCTCGGACGGGCACTTCGCCGCCTGGTGGCCGTCGACGGCGGCCGGAGGCTCCGGGCCCGCGCCGCAGATCGCCTACGACGTCACGCTGGCCGGCGGCACCGTGCTGCGGGACGCGACGCCGGTGACGCCGGGAGCTGCGGCGGATCGCCCCGCGCCCGGACCGCGCCAGATCGGTCGGATCGAGATCGGCGGCGGCGCCGACGACACGGGCGCCCAGGTGCGCACGGTCGCCGGGCAGGTCGGAGCGCAGGTCACGGGCGTCACCGTCGTCGTCAACGGCACACCGGTCACGGCGCGAGTGGCCGACGGGACGTTCGATGCGCAGTGGCCGAGCCGCGTCGACGGCCCCGAGCCGACCCTGCGCTACGACCTCACGCTGAGCGATGGCACGGTGCTGCGCGATCAGCAGCCCGCCCGCTGAGGCGGGCCGCGCAGCGGGTGACCGCGGGGTCGACGGATCGGAGGGGGTCCATCGACCCCGCGGGTCAGGCCAGTCGGAGGGTCTCCAGCGGCTCCAGAGCGGCCGGCGATCCGAGGGCCGCGATGAGCCGGTCGGCGACGGCCTCGGGCGTCAGGCCGGCATCGGCGAGCACCTGCGATCGGCTCGCGTGGTCGAGGAACTCCCTCGGCAGCCCGAAACGGTGCACCGATGCCCGGACACCGGCCGCGGCCAGGGCGGCCGCCACGGCATCGCCGACGCCGCCCACAGCGACGCAGTCCTCGACGACCGCCACGGTGCCCGCGCCCCGGGCTCGCTCGACGAGCGCCGACGAGACCGGCAACACCCAGCGGGGGTCGACGACGTCGACGCGATGCCCCTGGGCGGCGACCTTCTCGGCCGCGCCGAGCGCGACCGGCGCCATCGCCCCCACGGAGACGACGAGCAGGTCGGTCTCGTCGCGCACCGATCCGGGATCGGACCCGTGCCGGGCGAGCACGTCGACGCCCCCCAGCTGCTCGAGCGCGGGCACGGGCGCCGGCTCGGTGCCCTTGGGGAAGCGCAGCACCGTCGGCGCGTCGTCGACCGCGACCGCCTCGCGCAGCTCCTGCGCCAGGGTCGCCGCGTCGCGCGGGGCCGCCAGGCGCAGGCCGGGCACGATCGAGAGCAGCGCCATGTCCCACATGCCGTTGTGCGAGGCACCGTCGCTGCCGGTCGCGCCGGCCCGGTCGAGCACGAACGTCACGCCCGCACGGTGCAGCGCGCAGTCCATGAGCACCTGGTCGAAGGCGCGGTTGAGGAACGTCGAGTAGACGGCGACGACCGGGTGCAACCCGGTGAACGCCATGCCCGCCGCCATGGCGCTCGCATGCTGCTCGGCGATGCCGACGTCGAAGACGCGCTCGGGATAGGCCTCGGCGAAGCCCCGCAGCCCGACCGGGATGAGCATGGCGGCGGTGAGCGCGACGATGTCGGCGCGCTCACGGCCCAACTCCTCGATGGTGCAGGAGAACGTGTCGGTCCAGCTGCGGCCCGCGATCTCCAGCGGCAGCCCGGTCTCGGGGTTGATGACGCCGACCGCGTGGAACTGATCGTCCTCGTCGCTGCGGGCCGGCTCGTAGCCGTGGCCCTTCTCGGTGAGCACGTGCACGATGACCGGGCCGTCGAAGTCGCGCGCCAACCGCAGCGCGTTCTGCACCTGGTCGAGGTCGTGCCCGTCGACGGGCCCCACGTATTTGAGGCCGAGATCCTCGAAGAGCACCTGGGGGGCCACGATGTCCTTGATGCCCTTCTTGATGCCGTGCAGCGCCTCGAAGGCGCGCCGCCCGACGACCGGGGTGCCGGTCAGCGCCTTGCGTCCCCACGTCAGCATCTCCTCGTAGCTGCGCGTCGTGCGCAGCTGGGAGAGGTGCTCGGCGAGGCCCCCGCCGGTCGGGGCGTAGGAGCGGGCGTTGTCGTTGACGACGATCGTCAGCGGGAGCTCCTTGTCGGCGGCGATGTCGTTGAGCGCTTCCCAGGCCATGCCGCCGGTGAGCGCCCCGTCGCCGATGACCGCGACCGTGCGGCGTTGAGGCTCGCCGCGCAGCCGGCGGCCGCGCGCGATGCCCGCGGCCCACGACAGGGAGCCGGACGCGTGCGAGTTCTCGACGACGTCGTGCTCGGACTCGGCCCGGCTCGGGTAGCCGGACAGCCCACCCCGGGTGCGCAACCCGGCGAAGTCCTGCCGACCGGTGAGCAGCTTGTGCACGTAGCCGATGTGTCCGGTGTCGTAAACGATGGTGTCGCGGGGCGAGTCGAAGACGCGGTGCAGCGCGATGCTCAGCTCGACGACCCCGAGGTTGGGGCCGAGGTGCCCGCCGGTCTGCGACACCTGGGTGATGAGGAACTCCCGGATCTCCTGTGCCAGGAGGCGCAGCTGCTCGCGAGAGAGTGCGCGCAGGTCGGCGGGGCCGGAGATCGAAGCCAGCAGGCTCACGTCGGACAGGTCCTTCCAATCGGCGTCATCGGGGCCGGCGACAACGCGACGGGGCCGGTCGGGCCGGTCGACGGGAGTCGTGGCGCCCGCTGCCCGCCGAGCACTCGCGCGGCCTGCACGGCGGCACACCGGGCTGCGGTGCGAGGTGGGCAACCACCGCAGACTACGCCCGCAATCGGGGTGGGACCATGCCGGATGCTGGGAGAACGCCGGACGTGAGCCGCGCCACGCCCGCTGCCGGGCGCCCCCTAGG
>JBDIAP010000247.1:0-4051 GCA_039812485.1 Kineosphaera sp.
CCGGCGGGCGCCGCCGACGACGGGCCTGCGGCGGCGTCCGGAGACGGGAGCGCCCCCGCGGGGCCGACGACACCGGCCCCGCCGCCGACGGCGACCCCGCCGACGACACCGGTCCCGACCACGGCCGAGACCAGGCCTGCGGCGCGGCCATCCCTGGCGGACCCGGTGCGCACACTCGTCGTGCTCGGCGAACTCGACGACAACCACCCCGGGCCGCTCTCGCTGCGGTCGGCGGCGGTCGTCGACACCGCGGCCCGGTTGGGCTGGCCCGTCGTCGCGGAGCCGTTCGGCACCGCAGAGCGGTCGTCCGTCATCGCTCACGGGCCGCTCGTGCTCGCCGTGCCCGGGCTGCTGCGCACGCATCCGCCGCAACGGATCCTGCTCGTCGGGCGGGTCACGCTCTCGCGCGCCACGGCAGCACTGCTCCGCACGCCCGAGGTGCGGGTCGAGGCCGTGAGCGCCGGCCCGCGGTGGGCCGACCCGAGCCACGTCGTGCAGGCGGTGTATCCGTGGTCGGCGTGGCGCGACCTGCAGCGTTGGGCTGAGGATGCGTCACCGGAGGCGCCCCGCACGCCGGCGGCGCGCCCGACGGGCGAGGCGCGGTCACCCGGCCAGATGCTCCCGATCGTCGAGGTGGCGCCGACCGGCCAGGGCTCCCCGACCGACGAGGCGCGCTGGGTGGACGCGTGGACCCGGGCCGCCGGCGACGTGCACACTCTTGTATGCGAACGGCTCGAGGCGGCGTGGCCCGGCGACGCCGAGCCCCCAGGGGCGGCCCTCGCCCACGCGGTGTTGGCTGCCCTCCCGCCCGGGGCGTCGCTCTTCGTCGGCTCCTCCAACAGCGCCCGCGACGTCGAGACGGCCCGCGGGCCGCGAGGTCCGCAGGTGCTGGCCAACCGCGGCCTGGCCGGCATCGACGGGTGCCTGTCCACGGCCGTCGGCCTGGCGCTGGCCCGACCCGGCGTGCCGACCTACGCCCTCGTCGGTGACCTGACGTTCGTGCACGATGCGAATGCGCTGGTCATCGGCCCCGGCGAGCCCGTGCCCGACCTGACGATCGTCGTGGCCGACGACCGGGGCGGCGGCATCTTCGCCACCCTCGAATACGGCGATCCCGCCCGCCGCGCCCTCGACCCGGCCGGCTACGAGCGCGTCTTCGCGACCCCGACGGGCACCGATCTCGGCGCTCTCGCGGCAGCCCACGGCGTGCCGTCTGCGCGCGTCACCTCCCGCCGCGAGCTCCGGGAGGCCCTGACCGAGCGGCCGCGTGGCCTGCGGGTCGTGCACGTGCCGATCCGACGCGACTCCCGCCGCGCCGACGACACCGCGCTGCGCGTGGCCGTGGCCGAGGGCGTGAGCATCGAACCTGGCAACGGCTGACGCGCGCGGGCGGTGGCACCCACGACCCTGGACTCACCGGAGGGGTTCATCGACGCAGGGGTTCCATCGACCGCGGGGTCAGGCCAGACGGAGAGTCTCCAGCGGCTCCAACGCCCGCGCCGACCCGCGCCGACTCGCGCAGATCGACGCGTCGTCGCAGCTGCCGGATGTCGGCGCCCACGCGGCCGCTGTCGGCCCCGCCCGGCGCGGCACAGGCCGGAGCTCGCTTCGGACGCCGTGCAGGAGGCGTTCATCTCGTCGGCGGCCCCTCGCCCGCGAGTCGCCGCGCCCCGCCCGCCCCTCAGTGCTCGGTCGTCAGCGCGTCCCGCATCGGCACGAGTTTGGCCTCGGACTCGGCGAGCTCGGCGTCCGGGTCCGACCCCGCGACGATGCCGCAGCCGGCGAAGATCCGCATGCGCCGCGGATCGCGGCTGTCCAACGCCCCGGAGCGCAGCGCGATGCCCCATTCGCCGTCGCCGCGGGCGTCCATCCAGCCCACGGGCCCGGCGTAGCGGCCGCGGTCCATGCCCTCGAGCCGCGCGATGATCGCGTCGGCGGCGGCCGTCGGGGTGCCGCACACCGCCGCCGAGGGGTGCAGGGAGGCGGCGAGGTCGAGCGAGGTGTCGCCGTTGCGCGTGCGGCCGGCGACGTCGGTCGCCAGGTGCATGACGTTGGGCAGGTGCAGCACGAACGGCGACTCGGGCACGTTCATCGACGTGCAGTGCGGCGCGAGGGCGTCGGCGACCGAACGCACGGCGTATTCGTGCTCCTCGAGGTCTTTGCTGCTGCGGGCCAGCGACGCAGCGAGCGCCAGGTCGTGGTCGTCGTCGCCGCTGCGGCGGATCGTGCCCGCGAGCACTCGAGAGGTGACCAGCCCGCGCTCGAGTCGCACGAGCATCTCCGGTGTCGCCCCGACGAGCCCGTCGACGCAGAACACCCACGTGCGCGGGTAGCCCGACGCGAGCCGCCGCGCCAGCACCCGCAGATCGATCGGTGCCGCCGCCGTCGCGACGAGGTCGCGCGCGAGGACGACCTTGTCGACGGCGCCCTCGGCGATGGCGGCGACCGCGCGCGCGACGGCCTCGCGCCACCGCGGGCCCGAGCGGGCACCGTCGGAGAAGGCGACCTCGCCGTGCGGCAACCCGGTAGGCAGCGCCGCACCGAGCGACGTCCCGCGCCCGAGGCCCGACACGTCGACCTCCCGGCCCTCCGGACGCCGTGGGCTGGTCAGTTCGGACGCCTCGCTCGGGTCGTCGACGGCGGAGACGGTCGTGCGCCACCACACCTCGCCGCGCCGCCCGACGGTGACCGCGGGCACGACGAGCGCCGACCGCGCCGCCGAGTCGGGGGAGTAGGAGAAGCTCGCGAAGGCCAGCGGCCCGGTGCCCCAGACGCCCACCTCGTCGTGCACCTCGACCCGGTCGACGAAGCGGCGCCACCAGTCCTGCGCGTCGGCGAACCGTCGCGTGCCGCCGGTGACGACCCGCGCGGCCGAACCCCACCCGACGACGCCCTGACCGTCCCGCACCCACGAGCACAGATCGGTGGTGACCGCCTGCGCGGGCAACAGCTCGAGCAGGGCGGTGGGCGAGGTCGACGCGGGCGGCGCGATCCGCTCCGTCCGCGCGAGGAACCGGCGACCGGGGTCGTAACCCGTGGCACGCGAGGTCGCGGCACGCGTCAGCTCGGCGGGTGCCGGGATGCCTGGCGCGGGGGACGTCACAAGGCGTCACCCTACGTCCGCGCCCCGGCCGTTCGCTCCTCGGATGGTCCGTCACCGCCGCACCCTCGGACCGGCGCGCGCCGCCGGGCGCGCCCAGCCCGGCCCGCTCGCCCGACCGCGAGGCGCGGGCGTGGGCGTGGGCGGCTGAGGGAGAATGCCACGCATGAGCCGCGCCAGCCTGGACAAGAAGCCGCACGAGGTCGCCGCGATGTTCGACGAGGTCGCGGCCCGCTACGACCTGACCAACTCGGTGCTCACCGGCGGCATCGACCGGTCGTGGCGCCGGGCGCTCGTCGCCGAGGTCGGCGCCCGCCGGGGCGAGCGGGTGCTCGACATCGCCGCGGGCACGGGCACGAGCAGCGCGCCGTTCGCCGACGCGGGTGTCGACGTGGTCCCGGCCGACTTCTCCCTCGGCATGCTGCTGGAGGGCCGTCGCCGGCGCCCCGACCTGCCGTTCACCGCGGCGGACGCCACCCGGCTGCCGTTCGCCGACGAGAGCTTCGACGCGGTGACGATGTCGTTCGGCCTGCGCAACGTCGCCGACGTCGCGGGCGCCCTCGCGGAGTTCCGCCGGGTGACCAAGCGCGGCGGGCGGCTCGTCGTCAGCGAGTTCAGCCGGCCGACCAACGCGCTGGTGCGCACCGCCTACCAGCGTGTCGTGCTGCAGGCGCTCCCGCGGATCGCCAAGCGGGTCAGCTCCGACCCGGAGTCCTACGTCTATCTGGCCGAGTCGATCCAGGCGTGGCCCGACCAGGAGGGGCTGGCCGAGCGCCTGCGCGACGCGGGATGGGCAGGCGTCGAGTGGCTCGACCTCACGGGCGGCATCGTCGCCCTGCACCGCGCCGTGCGCCTCGACTGAGCGCCCACCGACCCGAACTGGGCCCCGTCAGGGCGCCGACTGAGCGCCGCGCCCGACCGACCGACGCTGCCGACCGACGCTGCCGACCG
>JBDIAP010000248.1:0-4045 GCA_039812485.1 Kineosphaera sp.
CACCCCACCGACCAGCACCCCACCGACCGTCACCCCACCGACCGTCACCCCACCGACCGTCATTCCCACCGGGCCCCGAGGCCGCGACGCGGCCCAAACCCTGTCGAGGAGCAGGAACCCGCGCGGATACCATCGAGCGGGGCCGACTTTCGGCCCCCGACTCCCCGGGGACCCGCAGCGCACGATCGTCGCGCGTGCCTGCCGGGGACGTCGATGCCGACCGAGAAGGAGCCCGCCAGTGTCCGCCCAGATCACCGTCACCGTCGCCGGAAGCGAGCGATCGGTCGCGGCGGGCACGACGGCCGCCGACCTGTTCGCCGACGACAAGCGCGTCGTCGTCGCCCACGTCAACGGCGACCTCGTCGACCTGGCCCGGGAGCTCGCTGACGGCGACGTCGTCGAGAGCGTCGATATCGGCTCACCGGACGGCCTCGCGGTGCTGCGGCATTCGTGCGCCCACGTCGCCGCGCAGGCGGTGCAGCAGGTGCACCCCGACGCCAAGCTCGGCATCGGCCCGCCGATCACCGACGGCTTCTACTACGACTTCGCTCTCGACGAGCCTTTTACTCCCGAGGAGTTCAAGCGCCTCGAGAAGGTGATGCAGAAGATCGTCAACGAGGGCCAGACCTTCCGGCGCCGGGTCGTCACCGACGACGAGGCATTGGCGGAGCTCAAGGACGAGCCTTTCAAGTGTGAGCTGATCGGCCTCAAGGGCGGCCTGAGCCATGACGATCAGGAGGCCGGCGCCGGTGTCGAGGTCGGCGCGGGCGAGCTGACGATCTATGACAATGTGCGCCGCGACGGCAGTGTCGCGTGGGGCGACCTGTGCCGCGGCCCGCATATCCCGAGCACGAAGCTCATCGGCAACGCCTTCAAGCTCATGCGTAGCTCGGCCGCGTATTGGCGCGGTGACCAGCGCAACCAGCAACTCCAGCGACTTTATGGCACCGCCTGGCCGAGCAAGGACGAGCTGCGCGAATACCTCGAGCGCCTCGCCGAGGCCGAGAAGCGGGATCACCGGCGCCTCGGCACCGAGCTGGACCTCTACTCGTTCCCCGACGAGTTGGGCTCCGGCCTGCCGGTCTTTCACCCCAAGGGTGGGGTCATCAAGCGGGAGATGGAGGACTACGTCCGGGCCCGGCATATCGAGGAGGGCTTCGATTATGTCGGCACGCCGCATATCTCCAAGGATGGATTGTTCCACACCTCGGGGCACCTGCCGTACTATGCGGACACGATGTTTCCTCCGCTGCACGTCGACGAGGAGCGTGACGCCGACGGCAATATTACCCGGGCCGGATCGGACTACCGGCTCAAGGCGATGAACTGCCCGATGCACAATCTTATCTTCCGCAGCCGCGGTCGCTCTTATCGGGAGCTGCCGATGCGGCTGTTCGAATTCGGATCGGTGTATCGCTACGAGAAGTCGGGTGTCATCCACGGCCTGACGAGGTTGCGCGGTTTTACCCAGGACGATAGCCACAGCTATGTCACCCCGGAGCAGGCCGCCGACGAGATCAAGCATCTGCTGAATTTCGTGCTCAGTCTGCTGCGGGATTTCGGGCTCGACGACTTCTATCTGGAGCTGAGCACCCGCGACGATTCGGACAAGTTCATCGGCTCGCAGGAGGATTGGGACGAGGCGACCCGCATCCTCGCGGAGGCGTGCGGCTCGACGGGGCTGGAGCTCGTGCCCGATCCGGGCGGGGCGGCCTACTACGGGCCGAAGGTGAGTGTGCAGGCGCGGGACGCGATCGGCCGCACCTGGCAGATGAGCACGATTCAGTATGACTTCAACCAGCCGGAGCGCTTCGAGCTGGAATACCAGGCCGCGGACGGCTCGCGGCAGCGCCCGGTCATGATCCACTCGGCGAAGTTCGGTTCGATCGAGCGGTTCATGGGGGTGCTCGTCGAGCATTATGCGGGGGCGTTCCCCGTGTGGCTCTCGCCGGTGCAGGTCACGTGCGTGCCGGTGGCGCAGGAGTATGTCGAGTATCTCGAGGACGTCGCGGCGAGCCTGCGGGCCGCGGGGGTGCGTGTCGAGGTCGACGCGTCCGACGACCGTTTCCCCAAGAAGATCCGCAAGGCGAGCACCTCGAAGGTGCCGTTCGTGCTCATCGCGGGGGAGGAGGACCGCTCGAGCGGGGCGGTGTCGTTCCGTTATCGCGACGGCACGCAGCGCAACGGCGTGCCGATCGAGGACGCGATCGCCGAGATCACCGCGGCCATCGAGGCCAAGGCACAGGTGACGTCCGCGCCGGCCTGAGCACGGCCGGCACGCATCGAGCCCCTGACCCGCAGGCGTCAGGGGCTCGATCGCGCGGAGCGGATGACGTGCTCAGGTCAGCGGCTCGGCGAGCAGCACCGGGATCTGCCGGTCGGTGTTCTTCTGGTAGTCGGCGTAGGGCGGGAAGGCCGCGACGCACCGCTCCCACCATGCGGCGCGCTCGTCGCCGGAGAGCTCGCGCACGACGAACGGCCGCGTCTGCGTGCCGTCCTGCAGGTCGACCCGGGGGTTGGCTGTCATCGAGTGATACCAGGCCGGGTGCTGAGGGGCGCCGCCCTTGGAGGCGACGGCGGCGTAGGCGGTGCCGTCGGTGACCCGCATGAGCGGCACCCGGCGCAGTGTGCCCGAGCGCTTGCCGCGCACCGTGTAGACGACGATGGACATGCCCTGGATGTCGGCGGCCCGGGTGTCGCCGGCAGCGTCGATGGCGGCGAGCTGGTCGGCGACCCAGCCCTCCTTCGGCTCGGCGAACTCGCCCGCCAGCGGGGCGGGATCATGGTCAGCTGTGTGCATTCCGTCAGCCAACACGGCGCGGGGGAGCCTGTCCAGCCGCCGTCCACCGGTGCGTGCACCTCGTGGTGGGGCGCCGCCCGGTGGCCGTGTCGCAGCGGGCCCGCGGCGCGTCCACCGCCGCCCTCCCCGGGCCGGACGGGGGCCTGCTGGTGCCTAGGATCGGCGTATGACGGAGCCGGTGGAGCGGGTCGAGGACTTCGCGCGGGTCGACGACGGATTCGAGCGACTGTGGACCCCGCACCGCATGGCGTATGTGCAGGGGGAGCGGCCCGACCCGGCGGCCGGGCAGGGGTGCCCGTTCTGCGCGGCGCCGGCCAAGGACGACGCCGAGGGGCTCATCGTGCACCGGGGGCAGCTGTGCTTCGTCGTCATGAACCTCTTCCCCTACAACCCGGGGCACGTGCTCGTGTGCCCCTACCGGCACGTGGCTGGTTACCTCGACCTCACCGACGAGGAGACCGACGAGTTCACGGCCCTGACGAAGGCGGCGATGCGGGCGTTGACGGCGGCCTCGCAGCCGATGGGCTTCAACCTCGGCATGAACCAGGGGGCGGTCGCGGGGGCCGGTGTCGCGGCGCACCTGCATCAGCATGTCGTGCCGCGGTGGGGTGGGGACGCGAACTTCCTACCGATCGTGGGGCAGACGAAGGCGCTGCCGGTGCTGCTCGAGGACTCGCGGCGGCTGCTCGTCGAGCACTGGCCCGCCTGACCCCACCAGCGACGGGCTCGGCGGCCGGCTCGGGAGGCGGGCTCGGCGACGGGCTCGGCGGCCGGCTCGGCGGCGGGCTCGGAGGCCGGCTCAGCAGAGCGCGTCGCGGTTGGTGCGCCAGATGGCGCCCGCGAAGGCGGCGGGGATCCCCGCCGCGTCGGTCACATAGGAGGCGTGCCCGCCGACCACGCGGGTCACCTTCTCCATGACGGCCTGCTCCTGGGCGGTGCCCATGCCGACGACGACGACCCGCACGGGACGCGCCGGATCGACGTCGGCGCGCAGCCGGGTGATGAGCTGCTCGGTGGTCAGCCCTCCGGTGCTGTCGTCGTTGCGGCCGTCGGTGAGCACGACGACGAGGTTGTCGCGGTCGGGCTGGTAGCTGCGCTGCATGGTCGTGAACGCCGCGTAGATGGTGTCGTTGAGCCCCGTGTCGCCCCCGACGAAGGCCGGCATCTTCGCCGCCTCGCGCACGAGGGTCGCGGCGTGCCCCGTGGGGTCGTCGGCGGGCCCGACGCGGCGCACGGCCACGACCG
>JBDIAP010000249.1:0-3955 GCA_039812485.1 Kineosphaera sp.
CGCGCCAGAGCGGCTCGCGCGCGACCGCCGCGGCCGCCCTGCGCGCCCACGGCTACGGCGGCTACGCGATCTTCCGGGGCAATCTGCCCGCCGGCGCCGCGGCCGTGCCGGCCGCGAAGGGTGACAACGCGGCGTTCGCCGCGGCGGTGCGCGCATCGGGTCGCGGCTGGCCCGCGTTCCTCTCGATCGATCAGGAGGGCGGACCGGTGACGCGCCTCGACGCGCCGCTGACGATGTTCCCGGCGGTCATGGCGCTGGGCGCGGCGGGCGATCCGGCACTGGCCCGGTCGGTCGGGCGGGCCTCGGGCGCGGAGCTGCGCGGGCTCGGCTACACGGTCGTCCTGGCCCCGGACGCCGACGTCACGATCGGCGCCGCCGACCCGACGATCGGGGTGCGCTCACCGGGCTCCGACCCCGCCGCGGTGGCGCGGATCGCGCTCGGGCTGGTCACCGGCTACCTCGACGCGGGCATCCTGCCGACGCTCAAGCACTTCCCGGGGCACGGCTCGGTGACGGCCGACACTCACGCGGGCGTGGTGCGCCAGAGCGCCCCGATGGCGCGGCTGCGGGCGCGCGACCTCGTGCCGTTCGCCGAGGCGGCCGAGGTCGGCGCACCGGCGATCATGACCGCGCACATCGTGCTGCAACGCCTCGACCCGCAGCGTCCCGCCACGGTCTCCTCGACGGTGCTCAGCGGTCTGCTGCGCCGCGACCTGGGCTTCCGGGGGCTGGTCGTCACGGATGCCCTGGAGATGCAAGCGGTGTCGGGGCGTTATGGCGCGGGTCGGGCGGCGGTCGAGGCCGTGCGGGCCGGGGCGGACGTGCTGCTCATGCCGGCCGACCCCACGGCCGCGGTGGACGCCCTCGTCGCGGCGGTCGGCTCCCGCGCGCTGACCCGTGCCCGCCTCGAGGAGTCCGCGGCCCGCATGGTCGCGACGCTGCGGGCCGCCGTGCACGCGCCACCGGCCCCGAGCACCCCCGGCAGCCACCAGCAGGTTGCCCGGACTCTGGCCGAGGCGTCGATCACGCAGCTGTCCGGCGCGTGCGGTGCGCGCCTCGTCGGCCGGTCCATCGCGGTGAGCGGGGCCGGCAGCGCCGACCGAGCGGCACTGACGACAGCGGCCCGGGCGGCCGGGTTGGGTGTCGGGTCCGGCACGAAGGTCGTGCTGCGTGGCGGGAGCACCTATCGGGCGGCGGAGGACTCGGGCGAGGCGACGGCCGGCGCGGTCGCCGGCGATGTCGTCATCGCGCTCGACGCCCCCTACATCTTGGCCACCGACACCGCTCGCGTGGCTAAGCTCGCGACGTTCGGCCGGACCCCGGCAACGATGACGGGGCTGGTCGACGTGCTGGTCGGCAAGCGCCGCGCCGCGGGCACGCTGCCGGTCGCGGTCGGCAGGCATGCCATCGGATCCGGATGTGGGAGGTCATCATGAGTGGTCCTATCGGACGCGGTCGGGTTGTGGTCATCGGCTCGTTGAACGTCGACCTCGTCACGCAGGTCGAGCGGCATCCGACACCGGGGGAGACCCTGACAGGCAGCGACCTCGTGCGGGTGGCCGGCGGCAAGGGCGCCAATCAGGCGGTCGCCGCGGCCGCTGCGGGAGCGCAGGTGCGCATGGTCGGTCACGTCGGCGACGACGAGGGCGGCCACGCCTACCGGGCGCGGCTGCAGCGACTCGGGCTCGATGTCGACCTCGTCGTCGTCGACCCGGACCGCCCGACGGGCAACGCCCTCATCATCGTCGACGCCGCCGGCGAGAACTCGATCGTCATCACGCCCGGCGCCAACGCCTCCGCGCGCTGGGACGACACGCTGGCCCGAGCCCTGCGCGAGCTGGAGCCGGCCGACATCGTGCTGCTCCAGGAGGAGATCCCGCATGAGGTGACGGTGAGCGCCATCCGCGGGGCGCACGAGATCGGCGCGCGGGTCGTGCTCAACATGGCCCCGTTCGCGACGCTGCCCCAGGACGTCATCGACCTCGTCGACCCGGTCATCGTCAACGAACACGAGGCGAAGCAACTCGCCGAGGCCGGGCTCACCCCCCGATCGACCGTGACGACCTACGGGGCGGCGGGCGCCGGCTGGGACGGCGATCGGCGCCCCGGGCCGGCGGTGGCGGCGGCCGACGTGCTCGACACGACCGGTGCCGGCGACGCGTTCTGCGGCGGCCTGTGCGCGGCTCTCGCGGCCGGTGCCGATCGTGGCGCCGCCCTGGAACGGGCGCTGGAGGCCGGCGCCGCCGCGGTGCAGCACGAGGGCGCCCAACGCGACGGGAGGTTGTGAGGCGGTGAGGGCACGCGTCGTCGTCGCCGGCAGCATCCTCGTCGGCGCCCAGGTGGAGATCACCGCGCTGGCGGGTTCGACGCTGGAGTTCGTCGCGGTGCCGCTGAGCCGCAAGGTCGATGGGCCGGCGGTCGGTGCGACCGTCGGGGCGCTCGACGGCGGCGCGTCGACGGTCGTGCTCAGCGACGTCGGCGACGACGCGGACGGGCGGGCGTGCGTCGACCGGCTGGCCTGGCTCGGCGCCGACACGTCACACATCAGTGTGCATCCGGGCGAGGCCACGGGCGCCAGGCTCACCTGCTACCGGGACGAGGGTGAGCCGCTGCACATCACCGTGCCGGCCGGGGTCAACACCGCGTCGGCGGCGGACCTCGCGTTGCCGACCGGCTGTCAGGCGGGCGACGCCCTCGTCGTCGATGCCCAGTCCGTGCCCAAGGCGAGGCGCCTGCTCGACGAGGCGTTCCACGCCGACCTGCAGGTCATCGCCGACCTCCGCCCGTTTCCGCGCTTCGGCGTCGCGGTCGGGGGCCGTCCGGCGTTGGAGGTCGCGGACCTGGCCCGCATCGACGTCATCGTCGTCGACCTCGAGGGCGCGGCCCTGCTCGCCGAGAGCGGCGCGGTCGCCGGTGCGGTGGTCATCGTCGACGGCGCCCAGGGTGCCTCGTGGAACGGCGATCTGCGAGGGCTCCAGGCGGCGCTGCGGGCGGGCGGCGAGCGCTTCGACCGCTTCGAGCCCCTCGACCTCGTCGACCCCTGGCCGCAACACGTCTTCTGCGGCCGGCTCGCGGCGGCGTTGGCCGACGGAGCGGACCGGCAGGACGCACTCGACGCGGCCCTTCTCGCCTGGTGGCGGCATGCCCGGCCCGGTCACCCCTGGTTTCCCGGGCAGCGCATCGATGGCGAGGCGCGCAACCTGCTCGACGGGGCCTGGCGGGGATATGACGACAGGTCGAGCAGGCGCCGTCGCCACTCCGACGCCGGCGTCGATCCGGGCCGCCCGTGACGCCGAGCCAGGCCCTGGCGCACGTGCTCGTCGACGAGCTGGCGCGCTGCGGGGTGCGGCACGTCGTGCTGTGCCCCGGCTCGCGCTCGGCGCCCCTGGCCTATGCCCTGCTCGCGGCGGACCGGGCCGGATCCCTGCGGCTGCACGTGCGGGTCGACGAGCGCAGCGCGGCGTTCCTCGCGCTCGGGCTGGCCCGCGGCAGCGGCCACCCCGCGGCCGTCGTCACGACATCCGGCACGGCGGTGGCCAATCTGCACCCCGCCGTGCTGGAGGCTCACGAGTCGGGGGTGCCGCTGCTGGTCATCACGGCCGACCGCCCCCCGGAGCTGCGTGGCACGCGGGCCAACCAGACCACCGACCAGGTGGGCATCTTCGGCGGCTCCGTGCGCTGGTCGCACGACCTCGGCGCGCCGGAGCGGCGCCCTGGCCAGGTCGGGGCGTGGCGATCGAGCGTCGACCGGGCGGTCGCCGCGGCCACGGGCACCCTCGGCGGCGAGGCCGGCCCCGCGCACCTCAACGTGCCGCTGCGTGAGCCCCTGGCACCCGAGGCGGTCGAGCCTGCCGAGTCGGCGGGCTGGCCCGAACCGCTGGCGGGCCGCCCCGCAGCAGCGCCGTGGACGGCGGTCGTCGCAGCGGCGCCGTGGACAGCGGTCGGCCGCCCGGCG
>JBDIAP010000250.1:0-3910 GCA_039812485.1 Kineosphaera sp.
CAGGCTCGCCGGCACGTGCGGGAGCCAGAACATCGGGTGGTGCCGGCCGGAGTCGAGCACGACGGCGTCGAGGGAGGTCGGGGCCTTGGCGGCCTGGATCATCGTGTGTGACGTCGGATACGAGTACTTGTCGGTCGTGGCGGTGAGCAGCCACAACGCCACGGGCGGCGCCTGCTCGCGCAGCACGCGCGTCAGGTCGTAGCGCCGGCCCAGGTCGCTGTCGGGCTGGAACGGGATGTAGGGCGGGTCGAACTCCGGATAGCCCTGACCGCCGAGCGATATCGCTGCCCCGAGCGTCTGCGGGTGCAGGGTCGCCGCCATGAGCGCGCACCATCCCCCGGTCGAGGCGCCGTAACCGGCCCAGGATGCCCGGTCTCGGGCGGTCCGGTAGGTGCGGGCCAGCCATTCCGGCACGTCCTGGGTGAGCCAGGTCTCCATTTTTACGTTCTGCCCGCCGCCGTCGACGCATTCGGTGTCGAGGCCACCGGGCGCCCAGTCGGGGATGACGATGATCGCTTCGCGCAGCCGACGCTGCCGCACGAGCTGCGCCATCGTCTCGTCGAGGTGGTAGTAGGTGAAGAACCCCAGCGGCGATGGTTTGTAGCCGTGGAAGACCTCGATGACCGGATAGCGGGTGGTTTCGTGGCCCGGGGTGCCGTAGCTCGGCGGGAACCAGACGTAGGCGGTGCCGGTGTGCCCCGAGGCCGGGCCCGGGATCGTGACCTGCGTGAAGCCGCCGCCCCCGGGTGTGCCGGTGAGGTCTCCCGGGGCCGTGTCGCCGGTGGCGGGCAGCGACTCGAGCGGGCTCGGCAGCGAGACCGCGAGCGCCGCGGCGGGCGTGGCGCCCGCGCGGGTCGGTCGCGCGGTGGGCTGGGTCGCGGGTGCGCTGGGCGTCGCCCGCTGCTTCGTCGCGACGTGCTTCGTGGAGGGGGCGGCGCACGCGGTCAGCGTGACGCTCAGGGCGAGGCCCGTGACGAGTGCCCTCGCGACACGACGGGACGAGCAGCGTGCGCGCATGAGTGGTCTCCGAATCCCTCTCCGACATGCCGAAACCCGCTGAACCCCCGCTGAACCTCGCTGACCCCAGCCGAACCCAGCCGCAAACCCCTGGACGAGGGTGCCCGGACGGGGCTGAGATCTCGCTGAGTCCGGCGGTCCGGTGCCCTGTCGTCTTGCGGGGCCGCCCGCGTGGGTAGCGTGCGCTCATGACACGACAGGGACGACGCATCGCGGCCACCACCAACGGACCCTACGGCGTGTCGGGCGGCGTGCCACTCGTGCGGGCGGGCATGGCGACCGACAGCGACGGCCACGCGGTCGCCTGGGTCGAGCACGGCCCGGTCGACACGGCCGGTGAGGCCGACGACGAGGGCACCTACTGGCTGTGCCGGTGCGGGCGCTCGGGCAACAAGCCGTTCTGCGACGGCAGCCACCGGCGGGGCGAGCCCTTCGACGGCGCCGAGGCGGCGCCGACCTCGTCCTACGGGGAGCGGGCGAAGGTCATGCAGGGTGCCGGTGAGCAGGTGCGCGACGACCGCGGCATCTGCGAGCACGCCGGCTTCTGCACCCGCGCCGACACCAACGTGTGGAGGATGGTGCGCTCCGGCGACGAGGCGCTGCTCCCGGCGATGGACGCCATGATCGACCTGTGCCCCTCGGGGGCACTGACGCGGCGCCCGGGGCCGGATTCGCCCGACAGCGAGCCGGAGCTGCCGACGCGCGTCGTCGTCGTCGACGACGGGCCGCTGCACGTCACCGGCGGCATCGACGTCGAGCGCGCCGACGGGCAGCCGCTGGAGTCCCGGCCGCGCATGACGCTGTGCCGGTGCGGGGCGTCGTCGATCAAGCCGCTGTGCGACGGCAGTCACGCCCAGGTCGGCTTCGCCGACTCCTGAGCAGCCCTGCTCAAGAGCACGACTGCGCACGACGAGTTGGGAGGACGACATGGATCTCATCCCCAGGCCCCCGGTCGGCACCGTGCTCGGCATGGCGCACAACACCGGGCCCGCCGACCGGTTGCTGCCCCCGCAGGCGTTCTTCAAGCCGGCCGCCTCGGTGGTGGGCCCCGGCGCGGCCATCGAGCTGCCCGAGGGCATCGGAGCGGTCGAGCCGGAGGCCGAGATCGCGGTGGTCATCGGCGCCACGTGCCGGCACCTGCGGCCGAGTCACGCCGAGCAGGTCGTGCTCGGCTGGACGGTCGCCGACGACGTCACGGCGCGCGAGCTGCAGCGCACCGACCCGCTGTGGATGCGGGCCAAGGGCTACGACACGTTCACGCCGCTCGGGTCGCAGCTGGCACCGGGGCTGCCGCCCGCCGACCAGCCCATCGAGCTGCACGTCAACGGGCGGCTCGTGTCCGCCGCCCGGCTCGACGGGCTCGCGCGCGACGTGGGGGAGATCCTGGCCTATCTCACCTCCTACCTGACGTTGCGGCCCGGGGATGTCGTGCTGACGGGAGCGCCCGGCGCCGCGGTGCCGATCGCTGCGGGCGACGACGTCGTCGTGCGGGCGCCTGGCGTGCCCGACCTGGCCAATCCCGTCGCGGCCGCGTCGGTGCGCACCGTCATCGAGTCGGCGGGCACCGGGCCGTGACCGGACCATGACCGGGGCCTGCCGTGTTCCGCACGCGATCGGCCTGCCGCCAGGTGCCGACCGGGCGGCGCTGACCTACGGTTGAGGGCATGGCCGACGACGATCAGACCCGTGTCACCCCCGAATCCCTCGCTGCCGCGGGCCTGCGCGGCTGGAGCATCACCCGCGCCGGGCTGCAGGTCGCCTACGACTGCGGGAGTTTCACGGCAGCAGGCGAATTCGCAGGCGTCGTCGCGGCCCTCGCCGATGAGCGCAACCACCACCCCGACCTCGCGATCGCCTATCCGGGGCACCTGACGCTCACGGTCATGAGCCACGACGTCGGGCGCCTCACCGACCGCGACCTCGGGCTGGCGACCGCGGTCGACGAGCTCGCCCGGACGCGTGGTTACGACCCGGTCGAGGGCGAGTGAGCGCAGCGAATGACGACGCGCCGACCGCTCGGCGGATCGGCATGCCGGGCGGCACGCCCCAGCGCCCGGCGCTCTTCTTCGCCGACGCCGCGCAGTGGGCCGACTGGCTCGAGGCCCACCACGCCTCCGCAGCCGAGCTGTGGATGGGCCTGCGCAAGCGGCACGTCGCCGATCGCGGTCTGACCTGGGCCGATGCGGTCGTCGAGGCGCTGCGCTACGGCTGGATCGACTCCCAGAGCCAGCGCATCGACGACGACTCCGTGCGCCAGCGCTGGACCCCGCGCCGGCGCGGCAGCACGTGGAGCGACGTCAACGTCGCGACCGCGCAGCGGCTCATCGAGGAGGGCCGCATGGCGCCGGCGGGGCTCGCCGCCTTCGAGGCGCGGCGCGCCGAGCGGCAGGGGATCTACTCCTACGAGCAGCCGTCCGGTGCGTTGACCCCGCAGGCCGAGGCGGCATTGCGCGCCGAGCCGCTCGCGGCGCTCTTCTGGGATGCCGCCACCCCCGGCTACCGGCGCATCTGTGCCCACTGGGTGGCCTCGGCCGCGCAGCAGGCCACCCGCGACAAGCGCCTCGCCCAGCTCGTCGCCGACAGCGCGGCGGGGCGGCTCATCCCGAGTCAGCGTTATGGCGCCGAGCCGGCCTGGGTGGCCCGGGCCCAGGCGGCGCAGCGCGACGCAGTGCGCCAGACTCCCGAGCGCGACTGACGCGACACGGGCTCGGCGAGGACATCGCCCTGCGCGACGGCGTGCGCGCCTCCCTGGCGGCGACACCGGGCAGACACCGGGGGAGCGGCGGCGCCCCGGGGTCGTCAGGGCGAGGCCAACGCCCCGGAGGCGAGCACGCCGGGCATCGCCCGGGCGTCGGCCCACACGGCAGCAGGACGTGCTCTGCCTGTTGCAGCG
>JBDIAP010000251.1:0-3880 GCA_039812485.1 Kineosphaera sp.
GGCCTTGGTCAGTGCGGCGTCGATCTCGCCGACCATGCCGGGCAGGGCGTTGAGTCCGTTGCCCAGGGCATACCACTGCTGCCCGTCGAGGTAGGTGATCTGGCCGTTCGTCGCCGCCTTCGTCGACCGCACGAGGGGGTTGTCGAGGACGGCCTGGGCCGCCTGCCCCTTCTGCCCGACCGCCTTGTCGCGGTCGATGACGAAGAGCATGTCGGGGTTCGCCTTCTTGACGAACTCGAACGAGACGACCTGGCCGTGTCGGTCGGTCGAGAGGTTGGTCGCGGCGGGCCGAACCCCGAGCTCCTCATGGATCAGTCCGAAGCGGGAGCCGGCGCCGAAGGCCGCGAGCTTGCCGCCGCTGACCATGAGGACCAGGCCCGTGCCCTTGCTCGGCGCCTTGGCCTTGACGGCGGCCATCTGGGCCTCGATCTGCGTGACGCGATCCGCGGCCTGCTGCTCCTTGCCGTAGACGGTGGCGATCGCGGTGCTCGCCGTGCGCAGCGTGTCGAGGGTGCTCGCGCCCTTGGCCGCGGTGATGTCGAGCGTGGGGGCGATCTTCTTCGCCTCGTCGTACTGGGTCGCCGACCGGCCGCCGAGGACGATGAGGTCCGGCCCGAGCGCGGCGATCTCCTCGAAGTTCAGCTCCTGCTGGGTGCCGACGTCGGTGTACTTCGGGTCCGCGTACGTGCTCAGCGAGGCCGGCATGACGCGCTGGGAGACCCCGACCGGCTCCGCGCCGAGGTAGTCCATGATGTCGAGGGCGACGCGGTCGACGGCGACGACGCGCTGCGGGGAGCGGGGCACCTCGACCGAGCCGCGGGCGTCGGTGACCGTCACCGTGCCACCCTGCTGCGCTGCGCCGGAGGACGAGGCGCCCGGGTCGCCGCCCTGCCCGCAGGCGGCCAACGGCAGGACGAGACCCACCGCCAGGGCCGGGGGAAGGACGCGGGTGGGGATCGAACGGCGAACGGGCACAGCGACTCCTGACCGAGAAGATGTAGGTGAGGCTTACCTAATCATCCCCGCCGGAAGGCGTGTCAAGTGGACGCCGCCCGCAGGCCCACCACGTGAACACGCGCGCCGAGACCCTCCCGAGTGACCCCGACCCTCGCGCGACGTCGGGCGCGGCGGCGCGCAGTCAGCCCGTGTTCTGCAGCCCCGCCGCGGCGCCGTTGACGGTCAGCAGCAGGATGCGCCGCCACGCGTCGGGGTCGGGGCGGGCGCCCGAGCGCGGGTCGTGCGGGGTGCGCAGCATACGCAGAGCGCGCAGCTGCAGGTGGCTCAGGGCGTCGACGTACGGCATCCGTAGACGGATCGCGGACCGCAGGTGCGGCTTGCGCTCGAGCAGCTCGCTCTGGTCGAGCACGTCGAGCACGAGCTGCCGCGACAGGTCGTATTCGGTGAGGATCTGCTCGGTGAGGTCGGGCCGGTTGCCGAGGGAGAGGTATTGCTGCGCCAGGAGCCGGTCGGTCTTGGCGAGCGACATCTCGGCGACGTCGATCATCGCGGTGAAGAGCGGCCAGCTCGCGTAGGCCTCGCGCAGCAGCGGCAGGTCGCCGACGGCGGCGAGCCCGGAGCCGAGCCCATACCACCCCGGAAGGTTGACCCGCGTCTGCGCCCACGAGAACACCCACGGGATCGCCCGCAGATCGTCCAGCGAGCGACCCTTCGTCGCGCCGCTGCGGCGCGCCGGGCGCGACCCGAGCCGCAACTCGCCGATCTCGTCGAGCGGGCTGACGGCGGCGATGAGGTCGGCGAAGCCCCGGGCCTGCACGAGGGCCCGGTAGCAGCCCCGCGACTGCGTGTCGATCGTCTCGGCGAGCTCCGCGAACCGCCGGCTCGCATCCTCCCGCGCGTCGGCGACCTCGGTCGCGTCCGTGAGCAGCACCGCAGAGGTGAGCCGCTCGAGGTGGCGCTGGGCGATCATGACGTCGGCGTAGCGGGCGAAGATCACCTCGCCCTGCTCGGTGACCTTGAAGCGGCCGTCGACCGAGCCCGATGGTTGGGCGAGGATCGCGCGATGCAGCGGCCCGCCGCCGCGCCCCAGCGATCCGCCGCGGCCGTGGAAGAGCGTCAGCTCGACGTCGGCCTCGCCGGCCCAGGTCACGAGCTCGCGCTCGGCGCGGTCGAGGGTGATCGTCGCGCTCGCCGGCCCGACGTCCTTGGCGGAGTCGGAGTAGCCGACCATGACCTCGACCCGGCGCTCGTCGCCCGCGAGCCATGCTCGCGTCGAGTCGAGCCGCTCCCATTCGCGCAGGATGCGGGGGGCGTTCGCGAGGTCCTCGCCGGTCTCGAAGAGCGGCACGACGTCGAGGCGCAGCGGCCGGTCGGCCAGGGCCAGCCGCGCCAGCGCCCGCACGGCCGCGAGGTCGGCGGCGCCGCGGGTGAAGCTGACGATGTAGCGCCCGCAACACCGGGTGCCCCAGCGCTGCTGCAGCCACGCCATGACGCGGATCGTGTCGAGCACCTCCGCGGTGCGCTCCGACGTCGGCTCGACGAGCCGCGGCCAGCCCTGTGTGGCGAGCCGGTCGAGGTAGCCGGGGTCGGTCGCCGCGGCCCGCGGGTCGGGCACGTCGCCGAGCTGCGTGATGAGCTCGACGAGCGCCGCCTCGTGCACGGCGCTGTGCTGGCGCACCTCGAGCTCGGCGAGGTGGAAGCCGAAGGTCTCGACGAGCCAGATGAGGTGCTGCAGCTCGCCGCGGGCGGTGCGCTCGTCGCCGGCGGCGACGAGGCTGTCCTGCACGAGCCGCAGGTCGGCGAGCATCTCCTCCGGCCCCCGGTAGGTGAGGTCGGCCCGCTGCGCGAGCGTCGCCGCGACCCGGGCGCCGATGACGAGCATCTTCTGCCGGTGCGGCTCGTCGGGGGAGTCCTTGGCGAACTTCGCGAACGCCTCCGGCAGGGCGACCGCGTCAGCCGCAAGCGAGGTGCGCAGGGCGTCGGACGGCGGGGTCCACGCCGCGTCCATCGTCATCGTGCGCGCGATCCGCTCGACGGCCGCGTGCAGCTGGGTCAGGGCCTGCTGGGCCTGCTGGGCCATGGCCTCGCGGGTCACCGCCGCGGTGACGTGCGGGTTGCCGTCGCGGTCACCTCCTACCCAGGAGCCGAACCGCACGAACGCGGGCACTCCCGCGTCGAAGCGGCCCGGGTCGGCCTGCGGCAGGGCGGCCTCGACGCTGCGGTAGAGCCGGGGCACAGCCCGGAAGAGCGTCTGGTCGAAGACCGTGAGCACCGTCTTGACCTCGTCGCGCGGCTCGGGCTGGGTGCTGCGCAGCGTCGAGGTGCGGGCCAGGATGTCGAGGTCTTCGAGGATGCGGCGGCGGGCGACCCCGCGCTCGGCCGGCCCGTTGTGCGGGTCGTCGAAGCGGTCGAGCTGCGCGGCGATCCGCACGAGGGCGCTCGTCACGGCCCGACGGCGGGCCTCGGTGGGGTGGGCGGTGAGCACCGGGTGGATGCGCAGGCCCGCGAGCCGGCTGCGCACGTCGAGCGTGTCGGCGACCTCGGTGATGGCCGCGTGCACGCCGCCGGCGTCGACCCCGCCGGTGAATTCGCCGTCCTCGACCCGCAACGAGCGCGACCGGTGCCGCTCCTCCGCCAGGTTCGTCAGGTGCAGGTGCACGGTGACTGCGCGGGTCAGCCGGGCCGTGAGGTCCTGGTCGAGGGAAGCGACGATGGAGTCGGCAGCCGAGCCGGCAGCCCCGCTGCCGGGCTCGCGACAGGCCGCGACGAGCGCGGCCAGGGTGTCGACGAGGTCCTGTTCGCCGGCCTCGCGCAGCACCTGCTCGTGCAACTGCGAGAGCAGGGCCAGGTCGGCGGCCCGGGCGGGGACGGGATCCGCCTCGCGGATGTCCGTGCCCGTGGGCTCGGTGGGCTCGGTGGGCTC
>JBDIAP010000252.1:0-3791 GCA_039812485.1 Kineosphaera sp.
TCGTGACTAGATGGTCGTGACTGATGCGGTGGACCCTGATGCGGTGGACACAGCGGTAGCCGGTGGCAGGGGCACGTCGTCCGGCCCGGCCAGCCAGGACCGCAGCGCGGCGGTGTCGGCGCCGAGCGCCGGGGGCGGGGTCGGCGTCGCGAGCATCGGCTCGCCGTAGGTCACCGGGTGCCGCACCTGCGGCGACGCGGCCGGCCCGAGGTCGGTGACCGGCGCCAGCCCGAGATCCTCGGCGAGCGCGAACGCCGCGGCGAGGTCGTTGACGCCGCCGGCGGGCACGCCGATCGCGCTGAACCGTCGCTGCCACGAGGCCGCGGTGTCCGATGCCAGCCCCTCCTCCAGCACGGACACCAGGGTCTCGCGATGGGCGACCCGGTCGGCGTTGCGGGCGAAGCGCACGTCGATCGCCAGCTCGGGTCGCCCGAGTTCGCCGGCGAGCTTCGCGAACTGGCCGTCGTTGCCACACGCGACGGCGAGCATGCCGTCGGCGCAGCGCAGCGTCTCGTAGGGCGCGATCGACGGGTGCCGGTTGCCCATCGCCGTCGGCACGGCGCCCGCCCCGAGGTAGCCGGACGCCTGGTTGACGAGGGCCGCGAGCAGGCTCGACAGCAGCTCGACCTCGACCCGGCAGCCACGCCCTGTGAGGGCCCGCGCGGCCAACGCGGCGAGAACGCCGATCGTCGCGTCCTTGCCGGTGAGCACGTCGACGAGCGCGACCCCGGCCTTCGTCGGCTCTCCCCCGACGTGCCCGGTGATGCTCATGAGCCCGCCGACGGCCTGCACGACGAAGTCGTAGCCCGGCAGGTGCGCACCCGCCCCGGCTCCGAAGCCGGTGATCGAGGCGTAGATCACGCCGGGGTTGATCGCGGCGACCGCGTCGTAGTCGAGTCCGTGCCGCGCCAGCGCGCCGGGCCGGAAGTTCTCGACGAGCACGTCGGCGCGGCGGGCCAGTTCGAGGGCGGCGGCGCGGTCGTCGGCGTCCGACAGGTCGAGCGCAAGGCTGCGCTTGGAGCGATTGACGCACTCGTAGTAGGTGGCGTCGCCCCCGCGCGTCGCCCACGGGGGGCCCCAGGCGCGGGTGTCGTCGCCGACCCCGGGCCGCTCGACCTTGACGACGTCCGCGCCGAGGTCGGCGAGGTGCATCGTGGCGAGCGGCCCGGCGAGCACGCGGCTGAAGTCGGCGACGAGCACGCCCTCGAGCGGGCGGGTCACGCGCCGGCGTCGGCGGTGACCGACCGGATCGCGTCGGCGAGCACGCTCAGCGCGTCGTCGAGGAGCTCGTCGGCGATGACCAGCGGCGGCAGGAGCCGGATGACGTTGCCGTAGGTGCCGCACGTGAGGATGAGCACACCGTGGGCGTGGCAAGCCGCGGCGATCGCCTTGGTCGCGGCGGCGTCGGGCTCGAGGGTGCCGGGCGCGCAGATCTCCAGCGCCATCATCGCGCCGCGACCACGGACCTCGGCGACGATGCCGGTGCCGTCGGCCAGCGGCTCGAGGTGCCGGCGCACGGCGGCCTCGATGGCGTCGGCGCGACCCAGCAGCGCGGGGTCGTCGTCGAAGGCCTCGAAGACCGCGAGCGCCGCAGCACAGGCCAGGGGGTTGCCGGCATACGTGCCGCCGAGCCCGCCGGGGCCGACCGCCTCCATGATCTCGGCGCGGCCGGTGACCGCCGACAGCGGCATGCCGCCCGCGAGGGCCTTGGCGGTGCAGATGAGGTCGGGCTCGATGCCCTCGTGCTCGACGGCGAGCATGCGCCCGGTGCGGCCGATGCCCGACTGCACCTCGTCGGCGACGAGCACGATGCCGTGACGCTCGGTGATCGCGCGGATGCCGGCGAGGAAGCCGGGTGCCGGCACGATGAAGCCGCCTTCGCCCTGGATCGGTTCGATGACCGCGGCGGCGACGGTGTCGGGGCCGAGGCGCTCGAGCAGGTCCTCGAAGGCCGTCAGGGCCTCGTCGGCGCACTTCTCGGCGCCACCCTCCCAGCGCAGCGGGTAGGCGAGCGGGGCGCGGTGGATGTGCTCCGGGAACGGGCCGAAGCCGGTCTTGTAGGGCTGGTCCTTGGCGGTCATGCCGAGGGTGAAGAGGGTGCGGCCGTGGTAGGCGTGGTCGAAGACGACGACCTCGGTGCGGCCGGTGTGGGCGCGGGCGATCTTCACCGCGTTCTCCAGCGCCTCGGCGCCGGTGGTGAAGAGAGCGGAGCGTGTGTCGGCGTCGCCGGGGGCGATGGCGTTGAGTCGCGCGCACACCTCGTGGTAGCCGGGGTATTCGGTGACCATGTAGCAGGTGTGCAGGAAGTCGGCCGCCTGCCCGGTGACCGCCGCGGTGAGGCCGGGGTGGTTGTGGCCGAGCGAGGTCACGGCGATGCCGGAGGCCAGGTCGGTGATCTGGTTGCCGTCGACGTCGAGAAGGATCGCGCCGTCGGCGCGGTCGACGAAGACGGGCAGGACGGTGCCGAGGCCGCGGGCCACGCTGCCGGTGCGCTCGGCGTGCAGCGCGCTCGAGCGCGGCCCGGGGATCTGGGTCGTGACGATCCGGCGCTGCTCGAGTCGCGCTCCGGCGGCCGGGCCGGTCGCGTCGGACTGGGCGGTGTGCACTGCGGTCACGTGGCGCTCCTCATCGAATCAGGGCCCTCGGACGGGCCGGATTGGCCTCACGCTAGGTCACGCTCAGCCCGCCGTCATCGTGCAAAGCGCACATCGTGGCGACAATGGGAGTGCATCCCGCATAGGAAGGGTAGGCCGATGACGACCCTCGACGCGCTCGTCGCCGCACTGCCGGAACACCTCGTGCCGACCGGCCCGTTGCCGCGGCCGAGCCGCACTGTCGGCGGCGTGCACATCAGTGAGCTGCTCGATCCCACGCCGTTCCTGTCGGGTGGCGAGCTGCTGCTGACGACGGGCATGGCGCTGACGCCCCTGGTCACGCGCCTGACCGCCTACGCGACGCGGCTCGTGGGCGCGGAGGTGACCGCGTTGGGCTTCGGCGTCGGGCCGGTGCACGACGTGGTGCCGGCGGCGTTGCGGGACGCCTGCGAGCGCGCCGGGCTCCCCCTGCTCGTCGTGCCGGCCGCCACCCCGTTCCAGCTCGTCGTCCGGGAGTTCTGGGCTCGGGAGGGGCAGGCCGAGCGGCGCGGCCTGTCGGGTGCGCTGGGGTCGACGCACGCGCTGCTGCGGGCCGTCACCCACGACGTCGCCGACCGCCGGACCGCCCGTCGCCGGGTCACCCGGACGCTCGCCCGGTCGGTCGGCGGCTGGGCCGCTTACCTCGACGCGGACGGCGTGATCGTCACGATGTCGCCGCGCGAGGGCGGCCGCGCCGCCCGCGGGGCGCGGGTGGCCGGCGCCGAGGTGCACCGCCTCAAGGCCTCAGGGCCGCTGGCCGGGGCGACCTTCGCCGCCGGCGGCGACGACGTGCTGCTCCAGCCGGTGGGTCCGGCCGACGGCGGATACCTCGCATGCGGCCATCGGCGCCCCGCACCGACCCAGCTGCGGCATCTCGTGCTCTCGGCCTGCGCCGTGCTCGACCTGCAGGCCGAGCGCCTCACCGACGCCGTGCTCGCGCGCGAGGCCCTGCCGCTCATGCTCGGCGACCTGCTGGCCCTCGGGCACCTCGATGCCGCGGCGGACCTGGCCCGCGCCCGCGGGCTCGCGTGGCCCGACGCCGTGCGGGTCGCGCTCGTCGACGCGGCGGCGGGCGGCGGCGCGCCGGGCGAGGGCGCCGCCCCGCTGACGCGGCACACGAACGCGCAGGTCGTGACGCTGACCTACCCCGCGGGCGCC
>JBDIAP010000253.1:0-3705 GCA_039812485.1 Kineosphaera sp.
CGTCGCTTGTCCTGATTCAAAGTCAGGCGGGCCCTGCCAGCAGACCAACCGGGGATCGGCGCATGTCGGAGGTTGTCGCCCGGGAAGGCCGGGCGCCCCACGTCGCCCCCGCCAGGGTAGTCCACGACCGCAGCCGCGCCCCAACCTGATCGCGTCGCCGGCCCAGGGCGACACGCTGTGGCTGCTGGGCGGTCGCATACGATGTCAGACGGTTCCCGCGATCCAGGTGCCGCGGCACCCGGATGGACGACGTTCGCCGACCGACGCGGGGCGACAGACTTGGCCGTTTCCCCAGGGGGCGCTTCGCGTGACCGATCACCGACCGACTGCCGTCATCGTCCTCGCCGCGGGGGAGGGCACGCGGATGAAATCGGCCCGACCCAAGGTGCTCCACGCGATCGGCGGTCGCTCGCTCCTCGGGCACGCCATCGCCGCCGCCGAGGGGCTGAGCCCGACACACCTCGCCGTCGTCGTCCGCCACGAGCGCGACCTCGTCGCCGCCCACGTCGAGCAGGTCTGCCCCCGCGCGGTCGTCGCCGACCAGGACGAGATCAAAGGCACCGGTCGCGCCACCGAGTGCGGGCTCGACGCCCTGCCCGCGCAGCTGAGCGGCACGGTGCTCGTCACGTACGGCGACGTGCCGCTGCTCGAGACCGCCTCCTTGCACGCGATGGTCGTCGAGCACGAGGAGTCCGGCGCCGCCGTCACCGTCATGACGAGCCACGTCGAGGACCCCACCGGCTACGGGCGCGTGCTGCGCGACGCGAGCGGCCAGGTCGTCGGCATCGTCGAGCAGAAGGACGCCGACGAGGCCCAGCGCGCGATCACCGAGATCAACTCCGGCATCTACGCCTTCGACGCCGCCCTGCTGCGCGCCGCGCTGCGCGAGGTCGGCACCGACAACGCCCAGGGCGAGAAATACCTCACCGACGTGCTCGCCATCGCCCACGGCCAGGGCCGCCGCGTCGGCGCCCACGTGCTCGACGACCTGTGGCAGACCGAGGGCGTCAACGACCGCGTGCAGCTCGCCCGGCTCGGCGCCGAGCTCAACCGGCGCGTCGTCGAGCGGCACATGCGCGCCGGCGTCACCGTCGTCGACCCCGCCACGACGTGGATCGACGTCGAGGTCAGCATCGGGCGCGACACCACGATCCTGCCCAACACCCAGCTCCTGGGGGCCAGCTCGCTGGGGGAGGACGTCACGATCGGCCCCGACACGACGCTGACCGACATCGAGGTCGGCGACGGCGCGACGATCATCCGCACCCACGGCAGCCTCTCGGTCATCCGCGCGGGCGCGAGCGTCGGGCCGTTCGCCTACCTGCGGCCCGGCTCCGACCTCGGCGAGAAGGGCAAGATCGGCACGTTCGTCGAGACGAAGAACGCCCAGATCGGGGCCGGCAGCAAGATCCCGCACCTCACCTACGTCGGCGACGCGACGATCGGTGTCGGCAGCAACATCGGTGCCTCCTCGGTCTTCGTCAACTACGACGGCGTGCACAAGGCGCGCACGACGATCGGCGACCACTGCCGCCTCGGCAGCGACAACATGTATGTCGCGCCGGTCACCGTGGGCGACGGGGCCTACAGCGGCGCCGGCACCGTCATCCGCAAGGACGTGCCCCCCGGGGCGCTGGCCGTCAACGTCTCGCCGCAACGCAACATCTACGGCTGGGTCGTCGACAAGCGGCCCGGCACAGCGGCCGCCGAGGCCGCCGCCGCGGCGATCCGGGAGCAGGAGGCCGGCGCCGCCGGCACGACCGGTGCGTCCACCGACCGCCAGGGAAGCGACGACCACGCATGACGAGCCTGAAGCGCACCACCGAGAAGAACCTCATGGTGCTCACCGGCCGAGCCCACCCCGAGCTGGCCCAGGAGATCGCCGACGCCCTGGGCATCACGCTCGTGCCGACGACCGCCTACGAGTTCGCCAACAGCGAGATCTACGTGCGCTTCGAGGAGTCGGTGCGCGGCAGCGACGCGTTCGTCGTGCAGAGCCACACCGCCCCCATCAACGAGTGGATCATGGAGCACCTCATCATGGTCGACGCGCTCAAGCGGGCGTCGGCCAAGCGCATCACGGTGGTGCTGCCCTTCTACGGCTATGCGCGGCAGGACAAGAAGCACCGCGGACGCGAGCCGATCTCGGCCCGCCTCATGGCCGACCTCTTCAAGGCCGCCGGCGCCGACCGGCTCATCTGCGTCGACCTGCACACGGCCCAGATCCAGGGCTTCTTCGACGGGCCCGTCGACCACCTGCAGGCGCTGCCGATCCTCTCCGACTACGTGCACGACAAGTACGGCGACCAGAACCTCGCGGTCGTCTCGCCCGACGCCGGCCGCATCAAGGTCGCCGAGCAGTGGAGCAAGCGCCTCGACGGGGCGCCGCTGGCGTTCATCCACAAGACGCGCGACATCAACCAGCCGAACCGCTCGGTCGCCAACCGGCTCGTCGGCGACGTCGAGGGGCGCCTGGCGATCCTCGTCGACGACATGATCGACTCCGGCGGCACGATCTGCCAGGCCGCCGACGCGATCATGGAGGCGGGCGCGACGGGAGTCGTCATCGCCGCGACCCACGCGATCTTCTCCGACCCCGCCACCGAGCGGCTCAAGGTCAGCGTCGCGCAGGAGGTCATCGTCACCAACACGCTGCCGCTGCCGCCGGAGCATCAGTTCGACAAGCTCACCGTGCTCTCCATCGCGCCCCTCATCAGCCAGGCCATCCACGAGGTCTTCGACGACGGTTCCGTGACCCGGCTCTTCGACGGCGAAGAGTGACCCACCGTGCCTAGCCTCGCCGCCGTCGTCCGCCGAGCGCGTTCGCTCGCGGGCCGGCTGCGCCACGGTGCGCGGCCCGTGCCCCCTCCGATCGGGCCCCCGCCCGGGGCCGAGCCGGGCGACGGCGGCGTCGACGTCCTCTTCCTGCACCACAGCACCGGGGAGTCGGTGTGGCGCGGCGGGGTGCCGGAGTGGTTCGAGGCCTACAACGCCGCGCACGGCACGACCTACCGGATCGTGGAGCACGCCTATCCCCACGCTCCCTACCCGTGGCGCAACGACCCCGCCGACTACTGCCGGCTCTGGATGCCCGACGGGCAGCCGGCCACGAGCGCCGTCGACGGGCAGGAGACGCTCGCCGACCTCACCCGGCACTTCGACGTCATCGTGCTCAAGACCTGCTTCACCGGCTCCGACCTGGTCGCCGACGACCCCGTCGACGAGGGGACGCGCGACGGCGACGCCGCCTCGATGCGCAAGGCGCCCGCGAACTACCGGGCGTGCCTGCGTGCCCTGCGCGAGGCGTTCCACGCCTATCCGCAGACCCGCTTCGTCGTGTGGACGATCCCGCCTCGCGTCGCCGCGGAGACCACCCCGGACGCCGCCCGACTGGCAGCGCAGGTCACCGACTGGATGCGGCAGGACTGGGACATCGCCGGCGACAACGTCTTCCTGTGGGACTATCGCGCGCTCGCGATGGAAGGGGCCAAGGGCGACATGCCGGGCCCCCTCTACGCCGTGCACGACAAGGACTCGCACCCGTCGCCGGGGTTCGCGACGCGGGTCGCGCCGCTGCTCGGCCAGCGGATCGTCGACGTCATCGAGGGCCGCGGCGACACCGCGCCGCGCACCGGCATCCTGACCAGCCCCTGACCAGCACCTCCTCGCGCCTCACCTGCAGCCCTGCCGCAGCACGGCCGCCGC
>JBDIAP010000254.1:0-3589 GCA_039812485.1 Kineosphaera sp.
CGCCGAAGCCGACACCGGCCCGATCGCGGCTCGCCGCGCCCGCGCCGCCGATGCCGCCCGCCGACGCCACCGCGGCCGCAGCCGCGGCCTGGCCGCGCAAGCCCCACGGGCCGCTGCGGTCGGCAGTGGCCCGCGCGTCGGCGTCGATCTGGGCCGTCCACGAGGCGAGCATCGCCTCGATCCCGTCGAACGACGCGTCATCTCGACGCCCCAGCCGATCGAGCAGATCGTCATCCGCGTGAATGGCACCGAGCCCAACAGACTCGTCCCGTGTCACGACTCCCCCTTGTCCCGCCTGTCGTAGAGCGCCCGCAACCGGCCCAAAGCCCGGTGCTGCGCAACCCGAACCGCCCCCGCGGTCATACCCAATGCTTGCGCCGTCTCTTCGGCCGACAAGCCTACCGCGACCCGCAGCGTGAGAAGTTCACGCTGATGAGCCGGAAGCTGCTCCATCAATGCCCACACCTCTTCGCCCGCAGCGCCCGCCACGGCGAGCTCTTCGGGTCCGGCGGCCAGATCCGCGCGCTCGGGCACCTCGTCGGTGGGCACCGGCGTGCGCATCACCGAACGCTGCACGTCGGCGACCTTGCGCGCACAGATCGAATACACGTAGGCCTCGAAGGGCACACCGCGTTCGTCATATCGCGACAACGACGTCAACACTGCGATGCACACCTCCTGCGCCGCATCCTCGGCCGTGCCGGCCGCCTGTGGAAAGCGACCGAGACGAGCCCTGGCATAGCGGAACGCGCGCTCTCGCACCCCCGCCATGAGCTCTTCGAGCGCGGGAGCGTCGCCGGCCATGGCCCGCACCGCGAGCGCCGCCATCGGCGACCCCGCACTCATCTCTTCCATCGCTTGAGAGCGCCCCGGCGTTACGGATTCGGCAGCGTCTTGTTCAGCTGTTTCGGACGACTGCTCAGGCGACGGCGTTTCCGAGGCCTTGGCGCGCCGGAACCGGAAGGGGTCGCGGGAGGCGGTGGTCATCGCCCCGCCGTCCCGACCGCAGCCACCATTTCCTCGATTCGCTCACACCGCTCGACTCTTCGACATGCCCGTCCCCCACCGCACATCGAGGTGCAATGACGAATTCGGCGGCGCGGGTTTGACCTTGAGCACATCGGGGTATCCCAGCCGCAACGGTGCGCGACGCCTCGGCGCTCGAACTGCCTTCGAAGAGCCCAGACCCAGCTCACAGGAGCCCATCGACCGACCATCGACACTGCACACACCTGATGTAGAGAGTGCCGTATCGCCGCCACCTGATCAAGCCGAAACGACAGCGACGGCAGAACGACGGCGACGAAGAACGACAGCCGCAACAGACCGACAGCCGCAACATCACGACAGCGACGACGCGCATCAGGAGGCAGACGTGGCCGAGATCTCCCGACTTCCGGGACCGGTGGCTGATCGTTGGGATTGGCAACTCGAGGGCGCCTGTCGAACGGTCAGCCCCGAGACCTTCTTCCACCCGGAGGGCGAGCGCGGACCGGCCCGGCGCAGCCGCGACGCGGCCGCCAAGGCCCTGTGCCTGCGCTGCCCCGTGCTCGCGCAGTGCCGCGACCACGCCCTGCGGGTGCGCGAGCCGTACGGCGTCTGGGGGGCCATGACCGAGGAGGAGCGGGAGGCTCACTACCGCGAGCGGATCGCCGCGGCCAGCTGAGCGACCACCCGCACGACGCCGCAGGCGGGCCCGTCGACACGACGGGCCCGCCTGCGGTGTGGGGCACGATGACCGATCGGTCGTGACCGATCAGTGGCCGTGGCCGTGACCGTGGCCGACCTCGGGGGCCGGCTCCTTCTGCTCGACGACGAGCGTGTCGGTCGTCAACACCATGGAGGCGATCGACTCGGCGTTGCGCAGCGCCGACCGGGTCACCTTGACCGGGTCGATGATGCCCAGGGCGACGAGGTCGCCGTACTCCCCGGTCGCCGCGTCGAGGCCCTGACCGGCCTCGAGCTCGGCCACCTTGGCGACAGCGACATAGCCCTCGATGCCGGCGTTCTCGGCGATCCACCGCAGCGGCTCGACGCTCGCCTTGCGCACGATGCCGACACCCGTCGCCTCGTCGCCGACCACGTCGAGGCCGTCGAGGGCACGGAGCGCGTGCACCAGGGCGGAGCCGCCACCAGGCACGATGCCCTCCTCGATCGCGGCGCGCGTCGCCGAGATGGCGTCCTCGATGCGGTGCTTCTTCTCCTTGAGCTCCACCTCGGTGTGCGCACCGACCTGGATGACGCAGACACCGCCCGCGAGCTTGGCGAGGCGCTCCTGGAGCTTCTCGCGGTCCCAGTCGGAGTCGGTGCGCTCGATCTCGGACTTGATCTGGTTGACCCGGCCCTCGACCTCGCTCGACTCGCCGGCGCCATCGACGATCGTCGTGTTGTCCTTCGTCACGACGATGCGACGAGCCTGACCGAGCATGCCGAGGTCGACGGCGTCGAGCTTGAGCCCGACCTCCTCGCTGACGACGGTCGCGCCCGTGAGGATCGCGATGTCCTGCAGCATCGCCTTGCGGCGGTCACCGAAGCCCGGCGCCTTGACCGCGACGACCTTGAGGATCTCGCGCATGCGGTTGACGACCAGCGTCGACAGCGCCTCGCCGTCGACGTCCTCGGCGATGATGAGCAGCGGCTTCTTGGCCTGCGCCACCTGCTCCAGCAGCGGCAGGATGTCGGCGATCGCCGAGATCTTGCCGGTGTTGACGAGCACGAGGGCGTCCTCGAGCACGGCCTCCATGCGCTCGGGGTCGGTGACGAAGTAGGGCGACAGGTAGCCCTTGTCGAACTGCATGCCCTCGGTGAACTCGAGCTCGGTCGCGTAGGTCTGCGACTCCTCGACGGTGATGACACCGTCCTTGCCGACCTTGTCGAACGCGTCGGCGATGAGGCTGCCGATCTCGGTGTCCTGCGCCGACAGGCTCGCGACCTGGGCGATCTCGTCGCGACCCTCGAGCTCGCGGGCGCTGCTCAGAAGCTCGTCGTTGAGCGTCGTCACGGCGAGGTCCATGCCGCGCTTGAGACCGGCGGGGCCGGCGCCCGCCGCGACGTTGCGCAGGCCCTCCCTGACCATCGCCTGGGCGAGCACCGTGGCCGTCGTCGTGCCGTCACCGGCCACGTCGTTGGTCTTGGTGGCGACCTCCTTGGCGAGCTGCGCGCCGAGATTCTCGTAGCTGTCCTCCAGCTCGACCTCGCGGGCGATCGTCACACCGTCGTTCGTGATCGTGGGCGCACCCCACTGCTTGTCGATGACGACGTTGCGGCCCTTGGGGCCCAGCGTCACCTTGACCGCGTTGGCGAGCGCGTCGACACCGCGCTCCAGCGACTTGCGGGCCGCATCGTTGAATTCCAGGCTCTTGGCCATGTGATGGTCCTTGTCTGCTCAGGCGCGCGTCGCGCACCGAACGGGGAAGCTGTGCAGAACGTGGTAGGGCCGCAACGGAGCGACCCCGACGTACACCGAGACGGTGCGCGTCGGGGCCGTGACCGTCGCGAAATGCGCTTGTTGTCAGCGCTCGAACCCATCGGTCGCGCTTCCTCGGCCCTCCGGGCCTTGGTCGCTAGCGCTCCCGCGGGTCCTCGGGCT
>JBDIAP010000255.1:0-3566 GCA_039812485.1 Kineosphaera sp.
GAGCGCCGGGTCGGCGGGCGCGCGCCGATGATCAGTCGACGAGGCCCTCGAAGAGGATCGTCGAGAGGTAGCGCTCCCCGAACGAGGGGATGATGACGACGATCGTCTTGCCCGCGTTCTCGGGGCGACCGGCGACCTGCGCGGCGGCGGCGAGGGCGGCGCCGGAGGAGATGCCGACGAGCAGGCCCTCGTCGGTGGCCGCCTTGCGAGCCCACTCGACGGCCGCGCCGGCGTCGATGTCGATGACCTCGTCGTAGATGTCGCGGTCGAGGATGTCGGGCACGAAGTTGGCGCCGAGGCCCTGGATCTTGTGCGGGCCGGGCTGGCCACCGTTGAGGATCGGCGACTCGGCGGGCTCGACGGCGATCATCTGCACCTCGGGCTTGCGCTCCTTGAGGTACTGCCCCGCGCCGGTGATGGTGCCGCCGGTGCCGATGCCGGAGATGACGATGTCGACCGCGCCATCGGTGTCGTCCCAGATCTCCGGGCCCGTGGTCTCGCGGTGGACCTTCGGGTTCGCGGCGTTGGCGAACTGGCGCGCGAGCACCGCGTTCTGCTCCGCCCCGATCTCTTCCGCCTTGTTGACCGCGCCCTTCATGCCCTCCGAGCCGGGAGTGAGCACGAGCTCGGCGCCGTAGGCGCGCAGCAGCGCGCGACGCTCCTTGGACATCGTCTCGGGCATCGTCAGCACGACCCGGTAGCCGCGGGCGGCGCCCACCATGGCGAGCGCGATGCCGGTGTTGCCGCTCGTCGCCTCGACGATCGTGCCGCCGGGCTTGAGCTGCCCCGACTCCTCCGCCGCGTCGATGATCGAGACGCCGATGCGGTCCTTGACCGAGTTGGCCGGGTTGTAGAACTCGAGCTTGGCGGCGACGGTCGTGCCGCTGTCCTTCGTGTCGATGATCCGGTTGATCCGGACCAGCGGGGTGCGGCCGATCAGGGCGGTCACGTCGTCATAAATGGGCACTGCGCAAGCCTTTCGCTGTCGTGACCTGTGCGCGGGGACGAGCGGGGCGACCCCGGTCGGTGCCCGCGACAGGCGCCGTCTCGCCGACGGCCGGGCCGTCGTGCGTTCCGCACGAACAACCATCGTCGACGTTATGGATATTCCAAGAGCAACTTATGCCACCGACTCTGCCCACCGACTGCGGGTCTCAGAGGGCGAACGCCCGCCGGCGCGGACAGTCCGCATGAACGTCGGGCAGGTTGTCGGTGCCCGTCCGTATGCTGACCGTCATGTCGGCGCTGCAGCTAGTGGCCATCGTCCTGAGCCTGGTCGTGTCCACCATCGGATGGCTTCTCCTCTTCCGGACCGTCTACGGGTATGTGCGGCTGTTTCGCGCCGGCGCTCCCGACCCGACGCGCACGAACGAGCCGGGCAGACGCACGGCCACGCTGCTGCGGGAGTTCCTCGGGCACACCCGCATGGCGCGGCTGCCGGTGGTCGCGATCGCCCACTGGGTCACGGCGATCTCGTTCATCGTGCTCTTCGCGACGCTGGTCACGGCCTTCGGTCAGCTCTTCCGCGCCGAGTTCGCGCTGCCGCTCATCGGGCACTTCCCGCCGTTCGAGTGGGTCGTCGAGCTGCTCGCCTGGGGCGCCTTCGTCAGCATCCTCGTGCTCATCGTCATCCGGCAGCAGGTCCACCCGCGGCGCATGCACCCGCCGCGGCGCAGCCGCTTCTTCGGCTCGACGTGGTGGCAGGCCTACTACGTGGAGTTCACGATCTTCGCGGTCGGCATCTGCATCGTGCTGTTGCGCACGCTCGAGGCGGCGCTCATCGAGCGCACCGAGCCGGAGGTGAGCATCGGCCTGCACTTCCCGTTCACCGGCTGGCTCGCCGGCATGTGGTCCGGGCTCAGCGAGCAGGGGGTGCGCGAGGCCATCTATGCCGTGGCGATGGTCAAGATCCTCGTCTCGTTCGCCTGGATGATCACGATCTCCCTGACGCCCACGATGGGCGTCGCGTGGCACCGCTTCCTCGCGTTCTTCAACATCTGGTTCAAGCGAAACCCCGACGGGCGCACCTCGCTCGGCGCGCTGCAGCCGATGGTCGTCGACGGGCAGGCCGTGACCGCCGCCAACCTCGACGACGTCATGGAGCGCATGGGCGAGGACGACGACGCCGACGTCGCGATGGGCGTCGGGCGCATCGACCAGTTCACGTGGAAGGGCCTGCTCGACTTCACGACCTGCACCGAGTGCGGTCGCTGCCAGAGCCAGTGCCCGGCGTGGAACACCGACAAGCCGCTGTCGCCGAAGCTGCTCATGATGACGCTGCGCGACAACGCGCACGCGCAGGCGCCCTACCTCCGGGCGAGCGCCGAGCAGCGCGCCACGATGCCGGAGCCGATGCGCGCGCTGGCCACGACACCGCTCGTCGGGGCCACCGGCTACTCACTCGACGAGCCGCTGACCGCCTACAGCGCGCACGGGCCCGACGCGATCGTCGACGACGACGTGCTCTGGTCGTGCACGAGCTGCGGGGCGTGCGTCGAGCAGTGCCCGGTCGACATCGAGCACGTCGACACGATCGTCGACATGCGCCGCCACAAGGTGCTCATCGAGTCGGCCTTCCCCGCCGAACTCGGCGGGCTCTTCAAGAACCTCGAGTCGCGCCAGAACCCGTGGGGCATGGCGAGCAAGCTGCGTCTCGACTGGGCCAAGGGGCTCGACTTCGACGTGCCGGTCGTCGGCGTCGACGTGGAGTCGCTGACCGAGGTCGACTACCTCTTCTGGGTGGGCTGCGCCGGCGCCTACGAAGACCGCGCGAAGAAGACGACGCGGGCCGTGGCCGAGCTGCTGCACACGGCGGGGGTGTCGTTCGCGGTGCTCGGCGAGGGCGAGGCCTGCACCGGTGACTCCGCGCGGCGGGCCGGCAACGAGATCCTCTTCCAGATGCTCGCCGCGCAGAACATCGAGACGCTCACCGAGGCGGGCGCCACCAGGATCGTCGTCACGTGCGCGCACTGCTTCAACACGATCCGCAACGAATACCCGCAGGCGGGCGGCACCTTCGAGGTCGTCCACCACACGCAGCTGCTCAACCGGCTCGTGCGTGACAAGACGCTCGTGCCGGTCTCGCGCCCCGACGCGGCGTCGAACAAGGACGTGGCCTCGACCGGGCCGAGCGTCACCTACCACGACCCGTGCTACCTGGGGCGGCACAACCAGGTCTACGCGCCGCCGCGGGAGCTGCTCGGCGCCTTGCCCGGGGTCGAGCTGCGCGAGATGCCGCGCTCGGGCGAGAAGTCGTTCTGCTGCGGGGCCGGCGGCGCCCGCATGTGGATGGAGGAGAAGCTCGGCACCCGCATCAACATCAACCGCACGCAAGAAGCCGTGGCCACCGGCGCCGACCGCATCGCGATCGGCTGCCCGTTCTGCCGCGTCATGCTCTCCGACGGGCTCACCGCGGCGCAGGCCGAGGGCACGGCCCGTGCCGAGGTCGAGGTCGTCGACGTGGCGCAGATGCTGCTCGCGGCGGTGCGGGCGCCCGCTGCTCCCGCGCCGGACGAGGCCCCTGCCCCTGCCGGCGGCGCGATCGGGGCCGACGAGGCCGCTGCTGA
>JBDIAP010000256.1:0-3492 GCA_039812485.1 Kineosphaera sp.
CTCGGTGAGCACCTCGAGCCCGTCCAGGGCCTCCTCGCCCTCGATGCGCAGGCCGGCGCCGCTGACGGTCGCGGGCAGCTCGGCGACGATCGCCGCCAGTGGGATCGGCCCGTAGACGTGCGGGAACAGCTCCCCCGCCGCGTCGGCGGCCGGCTCCCAGCGCACGTCCGACCCGGCGGACTCGCACACCGTCAGGTCGACGACGAGCGCGACGAGCGGCTCGGTGACCTCGCTGTAGAACCGGGCGGCGACGCCGGGCAGCTGCCGCCGGGTGCACGTGTGGATGAAGCCCGCGTCGGCCAGGTGCAGCCCGTGGCTGGAGATCCGGTAGTCGCCGGCGCGGCGGGCCGCGGCCAGCTCGGCGACGGTGGTCAGATGCAGCACTCGCATGCGGCTCAGCCTACGGGGCGCCTGGCCGAGCTCTGGCCGCGCGGCCGGCCCCACGAGGTCGCTGAGCTGCGGTGATGCGAGGGAGGCCGCGAGGCGCCGACGCTTGTCACACCTGCCACCTACGCTGTGCGCCATGCGGCAATACCTCGATCTCCTGACGCGCATCCTCGACGACGGCGTGGAGCGCGGCGACCGCACGGGCACCGGCACGCTGTCGGTGTTCGGGCATCAGATGCGGTTCGATCTGCGCGCGGGCTTCCCCGTGGTGACGACCAAGCGGGTGCACCTGCGCTCGATCATCGGCGAGCTCATCTGGTTCCTGCGCGGCGACACCAACGTGGGCTGGCTGCACGAGCAGGGCATCACGATCTGGGACGAGTGGGCCGACGCCGACGGCGAGCTCGGCCCGGTCTACGGGCACCAATGGCGCTCCTGGCCCACGCCCGACGGCGGCACGATCGACCAGATCGCCGGCGTCGTCGAGTCCATCCGCACCCGCCCGGAGTCACGCCGCCACGTCGTGTCGGCATGGAACGTCGCGGAGGTCGACGACATGGCGCTGCCGCCCTGTCACGCGCTGTTCCAGTTCTACGTCGCCCGCGACCCGCGCGACCCGGTCGGCGCCCCCGCCCGGTTGAGCTGTCAGCTGTATCAGCGCAGCGCCGACGTCTTCCTCGGCGTGCCGTTCAATATCGCCTCCTACGCCCTGCTGACCCACATGGTCGCGCAGGTCACGGGCCTGGCGGTCGGCGACTTCGTGCACACGATCGGCGATGCGCACCTCTACCTCAATCACCTCGACCAGGCCCGCGAGCAGCTGACCCGCGAGCCACGGCCCCTGCCGACGCTGCGGCTCGATCCGTCGCGGCGGCGGCTCGAGGACTTCCGCATCGAGGATGTCGAGGTGCTGGCCTACGACCCGCACCCGGGCATCAAGGCGCCGATCGCCGTATGAGCGAGCACCGGCGAGCAGCACCCGACGACACCGCGCGAGGGCAGATCGTGCTCGTCGCCGCGGTCGCGGCCAACGGCGTCATCGGCGCCGCGGGCGGCATGCCGTGGCACCTGCCCGACGACCTACGCCGCTTCAAGGCCGTGACGATGGGCCACCCGATGGTCATGGGGCGCAAGACGTTCGAGTCGATCGGGCGGCCGTTGCCGGGCCGCCGCAGCATCGTCGTGACCCGCGACCCCGGCTGGTCTCGCGACGGGGTCGAGGTGGCGGCCGGGCTCGGGGAGGCGATCGCGCTCGCGCGCCGTGACGACCCGCGAGCCACCGTCATGGTCGTCGGGGGCGGCGAGATCTACGCGCAGGCGATGCCTCTGGCGACGCGCCTGGAGATGACGCACATCGACGCCCGACCGCCAGGCGACACGGTCTTCCCGGCGATCGACCGGCGGCGGTGGCGGCCGACCGCCCGCGAGGAGCGGGACGGATACCGGTGGGTCACCTACGTGCTCGCCACCTCCGACGAGGTCGGCGGCGAGGCCGGCGGGGCCGGCGGGGCCGGCGGGGCCGAGGAGGGAGGCGGCACGTAGAAGATCTCCTCGTGCACGCGGGCGGGGCCGATCCCGAGCTCGGTCAGCACCTCCCGGGCCGACTCGACGACGCCGATCGGGCCGGCCAGGTACCACTCGTCGACGTCGTCGGCGAGGCCGAGCGCGTCGATGATCGCCGCGATCCGGGGCTCGTCGAGGCGGCCGGTGCGCAACTGGGCGCTCAGCCCGGCGCCCGGTCCGTCCGACGGCCGGATGGCCTCGTCGTCGTGTGTGGCCGCCGGCCGGGTCAGCACGTGCACGAGCCGGAACCGATCGGGGTAGGCGAGCGCCAGGTCGTCGAGTTCGGCGCGGAACATCACCGTGTCCATGGCCCGGTTGCCGAGCACGAGCGTCGCGGTGTCGGCGTCGGTGTCCTGCAGGGCCGCCGTGATGATCGAGAGCACCGGCGTGATCCCTGAGCCCGCCGCGATCGCGGCATGGTGGCGCGGCCCGTCGCCGGGGGGAGTCGTCAGCGAGCCCAGCGGCGGCAGCACGCCGATCACGTCGCCGACGCGCACGGAGTCGTTGAGCCAGTTCGACATCGCCCCGCCGTCGACGCGGCTCGCCGCCACCCGCACCTCACCGCGGGCGCGGGCGTCGCGCGGCGACACGCAGATGGAGTAGGAGCGGCGCACGTCGGCACCGCCCAGACTCGCCCGCAGCGTGAGGTACTGCCCGGCCGCGAAGTCGAACGTCGCCGCCAGCTCAGCCGGCACGGCGAAGCTCACGGCGACGGCCGCCGGGGTGAGCCGCTCGACCCCTGTCACGCGCAGCGGGTGGAAGCGGGGCCTGCTCGCCGCGGGCGTGGGCCTGGCCAGGGGCATCGGGGGTTCGTCTCCTGCTACTGGTGCGGTGGTCGAATGGTGCGGTGGTCCTGATCGCCGGGCGCCCGTGCGGACGCGGGGGCTACGGTTCGTCGGCGGTCGGGCCGGCCGCGCAGTTCGGCCGCTCAGCAGGCCGGCCGCTCGCCGGGTTGTGGGGCTACGGTTCGTCGGCGGTCGGGCCGGCCGCACGGGTCCCGTCGAGCCGGGCCGTGTAGTCGGCCATGAGCGGCTCGTAGTCGGCCCAGTCGATCTCGCCGATGTCCTGGCCGGTCTGGGCGGCCACGAACCGGTCGAGGTAGTACTCCCAGCCCGGGCCGATCATGTCGAGCGGCAGCTCGGGCGTGATGACCTGCGCGAACCGCAGGGTCGTCACGCCGTCGTCGTGGGTCAGGGCGACGTCGAGGGTCCACGCCTGCGCCGGGTCGGGCGCGTCGGAGCGCACCCGGAAGCGCCGCGGCGGCTCACAGACCTCGACGAGTTGCGGCTCGGCGGGCGCATCGTCGCCCTCGGCGGTCATGCGGAACTCGATGCGCCCGCTCGCGGGGTCGCCGCTCCACGTGCCGATCCAGGCCTCGAGGCGGTCGGGGTCGGTGAGGGTGCGCCAGACGTCCTCCAGCGGTGCGACGATGTTGCGCTGCCACACCACCTGCTCCTCGTCGCCGACCCGCTGCCGTCGCCCGCTGATCGGGATCATGACTTTGCCTCCTGCGCTCGATGGCACGCCGCTGCGCTCGATGTC
>JBDIAP010000257.1:0-3456 GCA_039812485.1 Kineosphaera sp.
GTGTCGAGGCGCGCCCGGTGCCGCTCGTCGAGCTGCCGGTCGGGGCGAGCGAGGACCGGGTCGCGGGGTCGCTGCACCTCGACTCGCTCCTGTCGAGCGGTCGGGTCAGCTTCGAGCCGGGGCTGCTCGCGGCGGCCCACCGCGGCGTCCTCTACGTCGACGAGGTCAACCTCCTGCCCGACCACCTCGTCGACGGGCTTCTCGATGCCGCCGCGACGGGCCGGGCCCGGGTGGAGCGCGAGGGTGTCTCGGTCGAGCACGCGGCGCGCTTCGTGCTCGTCGGCACGATGAACCCCGAGGAGGGCGACCTGCGCCCGCAGCTGCTCGACCGCTTCGGCCTCGTCGCCGACGTCGCCGCGAGCCGCGACCCCGACACGCGGGTCGAGGTCATCAGCCGACGTCTCGAGTTCGAGCGGGACCCGGCCGGGTTCGTCGCTCGATTCGCCACGGCCGAGAAGGAACTCGCGGATCGCATCACGGCGGCGCGCGCCGCCGCCGCAGCGGTCGAGGCGTCGCGGGAGTCGTGGGGCAAGATCGCGCGGATCTGCGCGGCGTTCGACGTCGACGGGATGCGCGGCGACCTCGTGACGGCCCGCACCGCGGCGGCCCACGCGGCGTGGCAGGGCCATGGCGCCGTGGGCGACGAGGACATCCGCGTCGCCGCCCGGCTCGCGCTGCCGCACCGGCGCCGGCGCAACCCCTTCGACACCCCGCAGTCCGCGGCGGCCGAGCTCGAGGAGATCCTGCGGCAGGTCCTCGGCGATGAGCCGCCGCCGGAGCCGGACGACGAGCCGGTGCCGCCGGATGCGCCCGAGCCGGACGACGGCTCGGATGCGACCGAGCCCAGTGACCCCCCGCCTCCGGCGGATTCTCAAGAGCAGCAGGCGAACTCGGAGACGACGCCGGAGGGGCCGCAATCCCGACAGCCGGAGCCTCCCGCGCCGAGCCAGGCGCAGGCCCCGCAGCCCCCGGCCGATGCGCCGCCCGTCGCCCGCGCCGGCGACCAGGGCGCCCAGCGGGCCCGCGACCCGTTCGCGGCGAAGCTGCTGCGCCTGGATCGCGTCGGCCAGGGCGTCGCGGGCCGGCGTTCGCGGGCGGTGACGACGGTGGGTCGGCACGTCCGCGCCGTCGAGCCGGCGGACCCGCGGGGCAGGGGCGTCGCGGTGACCGACACGATCCGCGCGGCGGTGCCCGCTCAGGCCGATCGGGGTCGTCACGACGGCGAGGCGCTCCGGCTCCGGGGTATCGACCTGCGCCGCAGCCTGCGGGAGGGCAAGGAGGGCAATCTCGTCGTCTTCTGCGTCGACGCCTCGGGCTCGATGGGCGCGCGGCAGCGGATGACGCAGGTCAAGACGGCGGTGTTGTCGTTGCTCGTCGATGCCTACCAGCGCCGGGACAAGGTCGCGGTGGTGACGTTCTCCCGGGACCGGGGGCAGATCCTCCTCCCGGCGACGGGCAGTGTCGAGGTGGCCCGGGCCCGTCTGGACGCCGCCGCGACGGGCGGTCGCACGCCGCTGGCGGAGGGCCTGACGGTGGCTGGTGACCTGCTGCGTCGGGAGCGGGCGAAAGATCCGATGCGCCGACCGTTGCTCGTCGTCCTCACCGACGGCCGCGCCACGCACGGCCCGGACGCGCTGGCTCGCTCTCGCGGCGCCGCGGCCCGGATCGCGGGGATGGGCGTGAGCAGTGTCGTCCTGGACTGCGAATCCCCCCGCGGCGTCCGTCTCCACCTGGCCCGCGACCTCGCCGCTGTCCTCGGTGCCCGCCTCCTCCCCCTGGAGGACATCGACCTCGCCGCGGCGGCCACCCGTCACCCAGGCGCCGCCTGAGGTGAGCGCATCACGAGAGTCGCGGGTGCCCTTCGGCCGCTGCCGCAGATCGGGTGAGGTGTGCCGTCAGGGGCGCACCACCGCTGTCCCTGAGTCCGCCGCCGCCTCGGCGTTCGCCGTGCGGGTCCGCGCCCAGGAGGCGAGCAGGAGGAGCCCGTCGGCGCTCGGGCTGCCCGGCTCGGCGGTGTAGGTGACGATCGAGACGTCGGGGTCGCCGGGCAGGTCGAAGTCGGTGTATTCGAGGTCGAGGGTTCCGACGACGGGGTGGCGGATGATCTTGCGCCCGCGGGAGTGGCGGCGCACGGCGTGCCGGGCCCAGCGGGTGGCGAAGTCGGCGCTGGCGGCGGACAGCTCGCCGATGAGGCCGGTGGTGCGCTGGTCGAGCGGGTCGCGCCCGGCGGTGGCGCGCAGCACGGCGACGAGCAGGTCCTTGGTGGCGTCCAGGTCGGTGTAGAACTCCCGCGCGCGGGGGTCGAGGAAGACGAAGCGGGCGAAGTTCGGCGGCTGGGCCATGTCCTCGAGCTGGCAGTAGAGCGCGCGACCGAGCTCGTTCGCGGCGAGGAGGTCCAGCCGTCCGCTCTGGACGACCGCGGGCACGCTCATCGAGTCGAGGACCTGCTGCACCGCCGCGCTGACCGGCGTCGCGGAGGCGGTCTGGAGTCGCCGGGACGACCGCCGCGACCCGGGGGCGACGCTGCGGGCGAGGTCGCTCAGGTGCGCGCGCTCGTCGTCGTCGAGCCGGAGCACGCGCGCGATCGACTCGAGCACGCTGGGCGACGCGCCGCCGAGCCGACCGCGCTCCAGGCGCGTGTAGTACTCGACGCTCACCCCGGCGAGCATCGCGACCTCCTCGCGGCGCAGGCCCGCGACGCGGCGGGTGCCGCCGACATAGGGCAGCCCGGCCTGCTCGGGGTTGACCGCGGCCCGGCGACTCATGAGGAAGTCCCTGATCTCCTGCTGCAACTCCATGGGTCGACGGTACGGGGAGAATTCCCGCCGTGGGGGGCACTGAAAGTGCCTGGTAGCGGCCCGCGGGACGCCGCAGGCTGGACAGGTGCCCCCGAAGAGGAGCACTGGACGTGCCTCGATCCGGGTGTTCGCCCGATCATCCCGATCGGGCCGTGGCGACCCGGCCACCGGCACCGACCGACCACCGAGCAGGAGACCTCCATGACCACGTGGCCCACGGCGACGATCGAGCGGATCGCCGCCACCGACGACCTGCACATCGCCCCCTACCGCGCCGATGGGCGGACCACCGGCACCCCGACGTGGATCTGGTCGGTCGTGCTCGACGGACGTCTCTTCGTCCGCGCCTGGAACGGCATCCGCGGGCGCTGGTACGGCGCGGCGGTCGCGCAGGGCGCGGGGCTCATCACCGCGGACGGGGGGCAGGAGCACCTCGTCGCCTTCGCTCCGGTGGAGGACCCCGAGCTGGGCGACCGCATCGACGAGGCCTATCGCGTCAAGTACGCCGGCAGCCGCTATCTGCCGCCGATGATCGCCGCCGGCCCGCGCGCCGCGACCGTCGAGATCACCCCGCGAGCATGACCTGATCTGCAGCACATCCCGCCTCCGTGACATGCCCGACATGTCCGCCAGAACCCATCCGAACGCAAGGACTCAC
>JBDIAP010000258.1:0-3430 GCA_039812485.1 Kineosphaera sp.
CCCGACCGACCCCACCGCCCCGACCGACTCCCGGCTGCGGATCGGGCCGAGGGTCGCGCGTCAGCTCGACGCCCAACCACCGTCCATGCGGTAGCTCGACCCGGTCATGCTCGCGGCCGCGTCGGAGCACAGGAAGAGGGCGAGCTCGGCGATCTCCGCGGGCTCCAGCAGCCGCTTGATCGCCGGGCGCACGAGCATGATCTTCTCGACGACCTCGTCCTCGCCGATGCCGTGCGTCGCGGCCTGGTCGGCGATCTGCTTCTCGACGAGCGGCGTGCGCACGTAGCCGGGGTTGATGCAGTTGCTCGTCACGCCCTTGCCGGCGCCCTCGAGCGCGACGACCTTGCTGAGCCCCTCGAGCCCGTGCTTGGCCGACACGTAGCCGGATTTGTAGGGGGACGCGACGAGCCCGTGCGCCGAGCTGATGTTGACGATGCGGCCCCAGCCCTGGGCATACATCCGCGGCAGCGACGCCCGGATGAGGCGGAAGGGCGCGTGCAGGAGCACGTTGTGGATGGCGGTGAAGACCGCGGGCTCGAAGTCCTCGACCGCGGCGACCCGCTGGAATCCCGCGTTGTTGACGAGGATGTCGGTGCGGAACCGGTCGTCGTCGAGGCTGTCGAGCACGTCGGGCTTGGACAGGTCCGCGCCGATGCCGACGCCGCCGACGCGCTCGGCGACCTCGTGCGCGGCGGCCTCGTCGAGGTCCACGACCGTGACCGCGGCGCCGGCTCGCGCCAGCGCCTCGACGCACGCCAGGCCGATGCCGCTGACGCCACCGGTGACGAGTGCCGTGCGGCCGGACAGGTCCAGGTTGAGCAGCGGGGCGTTCACGGTGCGTCTCCTTCGACTCGGGTGCGGGATCGCGGTGGCGCCCCGCGGGGGCGCCGCTGCGCGGTGCTGCGTCGTCAGCATAGGCAGGCCGCCGGGGGCGCCGACGACCCGCCCGGACGACCGCGTCCACCCGGCATCCACCCGGCATCCACCCCGGCATCCAACCCGGCGAGGCCGCTGGTGCGCTGCCCGGGCAGACGAAAGCCCCGCCGGCGCGGAGCACAGCGGGGCTTTCGTGTTCGAGGGTCACGCGGTGGTCGCCCACCGCGCGAAGCTCATGAGACTCAGGCGTCCTTGTCGGCGTCCTTGAGGCGCGCGCGCATCTCCTCGAGGGAGCCCGTGGCGGCGAGCTTGCGAGCGGCGAGCTCGGCCTTCAGCTGCGCGGAGTTCATGAGGTTGTAGTTGCGCTTGGTCTGCTCGGTGGCAGCCTCGACGCCCTGCTCGGCGACGGCCTTGGCCTGCTCGACCTGCTTCTCGACGGTCTCGCCGAAAGCCTGGACCTGCTCGCGGGTGGAGGCGCTGAGCTGCTCGACCTGCTCGCGGGTGATGTCGGTGACGGCCTTGGCCTGCTCGCGGAAGGCGCTCTGGAACTGCTGCGCCTGGGCGCGCCAGGTCTCGACGATCTCGGTGTTGGCGGCGAGGACCTTGTGGGCGGTCTCACGCTGCACGGCGAGGGCCTTGTTGGCGAAGTCGAAGACCTCGTCGACGGTGGAGGCGACGTCGACCTGCGCGAACGGCGTGGCGACGGGGCGCTCGAGCTGACGCAGGTACTGAGCGGTCAGCGCGTCGAACGCGGCGAACCAGTTGTCCTGCACCTTGCGGGTGGCGTCAATGTACTGAGTGGTGATCGACATGGGATCTCCTTGTGTCCTTGGGGGTTCTCGGTCTGGCGACGTCGCGTCATCCCTGACCTGGTGTTCCTGCGACGTCCTGCTTGAAATAGTACGCGCCTGACTTGGCAAGTCAAACGAGCGCGGCCGTGGAACTGTCACACGCAAGTCTGTGCGATTTAGGTCGAGTCGACGATCGGCGGGGGTCATCGGGACGTGACCTGGGCGGATGGCGGCACGGCGCGACGCCGCGGGCCCGTCCGGGCCCCCATGACGCGCCGCTCAGAAATGTCTTGCCGTCTCACTAATTGAGAACGGAGCAGGGATATCGCTGTGCGGCAGCGCAATTCACCCGCAGTTCACGTCGGGTTGCGAGTCTGCGCTGCGGCCCCGGGGCCGGGCGTCAGCGCCGGTTGAAGAAGGCCTTGTAGAGGGCGAGCATCGCCTGCTTCTCGTCCTCGCGGAGGCCCTCGTCGGCCAGGATCGCCTCGACGGTGCCGCGCGTGGGGCCTCCGTGCGTCGGTCCGGCGTCGGTGAGGCTGCGGGTGCTCGCCGTGACGACGCCGGCCTGGGCGAGCATGTGCTCGGTTGAGATGTCGAGCGCGTCGGCGATCGAGCGCAGCACCTTGAGCGACGGCTGGTGCAGGCCGCGCTCGACCTGGCTCAGGTAGGCGTTGGAGACGTTGCTGAGGGTGGCGAGTTGGCGCAGCGAGAGGTCCGCGAGCTGGCGCTGGGCCCGGATGTAGGCGCCCAGGACGCTGGGTCGGTCGTCGCTGTCCTCGGTCGGGGCCTGCGGTGGGGGAGTGGTCGCGCTCGCCTCACCTGAGCTGCTTGGCTGCTTCGCCATGGCGCCTCTCCCTACCTGTCCGCCCGTGCCCTACCTGGCTAACAATACGAAGCTGTGGTCGGTAAGGAGCGCACACGGGCCAGACCACAGATAACGGTGCCGCATCGGCCGCCTCGCGCGCCGGCCTGAGCGCGAGCCCTCCGGGCGATCGTTGGCAGACAAATGTGTGCGATAACCCTGTTCGCTCCAGCGTTGAATCCGATTCACCAGGAGGCCGATCATGGCGACCTCCGCGTCATGTCACGGCGTGGACGGGAGCATCGGACACGGCCCGAGGGCTGGCGCTGCGGCCGCCCAGTGGGATAGGTATGCCTCACCGGCCCTGCGCACATAGAGTCGGCCGCAGCGAGCTGTTCGGGCGCTGCACCGCGTGACGCGGGCCCGATGCGGCCCGCGGAACGCGCCGGACAGTCGAGACCCGCAAGGCCACGCCCATCCGTCGGCGTGGGATCCGATGAGGTGGAAACCATGACCCAGCAGCCGCGATCCAACGATCCGCTCCAGCAGGCCAAGGCGGCCTACGAGGAGCGTGAGAAGCAGGCCTCGAAGGCGATCGAGGAACTCGTCTCGAGTCACGGCTTCGCCGAGGGACTGGCGATGCTGACGAGCAACGTCGCTGCGCTGACGCGCATGGGCAACATCGGTGTCGACCAGCTCGTGCGCATGACGCGCCTCGCCGGCCGGGCCGACATCACCCGCCTCGGCCGCCAGCTGGCCCGCACCGAGGACAAGCTCGAGCAGGTGCTGCAGGTCGTCGAGCAGCTCGAGGCCGAGCTGGCGCTCACCCGCGCCGAGCGTGACGCGGCGCGCGACGCACTCGCCGACGGCGAGGGGCACGAGGCCACGTCGCGCAGCAACGGCCGCTCCCACGCGGCCGGGCGCGCCGACGGCAACGGCCGGGCGCACGGGGCGCCGCGCG
>JBDIAP010000259.1:0-3384 GCA_039812485.1 Kineosphaera sp.
TGCGCACCGATCCGGTGTCGCGGGATGCGCACCGATCCGCGGGACGGCTAGCGTGCCAGGGGACGGTGCCGAGGTGATGTGCCCCCGGCACCCCCGCGCCCGCTCGTGGAAAGGACCGCCCATGCCACACCCCTACGCCAGCGGGGTCGTCGCCGCCCCCGCCGCCGATGTCTGGGCCCTCATCCGCCCGTTCGACGGCCTGCCGGTGTGGCACCCCGGCATCGCGGAGTCGCAGCTCACCGAGGGAGAGGAGGGCAAGGTCGGCGCCGTGCGGCGGCTCGTGCTCGGCGACGGCCGGGTCGTCGTCGAACGGCTTGTCGTGCTCGATGACCTCGAGCGACGCTTCACCTACGAGTTCGTCGACAACCCCTTTGGCGTGCGGCGTTACGTCTCGACGGTTCGGGTCGCCGAGGTCACCGACACCGGGGCGGCGTTCGTCGAGTGGTGGTCGGACTACGACGCCGACCAGGCAGCGGAGGCCGAGCTCGACGCGCTGTTCCGCGACGGGGTCTACGCCGCCGGGATCGCCGCGTTGCAGGGGCGGTTCGGGTAGCCGGCCCGTCGCGACGTCAGCTCTCCCCGACGGCGCCGTCGAGCAGCTCGCGCACCGCGTCGAGGTGGCCGGCGTGGCGCGCGTACTCCTGCAGCACGTGGAAGCAGATCCACAGGACTGTGGGCGGTTCGTCCTCGAACCGTCCACCGATCGCGGCGGGTTGCGCGAGATCCACGCCGCGCAGGATCTCCTGCGTGCGTCGCCCGCCGTCGTGGAGCTGCTCGAGCAGCGCGTCGACCGTGACCTCGTCCGGCACGTGCCACCGGCCGTCCGCGCCCTGGTCGCCCCACGGCCGCTCCACCGGTTCGCCGAGCACGCCCCACACGAACCACCGCCGCTCCATGTGCACGAGGTGCGTCAGCAGTTCCAGCGGTGACCACCCCGACGGCAACACCGCCTCCCGCACCTGCGTCTCGTCCAGTCCGCGCAGCTTGGTCTCGACGACCCCGCGATAGAGGTCGAGATACGCGGCGAACAGCCCCGTCACGTCGTCGGACGAGGCCGGCTCAGGAAACTCGGTGAGAGGCATGCCCCCAGTCTCGGCCCCCAAGAACACGCGAGGAAGCCGAGACCCGTTCGGCAGGCGACCGACTGAGGCTTGCGTCAGCAGCCCGAGACATCGCCAGCGCAGCGAGCTTGATCTCTCGGAACAACACCACGCCGCCGCGCAGCGGCGTCCGTCCGGGGGCCTGAGGCCCCCGGGTCGGCGCAGCCGACCGTCAGGACTGGATCAGCTGGAACGTGGCGCCCTGCGGGTCGGCGATCGTCGCGATCCGCCCGTAGGGCGAGTCGGCGGGCCCGTCGAGCACGGCGCCGCCGAGTCCGGGGATGCGGGCGAGGTCGGCGTCGAGGTCTGCGGTCGACAGGTAGACCCGCCAGTAGGAACCGGTGCCGTCGGCGACGACGCCGCGGGCGTCGCACAACCCGGCGGTCGCACTCGCCTCCGGCCCGTTGGTCACGTAGCGCCAGCCGCCGGGCATCTCGTGGATCTGCCAGCCGAAGACGTTCCGGTAGAAGGGAATGGCGGCGTCGATGTCCTGGCTCATCGACTCGAACCACACGGGCGAGCCGGGGGCGTCCGACGATTCGAAGCCCGCGAAGTCACCCGGCTGCCACAGCCCGATGACGGCGCCGGCGGGGTCGAGCGCGACGCCCATCGAGCCGGCATCGCCGACGGGCATCGCGGGCACGGCCATGCGGCCGCCCGTGGACTCGACCGCGCGTGCGGCGGCCTCGATGTCGGGCACTGTCAGGTAGACACCCCATTCGGTCGGCAGCTCGCCGCCCTCGGGGCACGTCATGCCGACGGTCGACATGAGCCCACCCACGGGCTGCCCGTCGCGCAGGAGGTAGTGGTAGTGCCCGAACTCCTCGCCGCGGTCCTCGAACGTCCACCCGAAGAGCGTCGAATAGAACGTCTTGGCGCCGTCGATGTCCTTGGTGGACAGGTCGACCCACGCGGGGCTCCCGGCGACGCGGGCCGCGGTGCCGGACTGGGCGGTCTGCTGGGAGATGGTCATGGCGTCCTCCTGGACTGTGCGGGATGTGCTCGACACCGTCCACGGTAGGCAGCGCCATCAGCGGCCCGACACTCCGATCTTGCGCAGCGCGGGCAGCGCCACGAGGATCGGCGGCTCCCACTCCCACGCGCGCCGGAAGGTCAGCGTGACCCGCGTCGGCGCGAGGATCGGGGCCGGGTGCACCGCGATGCGCGGCGCCCGCGGCACGAGCTGCTCTACCGGGTCGGCGCTCGGCTCGACGAGCGTCGCGAGCAGCCACGGGTGCGAGGGCACCACGGGCAGGGCGAAGTCCCCGGCGCCGTGGCGCAGCAGGCCCGCGCCGGGCACGCCCGTGGGCTGCGGCTGAGCGAAGAGCCCGATCCACACGAGCGGCTCGGGGCCGCCGGCGACCAGGTCGACGCGTCCGGTCACGGCGTGCTCCCCCGGCCCGCGGCGGAACGGGGTCTGGGTGTGCTCGGCGAGGTCGTCGGCGACGGCGCGCAGCTCGCCGGGGGCGACGCCGACGGCCTCCCGGAAGCGCCGCGTGAACGTGCCTGGCGAGGAGAAGCCCACCTCGTGGCAGGTGTCGACGACGCTGAGCCCCTCGGCGAGCAGCAGGTGCTTGGCGAGCTGGAAGCGCTGGGCCGCGAGGTAGCGCATCGGCGACATCCGCACGGTGGCCGTGAACATCCGAGCCAGGTGGAAGGGGCTGTAGCCGACGGCGTCGGCGACGTCCTCGAGCTTCAGCGGCTCGCGGGCGTGACCGCGAATGAATGCCGCGGCGTCGTAGGCGGCCTCGGCCATCCCGTCGCCTCCCTTCCGCCTCGCAGTGTCCCTACCGCGCGTCCACCGGCACACGGCCTCGCTCGGCGACCAGCCTGATCCGCGTCGGTCACGCCGGCGGCTCGAAGGCCGGGTGCATCGTCTCGTCCACGGGCCACGACGTGTGCTCGTGCACGATGAGCCATCGATCGGCGTCGCGCCGCCACACTTGCGTGAATCGCGTGGTCGTCTCCATCCGCTCGGTGTCGGATGCCGGCTCGCCTGGACGGGCACCGCCCGCCTCGTCCAGCCCTTCGTCGGCTCCGTAGAACGTAAATCCGTCCACGAGCGCGAGGTCGCTGCCGGCCACGATGCGCCGCCGGTCGATGCGGCACTTCCCCGCGCTGGACAGCGGGTCGAGCCACGCGTGCACACCCCGGGCCCACGCGGCTTTGTCGGTGTACTCCCAGGGCCCCATCCCATCGAAGACCCGCACGTCGTCGGCGTAGCAGGCGAGCGTCGCCTCGGCGTCGAGGGCCGCGACCGCGGCGCAGTAGGCATCGACGGCGG
>JBDIAP010000260.1:0-3368 GCA_039812485.1 Kineosphaera sp.
GCAGCACGGCCCGCTCATGACAGGAGCACGGGGCCGTCATATGGTGGCCGGGCAAGGTCCTGTCCGAAGGCGCGGCACGCGCCGGCCATCGACACCTGACCACGCAATCCGACCAAGGAGCGATGCAGTGAGCGAATACGTCCTTCCTGACCTTCCCTACGACTACGCGGCCCTCGAGCCCCACATCAGCGGCGAGATCATGCAGCTGCACCATGACAAGCACCACGCGACCTACGTCGCCGGCGCCAATCAGGCTGTCGAGAAGCTGGCCGCGGCGAGCGAGTCGGGTGATGTCGCGTCGATCAACCTCATCGCGCGCAACCTCGCGTTCAACCTCGGCGGCCACGTCAACCACTCGATCTTCTGGCAAAACCTCTCGCCGGACGGCGGCGACAAGCCCGTGGGCGACACGGCGGCGCTGCTCGACGAGTTCTTCGGCGGGTTCGACGCGTTCCAGGCGGTGTGGAACGCCAACGCCGCCGGCATCCAGGGCTCCGGCTGGTCGATCCTCGCGTGGGACACCCTCGGCAAGCGCCCGATCCTCGCGCAGCTCTACGACCAGCAGGCCCAGCTGCCCGCGACGCAGATCCCGATCCTCATGCTCGACATGTGGGAGCACGCGTTCTACCTGCAATACAAGAACGTCAAGCCCGACTACATCAAGGCGTGGTGGAACGTCGTCAACTGGAGCGACGTCGAGGCTCGCCTGGCCAACGCCAAGGCCAGCAACCTCGTCAACCTCTGACGCCCGCGCACGGCCGGACAAGCGCCTCAGGCCGACATCGCGGTCCGGGGGCTGTGGGGACACCCGCAGCCCCGGCCGCGATGTCGGCCTGAGGCGCTTCTGGGCACCGCGGCGGGACGGGCGCTGCGTTCGACCCTGAGGGTCGTCCCTCAGGGTCGCCCCGGCCCGGCGACGTAGAGGGTCGCGGCCCCCTCGCACGTGACCGGCCCGTCGGCCGCGCTGATGAACGCCGACGCCCCGCGCTCCAGCCGGAGCACCCCCGCGCGGCACCGCAGCCGGGCCACGCCCGCCACGTTGAGCACGATCCGCGGGCCCTCGCCGGGGATCGCGACGCTGCCGCCCTCGCGATCGAGGCGGTGCAGCATGAACTCGGGCACGTCCGCGTCGTAGCTCGTCACGCCGTCGGCGTCGGGTCGGGGCCGCAGCACGGGCACCGGCACGGTCGGGTCGACGATGCGGCACAGCTCGTCGACGTCGATGCGCTTGCTCGTCAGGCCCGCCCGCAGCACGTTGTCGGAGTTGGCGACGATCTCGATGCCCGCCCCGCGCAGGTAGGCGTGCAGCCCCCCGGCGGCGAGGAAGATCGCCTCGCCGGGCTGCAGCACGGTGTGGTTGAGCAGCAGGGACGCGACGGCGCCGAGGTCGCCGGGGTGATCGACGGCGATCTGCACGACCGCCGCGTAGGCCCGGGCGTGATCGCCGTCGTCCCAGACCCGGGCGGCGCACGCGGCGACGACCGACTCCAGCAGTTCGTCCTGCTGCTCGCGGGGCCGTCCGAGCAACATCCGCAGGGCGTCGACGAGACCCTCGTCGTCGCCGGCGTCGAGCCGCCGCACGATCGGCTCGAGCTCCGGGATCTGCAGGTCGCGCAGGAGCCCGGCCGCCTCGCGGGGCTCGCGCAGCCCGGCGAGCGCCTCGAAGGGCGTCAACGCGCACAGCACCTCGGGCTTGGGCCAGTCGTCGCTGTAGTTGCCGGGCTCGCCGCCGGAGGCCCGCTGGGCGGCGAACGCGGCGCGTGCCGTCTCGCGGTCGGGATGCACCTGGATCGAGAGGGCCTTGTCGGCGGCGAGCACCTTGAGCAGGAAAGGCAGCCGGCCGTCGAAGCGGGCCGCGACGTCGGCCCCGAGCACGACCGGCGGATCGGCCGCGACGATCTCGTCGAGCCCGCGCACCCCCCGCCCCGCACGCACGAGCGAGGGGCCGGCGGGGTGCGCGCCCATCCACAGCTCGGCCTCCGGGCCCGCAGAGGGCACCGGCCGACCCTGCAGGTCGGCAATGATGCGGCGTGACCCCCAGTCATAAGACTTCACCGCAGGTTCCAGCAAGTCCATGCGTCCACGGTAAGTGATCGTCCCGATCCACACCCCCACGCCGGCTGCGGCCGCGATCTCCGCGCGGGACCCGGCGGCCACCGGCGCGACCGCCGACGGTGGCTTGCCAGACGGGCCGCGCATCCCGGAGGGTGAGGCTGGCGGCTGCAGGCCAGAGCGCCGAGACGACGAGACCAGGAGGTCGAGGATGAGCGGCCAGGACACCCCGGGAAGCCGAGCGATCTACTCCCAGGCGGGCAAGGAGTTCACCCGCGACGAGCGGTATATCACCGACCGCATCGTGCGCGCCGGCGGCGAGGCCCTCGCACCCGGGCAGTGGCCCGTCGAGGCGGGGCGCTACCGGCTCGTCGCGGCCCGCGCCTGCCCGTGGGCCAACCGCACGATCATCGTGCGCCGCCTCCTCGGGCTGGAGGACGCGATCTCGCTCGGCACGCCGGGGCCGACCCACGACGCCGACTCGTGGACCTTCGACCTCGACCCCGACGGGCTCGACCCCGTGCTGGGCATCCACAAGCTCAAGGACGCCTATCTGGCCCGCTTCCCCGACTACCCGCGCGGCATCACGGTGCCCGCGATCGTCGAGGTCAGCAGCGGCCAGGTCGTCACCAACGACTTCGCGCAGATCACGCTGGACTTCTCGACGCAGTGGGTCGACCACCACCGGCCGGGGGCGCCCGACCTCTACCCCGTGGACCGGCGGGACGAGCTCGACGAGCTCATGCACTTCGTCTACACGGAGGTCAACAACGGGGTCTACCGGTGCGGCTTCGCGGGCAGCCAGGACGCCTACGACGCCGCCTACGAGCGGCTCTTCACCGCCCTGGACCGGCTCGAGGAGCGGCTGGAGCGGCGACGCTACCTCGTCGGCGAGACGATCACGGAGGCCGACGTGCGGCTCTTCACGACGCTCGCGCGGTTCGACCCCGTCTACCACGGTCATTTCAAGTGCAATCGCACGAAACTCGACCAGATGCCCGCGCTGTGGGCCTATGCCCGCGATCTCTTCCAGACGCCCGGATTCGGCGACACGATCGACTTCGCGCAGATCAAGGCGCACTACTACGTCGTGCATCGCGACCTCAACCCGCACGGCATCGTGCCCCGCGGCCCGGACCTGAGCGGGTGGCTGACGCCGCACGGGCGCGAGGCCCTGGCCGGGCGGCCGTTCGGCGACGGGACAGCCCCCGGACCGGTGCGTGTCGGCGAGCAGGTGCCGCCGCCCGCCTGAGCCGGGCGCCACGGGCGACCCGGGCGACCCGGGCGACACGGGCGACCCGGGCGACCCGGGCGAC
>JBDIAP010000261.1:0-3368 GCA_039812485.1 Kineosphaera sp.
CTAGGTCAGATCGACGACGTGACCGGACTGCCCGACTGGGCTCACGAGGGCGACATCTTCCGCGACTGCGTGGCCTCGTGGATCTTCGGCCGCCGCCTGCGGCCCGGCATGGCGCTCACCCCGAAGGAACGGATCATCGCCGGCCTCGACCCCTGGCCCGTCCATGTCGACGACGACGATCTCCGCGCCCGCAACGAACTCTTCACCCGACGCGCCCAGGCTTACCACCGTCTGGAGCGTGAACACCGCGAGCTCCTCGACGAAAACGCTTCCTTGCGGGCACAACTGGACGATGGCGGAGCGCAGCCCCGGCACACCCCGCCTGCGCCGCCCTTCTGACCGCGGCACGTCGCGATGGCCGACCTCGCTCCCTGGGCCCTGCATTGCCGAGGGGTGCTGCCGTTCGTCGGCGGCTCGACCGATTTGTCGGCTCATCGCCTTGGGCTCGGGGCTCGTCGGAGCGACGGGTCGGCCCGCTGGCGGACACCACGGTGACCGAGGACGCAGGGTCAGAGGGCGTCCGAGCCCGTCGCCTCCACGGTGAGTCGCTGCCGTGTTCGTCGGCGCAGGTGCGCCGTTGGCAGCGCCCGACGTGCACCCGACGGTTGCGCTGCTGGCTGCTGCCGCCGCGTTCGGGCACCCTGTGACACATGCGGCGCTGCCCGTCGAGGGCCGGTGGTGGCCTTTGTGGTCGGCCGGCACGGGCGAAGGCACTATCGTCGTACATCAACCCGGGGTTGAGGCTTGTCGCGGCGCCGTGACCTGCGGCGTTGTTGCGGCACCCGGGTTCGACCAGTGGTTGATGTACGACGGTAGGGCCTCTCGGTCGCGGGCGGCCGCGCGCAGGGCGTGGATGGCATCGAGGTTTTCCCGGATACTGAGATCGATGTCGGCCTCGCGCTCGGGGGGACACGTCCGCGGCGCTCAGGCGGCTGTGCGCTCCCGCTCTCGGCGGACGTCTACCCCCGCCCGGCCGGCGCCGGCCTTCAGCTCGGCTGTTCGGCGGCGGGCCGTTCGGCGTGATAGGCGGACAGCCTCCGGTAGGCCGACGTGCGAAACGCGACGAGCACCGTGATCAGCATGAGTGTGCTCGCCAGCACGAAGACGAGCGCGATGCCGCGGGCCCGCCCGTCGCCGAGCAACCAGCCGAACGTCACCCGCCCGTCGTCGCTGTTCATCCACGGGATGATCCAGAACTGCGCCAGCGGCCCGATGACGAACGACGTCACGGGCGACGCGGCCGTCTCGACGGTCTGCGCGAAGCCGAAGACCCGCCCTTGACGATGCAGCGGGACGAGGCGCTGGATGATCGTCTGCTCGGCGGCCTCGGCGGCGGGCATGAGGCACATGAAGACGAAAATGCCGCCCGCATACAGCCACCACCACTCGCGGATGACGAACAGCGCACCGAGCAGCGAGATCCCGACGTTGACGAGCAGCAGCGTGCGCACCGGGTTGGCGCCCAGGCCGGTGCGCGAGATGACGATGCCGCCGATGATGAAGCCGGAGCCGGTGACGCCCAACACGATCCCCCACATCTCGACCGAGAACAGTGTGAGTCCGTAGGGGTCCATGAGCGCCAGGTAGACGCCGCCGATGACGTTGTTGAACGCCGTGTAGAAGATCAGAGCGAGCAATCCCGGCACGGCCCGGATCGCGGCGAGGCTGCCACGCAGGTCGATCTGCTGGCGCCCCGACTCCGGGTCGTGGAAGACACCGCTCTCGGGGATCCGCACCCACAAGAGCAGGTCGGCAAGGGCGACGGCGGTCAGCGCGATCGCGATGGCGAGGGTCCAGCCCATGCCGAGCAGCCCGATCGAGAGCCCGCTGAAGACCGAGGTCGTCATGAAGGCCACGCCCTGCACCGCCCCGACCAGCCCGTTGGCCTTGTCGCGCTCGCCGTCGGGCACGAGCAGTGTCACGGTCGTCGACAGCGCGATGTTGCGCAGGCTCTCGACGACGGCGCCGACGAGCACGATCCCCGCGAACCACCAGAACGTCGGACCCGACCAATCCACGAGCTGCGACTCCGGAAACACCAGGTGGAGGACGCCGGCCCCGGCATAGGCGACCAGCGTCACCGATGTCGACGCGACCATGACCGTCCACTTCTTGTGACGATCGACGAGCACCCCGAACCACAGGGCGCACACGGCGAGCATGGCCATGTAGGACCCGCCGATGAGCGCGGTCGCGAGCACGGACCGGGTCTCGAGATAGGCCCAGAACGTCAACGCGAACCACAGGTAGCTCGTCGTGACGTTGGCGATGAGCGTGTTGCCGAGCACTCGATGGAAGTCCCGCACGGCTACGCCTCTCTGTCAGGGATTCGCCGGCGCACCGCGCCGATTGGGGTCGCTCCACCGCGGGAGTCGGCCCGGGGTTTGGCTGGTGCAGCCCCGGTGGCGACCGCTCACGTGCGGAAGCTCCGCACCCTAGGCGACACCACCGACACGCCGGTGTCGAGCTCTTTGCGGCCCGGCCCACGCGCGCCACCGGCCGCGGGCCCCGACGGCACAGCGGCCGCCGTCACGAGATGTCGATGACCGGGTCCACCTCGATCGTCGCGATGAGGCTGTTGGCGATGAAGCACTGCTCGTGCGCGAGTCGCACGAGCCGGTCGGCCTTGGCGAGCAGCACGCCGGCGTCGGCCTCGCCCCGGCGGATCGTGATGTGGGGCCGCAGCTCGATCCGGGTGACGCGCATCGGCGGGTCGTCGGACGGCATCAGCGCGCTCGCCTCGTCGCTGTAGGAGGTGACGTCGAGCCGAGCGCGGGCCGCGAGTGCGAGGAACGACAGCAGCTGGCACGAGCTGGCCGCCGCGAGCAGCAGGGCCTCGGGATTCGTCAGCGCCGCGTCGCCTCGAAACGCGGGATCGGCGCTCACGGTCAGGGCCGTGCCGGGCGCGACTTGCACGGTGTGGCCGCGGTCATAGTGCTCGTAGCCGACGCCGGTCGACCCCACCCAGGCCAGCGACGTGTCGTAGCGATGTGATGTACCCGCATGATGCGATGCGCCGTGACCAGGTGTCGCCATGACACTCCTCCGCTCCTGTCGAGCCGATCGTTGCGCGGCCTTCCGGGAGTCGGTCGATCGACGGCTGGTCCGCGCGGTGGTCGATCCTGTCAGGGGTCACAGAGTAGGCAGCGAGGCGATCGTTCTCTACCGCAGGGAGGGCTATGTCGCGATCCCGCGAGACAACGACACTCCCCAGGCCCAGCTGTGGTTCGAGAAGCGGGTGGACGTGAGCTAGCACACGTCGCGCGGAGCATCGACGGCGCGACGGTCCCTCACCTGGGCCCATACGATGTCGAGACCACGCCGTGACCAGTCGTGACCTGCCGCGGTCCGTGACCAGCCGCGTCACC
>JBDIAP010000262.1:0-3360 GCA_039812485.1 Kineosphaera sp.
CGTGGAGGTCGTGCGCTCACCGCGCCGCCGCTCCCCGGCTCCAGCACCCCGAACGAGAGAACCTCACGTGACAGCGTCCTCCGACGTCAGCGCCGGTGCGGGCCCACTCGCCCCGGCCGAACCCGCTACCGCCTCGTCGGACGCGAACGAGCAGCGCCGCAACCGCACAGTGTTGCGTGTGCTCACCGTGGCCGCCTTCGTCGTGATCCTCAACGAGACGATCATGACCAACGCGATCCCCGTGCTCATGGGCGTGCTGCACATCGACGCCCGCGCCGCGCAGTGGCTGTCCACCGGCTTCATGCTGACGATGGCCGTCGTCATCCCGACGACCGGCTGGCTGCTGCAACGCATCGGGCGCCGCAACGCGTTCCTCGCGGCGATGGGCTCGTTCACGCTCGGCACGCTCGTGTGTGCGCTGGCGCCCTCGTTCGCGGTGCTGCTCATCGGCCGCGTCATCCAGGCCTGCGGCACGGCGATCATGATGCCGCTGCTCATGTCGACGGTGCTGGCCCTCGTGCCCGTGCGCGACCGCGGCCGGGTCATGGGCAACGTGTCGCTCGCGATCTCGGTGGCCCCCGCGCTCGGCCCGGCCCTCTCGGGGCTCGTGCTCGCCGTCGCGTCGTGGCGTTGGCTCTTCGGCGTCGTGCTGCCGATCGCCGTCTTCGTCGGGCTGCTCGGCTACCGGCTGCTGGCCCGCGAGACCCAACCCCGCATGGGCGGCCTCGACCTCGTCAGCGTGGTGCTCACCGTCTTCGGGTTCGGCGGGCTCGTCTACGGGCTGAGCCAGCTCGGCGGCGAGGCCCACGCCGTCGTGCCTCCCGCCGGCTGCCTCGCGGTCGGCCTCGTCGCGCTCGTGGGCTTCGCGCTGCGCCAGGTGCAGCTCGTGCGCCGGGGTGGCATGCCGCTGCTCGACCTGCGGGTGCTGCGCAACCGCCCGTATGTCGTGTCGATCAGCATCATGGCGCTCTCGTTCATGGCGCTCATGGGCGCGGTCATCGTGCTGCCGATCCACCTGCAGCAGGTGCTCGGCCTCTCGACGCTGCAGGCCGGTCTGCTGCTCATGCCGGGTGCCCTCCTCATGGGTCTGCTCGGGCCGCGCGTCGGTCGGCTCTACGACCGCGTCGGCGCCCGCCGGCTCGTCGTGCCCGGCACGATCGCCTTCGTCACCGGCATGGCGCTGCTCGCCTGGAGCACGACATGGGCGGCCTGGCCGGTCTTCCTCGCCCTGCACATCGTCGTCAGCCTCGCGCTCGCGTTCGTCTTCACGCCGATCTTCACGACCGGGCTCGGGGCGCTGCCCGCGAATCTCTACGAGCACGGCAGCGCCCTGCTCGGCACGCTTCAGCAGGTCGCCGCGGGTGCCGGCACGGCGCTCGTCGTCACCGTCATGGCCACGCGGGTCGCGGCCCTCGCGGGTCAGGGCGTGCCGGCCATACCGGCTCAGGCCGGGGGGATCGGGTTCGGCATCGCGGTCGCGGCCCTGCTCGCCTCCGGCGGCATCGTCGCGTCGGTGCTGCTGCCCAAGGGGCCGCCGAGCGGCGACGAGGCAGGCGTCGGGAGTCACTGACCCGCCGCCTGGCCCAGCGCCCGAGGCGGCGTCGGCCTGCGGCCCGGCCCGCGGCGGCGCGGCACGTCGTTGCGCGGTTGCGCACCGCGGGGCGGCCCGGTGATGGTTGCATGGTCGGATGCCGGCCGGCGACGAGCGCGGCCGCCCAGCCAGGGAGGCGAGTGAGGTCGTGGAGGCCCAGCAGACAGCGGCCGAGTCGCCGACTCGATCACAGGACGCCGCGCCGAGCGCGCCAGCGGGAGGCCCGGCGGGCGGGCCCGCTGCCCACATCGCCATCGTGGGCGCCGGGCCGTCGGGCCTCTTCGCGGCGCAGGCCCTCGTCGCGCAGGACCGGATGCCGGTGGTCGTCGAGATCTTCGACCGGCTGCCGACCCCCTACGGGTTGTTGCGCTATGGCGTCGCCCCGGACCACGACAACATCAAGGCGGTCGGCGACGCGCTGGCGCGCACGTTCGAGCACGGCGGTGTCGAGTTCTGGGGGCTCGTCGACTTCGGCCGCGACATCACCCGCCGGGAGCTGCTGGCCGGCTACGACGCCGTCATCTATGCGGTCGGCGCCGACGAGGACGTGCGCCTGGGCATCCCGGGCGAGCGCATGATCGGGTCGCGGTCGGCGCGCGAGTTCGTGTCCTGGTATGGCGGTCACCCCGATGCCCGGCCGCAGGACCTGTCCGGGGTGCGAGGTGCCGCCGCGATCGGAGTCGGCAACGTCGCCGTGGACGTCGCGCGCATCCTGCTCAAGGAGCCGGCCGCCCTCGAGCGCACCGACATGCCGCCGCACGTGCTCGCCGAACTGCACCGCGCCGACGTGCGCGACGTGTGGATCGTCGGCCGCCGGGGGCCGGAGCACGCCAGCTACACGACGAAGGAGCTGCGCGAGCTCGTCACCCTGCCCGGGGTGCAGGTGCTCCTCGACCCCGCCACGCTGCCGGTCGACGGCACCGACGGCCTCCCACGACGCGTGCGCGGCAACCTCGACGTGCTCGCCCGGGCCGCCGCCACCACCGTGCCCGACGCCCAGCGCCGGCTGCACTTCGAATTCTGGAGCCGGCCCGTGCGCCTCCACGCCGACGACGCGGGCGCCGCGCACGATGCCGACGTGCTCGATGACGACCTGCTCGATGCCGACGCGCTCGATGCCTCCCAGGGCCCCGACGACCGCAATGACCGGGAGGCGCGGCCGGTAGGCGGTGTCACGGCGATCGCCGCCGATGACCTCGAGGAGCCGACCGCGGAGCAGGTCGTCGGCATGGAGCTCGAGCGCACGCGCCTCGACGACGACGGTCGCGTCGTCGGCACGGGCGAGACGACGATCGTGCCGGTGCAGCTCGTGCTGCGCGCGATCGGCTACCGCTCGACGCCGCTGCCCGACGTGCCCTTCGACACGGTGGCCGCGATCCTGCCGAACGTCGAGGGCCGCGTCGTCGACGAGTCCGGCGTCGTGCAGCCGCGCGAATACTGCACCGGCTGGGTCAAGCGCGGCCCGCTCGGGGTCATCGGGTCCAACAAGTCCGACGCCGCCCAGACCGTCGCGCACCTGCTCGACGATCTCGAGTCGGCGGGCCTGCCGCGCGCCGGTCAGGAGCGTCTCGACGTGGTCGCGTTGCTGCGCGAGCGAGGCCGGGCCCCGAGCACCCTGGCCGACTGGCGCGCGATCGACTCCGCCGAGGTAGAGCGAGGTCAGGGCCTCGGACGCGCCCGCACCAAACTGTCGCGCTGGCACGAGCTGCTCGCCGTCATCAGCGGCGAGCGCGAGGCGCCGTCGGCTGGGGCGCCGTGTGCGGACCTGC
>JBDIAP010000263.1:0-3339 GCA_039812485.1 Kineosphaera sp.
ACCCACCCCTGGGTCGGGCCGGAGCGCAGGTCGGAGACGATGCTCGCGCCGAGACCGAGGATGCGCTCGACCTCCTCGTCGCGGGTGCGGTCGACCGGCCGCAGGCAGATGTGCGCGCGGTTCTTCACCGACTTCGACTCGGGGACCTTGAGGAAGAGCAGCCATCTGCCGTCGGGGCCCAGGAGGCCGCACTCGGGGTCGCCGGGCGCCATCTCATCGTCCGGGTCGATGACGTAATCCTCGAGGACCTGCGCCCACCACAGCGTCTGGGCGTAGGGGTCGTGCGAGTCGACGCAGAGGTTGCCGATGCGAGAGCTCATGCCCCAACGATGCCTGGTCGCCGGCGTCCTCGCCCGCCGGGGTGCGTCAGGCCCGCTCGAAACGCAGCGTCTCGCCGCGGACACCGCCCATCCACAGGTCCTGACACGCGGCGGCCAGTTCGGGGAGCCCCTCGACGATCGTCGCGAAGACGTTGCCGGGCACCCAGCCCTGGTCGCCGTTGATGAGCAGGTTGTTGCGACCGTAGAAGACCGCGAGGTCGACGATCTGGCGGGTCGCGCGGTGCTCGCCCTCGCGCTCGTAGCCGTAGGCCGGGTTGCCGAGGGCGTCACCGGTGAACGTGAACCAGCAGACGTCGCCGGGGATCGGCGTCACCGTCGTGTTCTCGGCGCCCGGGTCCACGTCGGCGAACTGCCGCAGCAGCGCGTAGATCTCGTTGCGCGCGTACTTGCCGTGGTAGACCTGCGACTCCAGCGGCAGGGCGTTCCACACGGCGGCGCACGTGCGCGGCGCCGCGCGATCCTCGAGCCGCGCGCGGCACGTCACGCCGCGCGCCGGGAGGCTGATCGTCAGGAACCGGTCGGTCATGGGGTGCTCCTTCGGCGCAGCAGGGTCGGGGTCCGGGTGTGCCAGTCGGTCGCGGCCTCGTAGGCGGCGCCGGCCCGCAGCACGAGGGCGTCGGCGTGCCGCGCCCCCACGAGCTGCAGCCCGATCGGCCGCTCGTCGTCGGTGAACCCGGCCGGCACGCTCAGCGCGGGCTGCTGGGTCATGTTGAACGGGTAGGTGTAGGGCGTCCACGACGTCCACAGCTCACTGTGCCAGCCGCCGGGGGCGTCCTGCCCGGCCGCGAACGCCGGGATCGGCATCGTCGGGGTGAGCAGCAGGTCGTAGGTCTCGTGGAAGACACCCATCGCCGACCCCATCGCCATGCGCACCGCGGTGGCCCGCAAGTAGTCGGCGGCGGACGCGTCGGCATACCGGCGGATCTCGCGGGCCAGCAGTGGGTCGACGCGGTCGAGAGCGCCCGCCCCGAAGCCGCCGACGACGATGCCGGCGGCCGTGAACCACAGTGTGTGGAACGCCTCGACCGGGTCCGGCCAGCCTGGGTCGACGAGCTCGACGCGCGCGCCCAGCCTCTCGAAGACGCCCGCCGCCGCGTCGAGCGCCGCCTGCACCTGCGGGTCGTTGCTGCCGTAGCCCAGCGTCGGGCTGTAGGCGATCCGCAGCCCCCGCACGCCGTCGGCGAGGCCCGACAGGTGCGAGCCCGGCGACGGCAGCGCCGACCAGTCGCGCGGGTCGGGCCGGGTGAGCACGTCCATCATGAGCGCGGCGTCGGCGACGGTGCGGGTCATCGGGCCGGCGTGCGACAAGGTGCCGTAGGCGCTCGGCGGGTAGAGGGGGATGCGGCCGTAGGTCGGTTTGAGCGCGACCGTGCCAGTGAAGCTCGCCGGGATGCGCACGCTGCCGCCGCCGTCGGTGCCCACCGACCAGGCGCCCATGCCGAGCCCGACCGCGGTCGCCGCTCCCCCGCTCGACCCGCCGGCGGTGAGCTGGGCGCCCCAGGGGTTGCCGGTGACGCCGTGCCGCGCGGAGTCGGTGACGCCCTTCCACGCGAACTCCGGCAGCGTGTTCTTGCCGATGAAGACCGCCCCGCACTCGCGCAGCCGGGCCACGCACGGGGCGTCGTCGGGCCACGGGCCGTCCGCGTCGACGAGCGTCGAGCCGCGCAGCGTGGGGGCGCCGCGGGTGAGCAGGATGTCCTTGATCGACGTCGGGACGCCGTCCGCGGGGCCGAGGGGCGCCCCGGCACGCCAGCGCTCACGCGACGCCTCGGCCTGCTCGAGGGCGCCCGCCTCGTCGACGAGCACGAAGGCGTTGACCTGCCCGTCGTGGGCGGCGATGGCGGCCAGCGCCGCGCGGGTCGCGTCGACGGGGTCGATGGTGCCGTCGCGATAGCCGGCGAGCAGCTCGGTCGCGGTCGCCAGCGACAGCTCCGACGCATGCGACAGGTCCGACAGATCGCAGTGATCCGACAGGTCAGGGCAGGGCGGTTCTGTCGTGCCGGCCCGATCGGTCATGGCGTGGCCTCCTGGGCTGCCTCCTGCGTGGGCTCCTGTGTGGGCTCCTGCGTCGCGGCGCGCACGTAGCCGAGCTGCTTGTCGACGACGTTGACCAGGGGTTCCCCGGCGAGCCAGCGCTCGGCGTTGTCGACGAACTGCCGTGCCAGCGTGTCGCGCCAGCCCACGACGTCGCCGGACATGTGCGGGCTGACGACGACGCCCGGAGCCTCCCACAGCGGCGAATCGGCCGGCAACGGTTCGGTGGCGAAGACGTCGAGGCTCGCGCCGTCGAGGCGCCCGGAGTCGATCGCCGCGAGCAAGGCGGCCTCGTCGACGCCGGCGCCCCGGCCGATGTTGACGAGGTGCGCGCCGGGCTTGAGGGCCGCGAAGACGGGTGCGCCGATGAGCCCGGTCGTCGCCGGCGTCAGGGGCGCGGCGTTGACGAGGTAGTCGACGTCGCCGACGTGCTCGACGAGCCGCGCGGAGTCGACGACGACCGCGAAATCGGGATCGCCCTCCTCGAGGTAGCCGGGCCGCGCCCAGCTCCCCGCGCCGTCGACCCGCAGCCCGAGGCCCCGCAGCGTGCGGGCGATCTCGCGGCCGATGGCGCCGGTGCCGACGACGAGGGCGCGCGCACCTGCTACCGATCGGGTCTCGCGGTGTCGCCACTGCCGGCGCCGCTGCAGGTCGTGACTCTCGTGCAGCGCCTTGGCGTGGGCGAGGACGCTCGCCGCGACGAATTCCGCGATGGGCCGGTCGAAGGTGCCGCGGGCGTTGGTGACGACGACGTCGGAGGCGCGCAGGCCGTCGAAGAGCAGCGTGTCGACCCCGGCCGCGGCGACGTGCACCCAGGTCAGGCGGTCACAGGCCGACCACGCGTCGGCCAGGGCGCTGGAGAAGAAGTCCCACATCAGCACGGCGTCGGCGCCGCGCACCGCGTCGGCCAGGCCCGCGGCGTCCGTGAACCGCCAGCGGACGCGGCCCTCGAGCGGCTCGAGTC
>JBDIAP010000264.1:0-3338 GCA_039812485.1 Kineosphaera sp.
GTGCGTGTCATGTGCCCGCCAGTATCGCCCGCCGGCCCCGCGCCGACGCGCCCCGCCCTGCTCTCGCGCGAATCCCCTCGGGGCACAACGTGAATGCTCAGATCGTGACCCGTCCGGCCGAAGGGAGCAGGGAAGAAGCACCACTCGTCCGACCCTTCACGGAGCGACTATGCGGCTCACCTCGGCCTACGACGTCACGGCGCAACCGCAGGCACTGCGGCGACCCGAGCCGGTGCAGCCTGCCGCGACGCCGGCCCGGTCGTTCTCGGTGCTCAACGACTTCCGCTACCTCACGGACTCCGACAAGGAGCTGCTGGCGCAGGCCACGGGCGAGCACATCGAGCCGGGCATCACCGACCGCACGGGGCCCGCGAGCGCGTTCGCCCAGCAGCTCGCGCTCGATCGGCGCACCGGGCAGCTGGCGCCGCATCAGGAGGTCACCGCGGTCTACCTGCGCAACGCCTCGGACTCCATCGACAAGGCCAACACCGGCCGGGCGAACTTCACGAACCCCTACTCGGGTCAGGTCATGGACCGGGCGGTCTCCTACCTGGAGGCCACAGGCCGCGGGCGGGCCGACATCCGCCTCTGACCCGCACGGCCGGCTCGGCCACCCCTGCGCGCGATCGGTCGCAAGGCCGGGCGCCAGGAGGAGACACCGGATGTCGCGGGCTGCCCCTGCGGCTACGCGTCGCGGGCACCCACGTCACCGGTCTGCACGGCCCACAGCCCGGCATACGTGCCGCCCGCGGCGAGCAGCTCCTCGTGTGTGCCGGATTCGACGACCCGCCCGGCGTCGAGCACCCAGATGCGGTCGGCGTGCCGCACGGTCGAGAGGCGGTGGGCGACGACGATCGCCGTGCAGTCCAGGGTTGCATCGCGCAGCGAGCGCTGGATCGCGGCCTCGGTCTCGTTGTCGACGGCGCTCGTCGCCTCGTCGAGCACGAGCACCGCGGGCCGCCGCAGCAGGGCCCGGGCCAGCGCGAGCCGCTGCCGCTGGCCGCCCGACAGCGTCACGCCGCGCTCGCCGACCCACGCGTCGAAGCCGTCGGGCAGCGCCTCGATGAAGTCGAGCGCCGCTGCGGCCCGGGCCGCCTCGCGGATCTCGTCGCGGCTCGCGTCGGGCCGCCCGTAGGCGATGTTGTCGGCGACCGAGCCGGCGAAGACGAAGACGTCCTGCGCGACATAGCCCATGGCCCCGCGCAGCGAGTCCCAGTCGAGGTCGCGCACGTCGCGCCCGTCGAGCAGCACGGTGCCGACGCGCGGGTCGTCGAAGCGCAGCACGAGCCGCAGCAGCGTTGACTTGCCGGCGCCGGTCGGGCCGACGATGGCGTGGGTCTGGCCGGCGGGCACGACGATGTCGAGGTCGTGCAGCACGTGCGGCGCCTCGCCGTAGCCGGTGCTCACGCCGCGCAGCTCGACCCGCCCGGCCGGCCGTTCCCCCAGCGAGACCGATCCGGCCGGCACCTCGATGGGCTCGACGAGCAGCCCCAGGATGCGGGTGGCGCTGGCCCGGCCGCGCTGGTAGAGGTCGAGCACCTGGGCGATGTCGGTGAGCGGCCACAGCAGCCGCTGCGTCATGAAGACGAGCACGGAGTAGAGCCCGACCTCCAGCTCGCCGTTGAGCGTGCGCCACCCGCCGAGCAGCAACGTGCACGTGAAGCCGGCGAGGATGGCCATGCGCACGAGCGGCACGAACGCCGCCGACGCCCGGATCGCCCGCAGGTTGGCGCGTTGGTAGGCGTCCGAGGCCGCCTCGATGCGCCGCAGCTCGCGCCCCTCGGCGGTGAACGCCTTGATCGTCGCGATGCCGGCGAGGTTGGCGCTCAACGTGCCCGACAGATCCGCGACGCTCTGCCGCACCCCGGCATACAGCGGCTCGAGGAACCGCTGGAACCACAGCGACCCGATGACGATGACCGGGATCGGCAGGAACGCGAAGAGCAGCAGCTGCCAGGACGCGATCGCGAAGACCGCGCCGACGAGCACGATGTTGAGCGCCGTCTGCAGGATGCGCGGGGCGCCGACGTCGAGGAACCGCTCGAGCTGGTTGACGTCGTCGTTGAGAGTCGCCAGCGTCGCGCCGGCGGGGCGACCCTCGTGCCAGCCCAGGTGCAGGTGCTGGGCATGGTCGTAGGCCTCGAGCCGCAGATCGTGCTCCACGCCCTGGGCGACCGAGCGCCACAGCACGTCGGCGACGTATTCGCTGGCCGACTCGATGACCCACACGACGACGTTGATGATCGCGAGCCAGGCGAGCTGGGCGTGCCGCGACTCGACTCCGAGCAGCTGCCCGACGAAGGAGGCGTCACCGCGCACGACGACGTCGACGGCCGCGCCGATGAGCAGCTCGGGCATGACGTCGGCGACCTTGTTGACGATCGAGGCGACGATCGCGCCGACGAGCCGCGGCCGGTGCCGCCGGTAGCGCGACCACAGCTCGTGCAGCGGCCGCTCGGGGTCGATGCGGGTCGCCGCCGCCCCCGATGACGTCATCCGTTCGTCCCCGTTCACCGCACCCGCGCTCACAGCCATGCCACGTGCCCGCGCAGCAGGGTGTAGCCGACGAACGCGACGATATCGAGCATCGTGTGCGCGACGACGAGCGGCATGACGCGCCGCGTGCGCGCATAGACGACCCCGAGGATCAGCCCCATCGCGACGTTGCCGACGCCCCCGCCGAAGCCCTGATAGAGGTGATAGCAGCCCCGCACCAGCGCCGACGTCACGACGATCGCCGGCAGCCGCCACCCGGCCTGCCCCCACCGGGTGAAGAGGTAGGCGATCATGACGACCTCTTCGAGCACCGCGTTCTGCGCCGCGGCGAGCACGAGCACCGGCACGGCCCACCAGACGGCGTCGAGGTTGGCGGCGGCGACCTGGGTGTTGAGGCCGGCCGCCCGGGCGGCGACGTAGAGCGCCAGGCCCGGCAGCCCGATGACCGCCGCGAGCCCGGCCCCCTGCGCGAGGTCGCGCAGCGGGTGCCGCGCGTCGGCGCCGACGAGCCGGCGCGCGCGGGCGTCGTCGCGGGTCAGCAGGTGCACGGCCAGGAGCGCGGGCACGACCCCGAGCCCGATGCCCGCGAGCTGGTAGGCGAGGTCGAGCCATGGCCGGTCGGGCGTCACGGCCTGGTTCATCGCCGTCGTCTGCTGCCCCAGCGCCACCGGGTCGGTGAGCTTGCGGATGAGGGCGAGCACCGCCCAGATCGCCGACGCGCCGAGGCTGACGCCGAGCACGAGCACGGACTCGGTGACGAGCTGCCGCGGCGCGGCGCTCGTGCGCGGGAGCCGGTCGTGGGTCGCGGCCGCCTCGGCCGACGTCGCGTCGGTCGTCATGGC
>JBDIAP010000265.1:0-3231 GCA_039812485.1 Kineosphaera sp.
CCTAGCGGGCGACGGGCGCGACGATCGCGTCGAGCACCCGCACGAGGTCCTCGGGCGCGACCCCCAGGTCGTAGCCGCGCCGCCCACCCGAGACGTAGATGGTCTCGTGCCCCGACGCCGCGGCGTCGAGCACCGTCGGCAGTCGTCGGCGCTGTCCGAAGGGGCTGATGCCCCCGACGACATAGCCGGTGCTGCGCTGCGCGGCCGCGGGATCGGCCATGGCCGCCTTCTTGGCCCCCAGCGCGTGGGCGGCGGCCTTGAGGTCGACATGTCGCTCGACGGGCACGATGACGACGGCCAGGGCGTGCGCGCCCCCCGCCCCGGCTGCCGGCTCGAGGGCCACGAGGAGAGTCTTGAAGACCACCTGCGGGTCGAGCCCGAGCGCCTGGGCGGCCTCGATGCCGTAGGACTGGGCGCGGGGGTCGTGAACGTATTCGTGCTCGCTGAAGGGCACTGCGGCGGTGGCGAGTTCGACGGTGGCGGGGGTCCCGCCGGTGCCTGATCTGTGCTGTCCGCGGCGTGCCATGCGCCCTACCCTGTCAGACCCGGCGACGGGGCCGGCAGGGCCATCGTCCGCACGCCTCGGGAAGGGCGGGCCCGCTTGGCCGAGAAGGACATTCGTCCAGGTCAGCGGCCCTTTTGCGCGAAACCATGACGCGCTCCTTCCCGTCTCGGCGTGTCGGCTCCGACACGCCGAGACGTCCGAAAACTCACGAGTTACTTACCATCCCCAGACCGGCCGTCATGACCTGGGGGGATGGGATGTTTGCGCAGGTCAGTCTCAGCTTGACAGTGCTGGCCAGGGAGTTAGTTTGGACCAGGTCGTCGGCAGCGTCACCAGGCCGCCGGTGCCCCTGGGAGCCCTCTCGCCCAGTCGTGAGTCACCCTCGTTCTGCGTCGTCCGGCGCGGCATCGGGCGGTCCGACCCGCGCCGACGTAGAAGGCTGCCAGGGTCACCGAAGCCCGCTGCTGGCGGCCCACAAGGTCCGTTCGCCTAGTAGAAAACAGGCTCGCCAGGCTCGCCTGGTGGCGTCGAGCCTGGCCCCAACGGCGACCGGGCCTTGTCACGTTGTCCGGCGGTGTCGGGCACGTCCGCGGGCGCCCGCCGGGCGACGTCGCCGACGTGGCGACACCGCGGCCCGAGCACCCCCAGAGACGCGGCGACGTGGCGCCCGGAGCACCCCCAGAGACGCGGCGACGTGGCGCCCGGAGCAACCCCCAGAAGCCCCGAGACGTGGGTGGCAGGAGTGGGCGCAGAAGTGGGTGGCGGGGGTGGGCGGCAGGCCACGGTCGCCGGCATGGCCTAGCCTGACTGGGTGCGACGCCGTGTCGGCTGTGCCTTGGTCGCCGGCCTCCTCCTGTGGACCGCCTTCCCCTCCCTGGGGTGGTGGCCTGCCGCGCCCCTGGGCGTCGGCCTCCTCGCGCTGGCCACCGCGGGCGCGCGGCCGCGCCAAGGCTTCGTGCTCGGCCTGCTCGCCGGCTACACCTGCTTCGGCCCGCTGCTGTGGTGGTCGGGCGTCTATGTCGGCCGGTTCCCGTGGTTCGCGCTCGTCACCCTCGAGGCGCTCTACGTGGGCCTCATCGGGCTCGTCTGCGCCCTGGTGCAGCGCGACCGCCTCCTGCGGCCCAGCCCCGGCCGGCACCCCGAGCGGGCACGCACGGCCGCTCCCATGGCCGACGCGGCCCCGATCCGCCCCCTGCTCGTCGCCCTCGTCTGGGTCGCGGGGGAATGGGCCCGCGGCCACACGCCTTTCGGCGGATTCCCCTGGGGGCGGCTGGCGTTCAGCCAGGCCGACGCGCCCTTCGCGCGCGTCGCGGCCCTCGCCGGGGCCCCCGGGGTCACGTTCGCGGTGGCCCTGGCCGGCTCCTGCCTCGCCGCGTGCGCGGCGCTCGTCGCGACCCGCCTGCACGGCCACCGGTATGTCGTGCGTCACCTCCCGCGCCGGCCCACGCGCCTGCGCGCGAGCGCCCTGGCCCTCGGGGCGGGCACGGCCGCGGTGGCCCTCCTCGCGGCGCCGCTGGCCGTGCCGGTGCCCACCGGGGTCGGCGACGGCACCCCTACCGGACGGCTGATGGCGATCCAGGGCAACGTGCCGCAGGCGGGGCTCGACTTCAATGCCCAGCGCCGCGCGGTGCTCGACAACCATGTCGCGGTGACACAGGCGGCCGCCCGCTCGCTCGAGGCCACCGGCGCCCCCCGCCCTGACCTCGTCCTCTGGCCCGAGAACGCCTCCGACATCGACCCCCTGCGCAACGTCGACGCCGCGCGTGTCATCGAGGCGGCGGTCGCGTCGATCGGGGCACCCGTCATCGTCGGAGCGGTGCTCTCCGAGCCCGTCGATCACGTCTCCAACACGAGCCTGCTCTACGTGCCCGGCACAGGCATCGTCGATCGCTACACGAAGCTGCGGCCCGTGCCCTTCGCCGAATACATTCCCTACCGGTCGTTCTTCCGGCTGTTCTCCGACAAGGTCGATCTCGTCGTCCGCGACTTCGTCGCCGGCGACCGGGTCGGGCTCTTCCGGGTGCCCCGGGCCGGCGGCGGCGACATCGCCGTGGGCCTCAACATCTGCTTCGAGGTGGCCGTCGACGACGTCGTGCGCGACAGCGTGCGCCAGGGCGCAACCCTCATCGCCGTGCAGACCAACAACGCGACCTTCGGCATGACCGACGAGTCGGTGCAGCAGCTGGCGATCTCCCGCATCCGCGCGATCGAGCACGGACGCTCCGTCGTGCACATCTCCAACGTCGGCGTGTCGGCGCTCATCACGCCCGACGGAACCCCGCACCAGCAGACCGCGTTGTTCACCTCGGCCGTCCTCTCAGGGGAGTTGCCGCTGCGGAGCCGACCTACGATCGCGACCCGCGTCGGGGACTGGCCCGAGTGGATCGCCTGCCTCGTCGTGCTGGTGCTCGTGGCCATGCGGCTGCTCGCCTCGGGTGGGGTGCGGCGCCGCAGGGCGCCGCACCCCGACGAGACCGGTCCTTCGGCGCAGACCGGCGACCGACCGGCCGAAGAGACGCGGGGGAGCACCCCCGACAGCGCTCGCGCGCAGGGCGCACCCGATCGCGACGGCGCGACGACCGAACCGTCACCCGGCAGCGACCGGGCCGCACAAGGAGCTCGATGACGCACGACCCGCACCCCGGCGGACCGACCCCCGACAGCCCGACCCGCGACGCGCCGGTCAGCGACACCCCAACCCTCGACACCCCAACCCTCGACACCCC
>JBDIAP010000266.1:0-3204 GCA_039812485.1 Kineosphaera sp.
GGTGTGGTGAGCGGGTGTGGTGAGCGGGTGTGGTGAGCGGGTGCTGAGAACGGGTGGGATACACGGTTGCTCCCGCGCATCGCCGGGGCAAGGCTTGTGTCATGGCGGCGACACTCACGGCGTCCGCGCGGGGACACAGGCGCGAGACGGGCGAGACGGTGGGGGCAGTGCTCGTCGCCGATCTCGTCGGGTTCACCCCGCTGACGCGCGCCGTCTCGCAGCTGGGGCCACGGGGGGTGGAGGCGCTGCACGCGTGGCTGGATGAGACGTTCTCGCGACTGGGCTCCTGTGTCGCCCGGGAGGGGGGCATCGTCTCCGCGTTCGCGGGCGACGCGATCACCGCTGTTTTCGGTGGGCCGGACGCGCCGGCCAGAGCCCGAGCCGCCGCGGAGCGCATGCAGGCCGCCATGACCGGCGTGCACCTGGACCTGACGGTCGGCATGTCCCGGGCGGCGCCCACGCCGACCCAGCCCCGGCTCCGTGTCGGGGTCGCGGCGGGCCGTGCCGAGCGCACGACGCTGACCTGGGAGGACCCCGCCGGCGCGCCGCTTGCGGACGATCCGCGCGCCACCCGCGAGCGTAGGAGGGTCACCCGCGACGTCGTCTGGGGTGACGCGCTGACGGCCGCTGCCCTCGCGCAGACCCGAGCGCTGCCCGGAGGCATCGAGGTGGTCGCCGAGGGGTTCGGGGCCGGGCAGGCCCTACCGGAGGGCCTGGCGTCGACATCGGGCAACGCTCGCGGGACGAGCACGGCCCAGACGGCGCACCGGGCTGCAACGACTGCGGCAGACAGGTCGTCGTCCCGCTCGTCGCGGGTGTCGTGCTCGCCTGCGTCTCCGAGGACGGATGGAGGGGAGGAGCCGGCGGCGACCTTCCCCGACGCGTCACTGCCGACCGCTGCGGCTGCGGCACACCCTGGCCACGCAGCCGCGCCGCGCCCCAGCCACGCAGCCGCACCGTCCGCAAACCACGCAGCCGCGCCGTCCGCCAAGCACGGAGCCGGGCCACCCGCCAGCCACGCAGCCGCACCACCCCCTGGCCAGGCAACCGCGCCCCGCCCCAGCCACGCAGCCGCACCGTCCGCCAACCACGCAGCCGCACCACCCCCTGGCCAGGCAACCGCGCCGCGCCCCAGCCACGCAGCCGCGCCGCGCGGCGGTGCGGAGCACCGCGTCGTGACCACGGTCTTCGTGACGCTCGGGCCGACGGCCGACGGCGTCGGGCCGCTGGCGGGTTTCCTGCCCGAGGCTGCGGCCGTCATCGACCGCTGCGGCGGGCACCTACGCCAGATCGACGGCGGCGGCCCGCGCTTCCAGCTCGTGTTGGGTTTCGGAGCGCCACGGGCCCGGCCCGACGACGCCGCGGCCGCCGTCTCGTGTGCGCGGCAGCTCGTGGACGCGGCGCGCGCGGCGGGCTTCGACGCCGCCGCCGGGATCGCGACCGGCGCCGCGTTCTGCGCCGAGCTCGGCTCACCGGACCACCGCGAATACGTCGTCGTCGGCGCCACCGTCAACCTCGCCGCCCGCCTGGCCTCCGCGGCAGCCCGCGCCGACTCCATGGGGCCGGACCCTCTGCCCACCGACACCGTGCCCGCCGACCCCGTGCCCGCCGACCCCGTGCCCATCGACACCCTGCCGCTCGACACCTTCCCGACCGGCCCCTTGCCGACCGACCCTGTCCCCACCGACACCATGCCGACCGACCCCGCGCCCACCGCCACCGCCACCGGCACCGCGCCGACCAGGTCCGTGCCGACCAGCTCCGTGCCGGCCAGCTCCGTGCCGACCTTGCGGGTGTGGATGGACGCCGAGACGGCGCAGCGGTGCGACGCGGCGCTGCGGCCGCTGGCGATCCGGCGAGACTTCAAGGGCGTAGGTGAGCTCACCGTCTACGCGGTGGGCGCGGTGGCCTCGGGCGGCTGCGGCGTGGATGTCGCTCCGTCGCCGGAGGGCACGGGGTGGGCGGGTCGAGCCGGGGCCCCGTTCGTCGGGCGCACGACCCACCAGCGCCTCGTCGCGGCTCTCGCGCGGCGCGCCGCCCGCGGACACGGCGCCGCGCTGCTCGTCGTCGGGGACCCCGGGATCGGCAAGACAGCCTTGCTCGACGCGGTGTGTGACGCGCTTCCGGCGCGCGAAGTCGTGCGCACCGACGTACCCCTGCCGGGCGACATCCGCCCCTACCTGCCGTGGCGTCCGGTGTGGCGCGAGCTGCTCTTCGACGGCCGCACCCCTGACGTCGCCGCGATCGACGACGCGGCGGCCGCGACCGGGCTCCCCGAACTGGCGCCGCTGCTCGACGCTCCCCTCGGCGTGACCGGGCGGGCCGCCGGCAAGGCGCACGCCTGGGATCCTCAGGATCGGGCGCGGGCCACGAGCCACGTGCTGTCGGCGCTGTTCGCGGCGCGGGCACGCCCGGGGTCCGTCGTCGTCGTCGACGACGCGCACCGCTTCGATGGACTCTCGACACTGCTCCTGCTCGATCTCATGGCCAGATCCCCGGCCCTGCCACTGCTCGTGCTCGTGGGGACCCGCCCCGACGCACCCATCGCGTCGGCGGCCGAAGCGGCATCGGTCGTGCGGCTCGACGGCCTGTCGCCCGACGACAGTCGCGGGCTCGCGCGGCTCTGGGGGCACGGGGGGCTCTCCGGCGGCCAACTGTCCGACGCCATCGCCCGCAGTGGCGGCAACCCCCTCATGCTCAAACACCTGCTGTCGTGCGCCGCCGACCCGGTGCCACCGTGGGGGTCGGACCCGACGCTGCCGCTCGACGTGCGTCGCCTCGTGCTCGCAAGGGTCGACGGCCTCCTCGGCGACGACCAGCTGCTGCTGCGGGCCGCCGCGGTCATCGGCCCGCAGTTCACGGACGACATGCTGAGCGCGGTCACCGACCGGTTCGGCGGGGTGCCGGACGTGCACCGCGAGCTGCGACGACTCGCCGAGGTCGGGCTGCTCACGCGCGGCGAGGGAGCCGGCCACCGGTTCGCGGACGCGCTCGTGCGTGAGGTCGTGTATGCCGCCGCCAGCCTCTCCGAGCGAGCGCGACTGCACGGGGCCGTCGCGAGGCATCTCGAAGCCGGCGCCGCCCAGATCGAGGATCTTGCGGACGCTGCCGAGGACGGCGCCGGGGGGCGCGAGCGCCGCCGACGGACGGGGTTCGGGCTGGGCGCGGACGAGCGCGACGCGAACGAGCGCGACGCGAACGAGC
>JBDIAP010000267.1:0-3202 GCA_039812485.1 Kineosphaera sp.
GCCGATGCCGATGCCGATGCCGATGCTGTGCCTGTCGATGGGGCTGGTGTCGGCGAGGCGGCGGTGGCTGCTGTCGATGGGTCGAACGCTGCCGGACTGGGAGGCTCGTGCGGTGACGGGGGCACCGAGGTGACCACGCAGGCGCACCGTTGCTCGGAGCTCGAGGAGTCGGGCGACCCGCGGGGCTCAGCTGGGGCGCGGCACCCGGGGGCAGCGAGCGCGTCGGCCGCCACGCATCGAGCGGACGCCGACGAGACCGATCCGGTGCGCGACTGGCACCGAGGCGCCCAGCGTCAGCGTCGCGAGGAGGAGCGACGCCTGCGCGAGCAGCTCGAGAGCGCCCGGTCCGAGCTCGAACACGCCCGGCACGACCTGGAGTCCTACCGTCGGGAGCATCCGCCGTTCTGAGCAGCGGGGCGTTCGACTGCTGGCCCGGCCTTCAGCGGCGTGGTTCGGCGGGCGTCAATCGAGCGATCGATCGGTGAGGTCGACCGGGCGAGGGTCACGTGGGCGAAGGGCGGTCGGTCAGGGCGTCGACCTCGGCTGCCGCGTCTGCGCGAGTCTCGTGCGCCTCCGCGAGTGCTGCCTCGGCCCGTCGCGCGGCCTCCCGGGCCGCGGCCGCCTCGAACCTCGAGCGGCGTAGGAGCCGCTCGAGTTCGGCGAGCCGCGCCTCCGCGCGGTCGGCCTGCTCCTTGGCCTGGGCATGCGCGAGCGACCGAGCCGTGACCTCGCGCTCGGCGTCGGCCAGGCGGTCCTGCGCCCGCGTCCGCAGTCGTCGCCGCGCAGCGGCATGGGCGTCGTCGGGTGCCGGTGCAGCGGACGACTCACACGCCGGCCCCTGCGAGACCGGTCCCGACCCTGCCTCCGATGCCGATGCCGATGCCGCTGCCGGATCCCGAGCCGCTCCGCGCGCGGAGCTCGGTGCTGGTTCGGGCTGCGCTGCCGACGCCGCCTTCTGGCCCGACCTCGGCTCCGCCGGCGGCGCGGAGGCCGCCGTCTGCCCGGCTCGCGCGCGAGCCTTCACCGGGCCCGCGGTCGCGGCGGTGAGGTCGACCTCCCCGAGCCCGGCATAGGCGAGCGCCCGCAGCAGGCGCCCCGACAGTGCCCGCTCCGCGGCGGCCGGATCGGCGATCGCCGCGACGAACGTCGATCGCACCTCCGCGAGCACCGCGGGAGTCAACGTCTGGCCGCCCTGCTCGGCGCGGTCGGCGACCGCGTCCTGGAGCCGGGTCAGCAGCGGTTCCCGCTCGCGCCCCAGCGCGCGCATGGCCGCACCGTCGGAGCTGCTCTGCGCCGCGCGCATGCGCTCCGCGAAGTCCTCGAAGTCGACCAGAGCCGGCGGCTCGGCCCGCACGGCCACATTGACCGCCCACGCCGACAGCGTCGGCTTGCGCAGCGCGAGGATCTGCGTCGCCAGAGCCCGGTCACCGCCCGCGCGGGCGTCCGCGGCGAGCTGCTTGCGCTCGCCCACGAACACGTCGGGTGCCGCGCCATAGAGCCGGTCGACGGCGGCGTCCAGGTCCAGGTGGGCCATACGTCATCGTCGCACCGACCCCCTACGGTCGGACGAGTGGGACGGCTCTTCGACTTCGCGCACGTGTGGACCGTCACTGCGGATGTCCGGGACGTCGTCGACGTGCTCGCCGACCCCCTGCACTATCCGAGCTGGTGGCCGCAGGTGCGCTCGGCGCGCCCGGCACCGGCGGCTCAGGAGAGCGTCGCCCTCACCGTGCGCTCCGCGCTGCCCTACACGCTGCGGCTCGTGCTGACGCGGGAGCTCGAGGACCGGTCCGGCGGACTCCTCGTCGTCCGGATCGACGGCGATCTGCTGGGCTGGGCGAGCATGCTGGTCCGGCCCGCGGGAGAGGGCACCCGCATGGATTACCGGCAACGTGTCGCCATCGCCGCCCCCGGCGTCGCCCGCTGGGCGCGACCCGCCGCGCCCGTGCTGCGCATGAACCACGCGTGGATGATGCGCGGAGGCGAGCGTGGGCTGCGTCGTCGGCTCGCACCCGCGCGCAGCGTTGACGGCGCGCACGGCGACGGGCGCGGCCCATCGGGGCGCGGTAGCGGGAAGCCCCATGGCCGCTCGGGCGATACTGACCCCTTGTGATCGCACTCCTGCTCGCGCTCGGCGCGGCGCTCGCGTACGGGATCTCGGACTTCACCGCCGGCATCACCTCCCGACGCGCGACCGCCTGGGCCGTCGCCTTCTGCTGCCAGCTGGCATCCTGCGCGGTCATCGGCCTCGTCGCGGTCGCCGTGCCCGCCCTCGCCGGCGCGCCCCACAGCGCCGACTGGGCCTGGGGCCTGCTGGCCGCCGTGGGCAACACGCTCGGCACCGTCTGCCTCTACCGGGGTTTCGCGACCGGGCGGATGTCGGTCGTGGCGCCCATCTCGGCCGTCGGGGCCGCGCTCGTGCCCGTCGCGGCGGGCCTGGCCTTCGGCGAACGGCCCAGCGGCCTCGTGTGGCTCGGCATCGCTGCGGCCCTGCCCGGCATCTGGCTCGTGTCACGCGTCGAGGACGCGCTTGCCGCTGACGCGCCTGTGGCTGACGCGCCTGTGGCTGACGCGCCTGTGTCTGACGCGGGGACCGGGGCCCTGCGCGACGCCGTCTTCGCCGGCGTCGGCTTCGGGATGCTCTTCGTCGCCTTCGGGCGGATCCCGCGCGAGGCCGGGCTGGGCCCGGTCGCGCTGAGCCAAGCCGTCGCCATCCTGCTGCTCGTCGCGACGGCGGCGGCCACGGGCGCGACGTGGCGACCAGGCCGGTCGGCGGCCTCGGGCGGTGTCCTCGCCGGCGTCCTGAGCGCCGGGGCGAGCCTCGCCTACCTCTTCGCTACCCAGTCCGGCCCCATGACGGTCGCCGCGATCCTCACGTCGCTCTATCCGGCGGTGACGATCCTGCTCGCCGCCGGCCTGCTGCGCGAGCACATCGACCGGCTGCAGGGCGCGGGCCTGCTGTTGTGCGGCGTCGCGGTCGCGTGCGTCGCCATGGGCTGAGGGGTGACGCCGCCCCTGGCCCGACGCGCGCAGGGGGCGCCTGCTCCGGTGCCGGCACGCCGAGCCGCTCGAGCCCCTCGCTCCAGGCGTGGATCGTGTCGCCGGCGAACGTCGGGGTTGGCGTGCGAGATCCCAACACGTCCGAGCGCGCCGAGCTCCGAGCACGTCGAGACCCGAGCACGTCGAGACCCGAGCACGTCGA
>JBDIAP010000268.1:0-3170 GCA_039812485.1 Kineosphaera sp.
GGCCGGCAGGTGCGCACGTCCCTGCTCGCGGTGCCCGCCCGCACCGCGCTGCTCGCCGCCAAGACGGTGGCGGCGGCACTCGTCGTGACGGTCGGCGCGGTCGTGGCGGTGGGCGTCGGCCTGCTCGTGGCGCTCTGGGCGTCGCCCTCGCAGAGTGCGGGGGGCGGCGTCGGCCAGACGGCCGGTGAGGTCGGCGGAATGGTCGGCTACCTCGCGCTGATGGGGGCGTTCTCGCACGTCGTGGCGACGCTCGTGCGGCAGCTCGCCGGAGCGCTGGCCGGCGTGCTCGTCCTCGTGCTCGTCGTCTCCCCGCTCCTGGCGGCGGCGACGACGTGGGCCCGCTGGCTGCCGGACCGAGCCGCGGCGGCGCTGTATCAATCCGGCAGCACAATGAGCGCGGCCTCGGGGGTGTTTGTCATGACGATCTGGATCATGGCCATCGGGGCCGCGGCGTTCTGGCGGTTCGTGATCGACGACGCCTGACCGATGACGCCTGACCGGCCCGGCGGCAGGGGCGTGCCCCGAGTCGTCTCGACGCGGATCAGAGCAGTCGCGGGAAGACCGCGAGAGTGAGCGCGGTGCCGAGCGCGACGCCGACAGCGACCTGGGCGGGCGAGTGCCGGCCCGACCGGATGCGGGCCCAGCACACCGCCGCGACGATCGGCACCCCGGCCCACACGGTCCACGGCCCGAGGTAGGTGGCGGCGACGGTCGCGCACGTGGCGGCGACGTCGGCATGCACCGAGGCCTTCCAGACCCGCGTCACCGCCATCATGGCCGCCAGCCCGAGCAGGATCGTCACGACGAGCGCGACCAGGGCCTGCGGCGCCCCGCCCACGACGAGCAGCAGCAGGGTCACGGCGATGCAGCCCGTGGCAATGAGCATGGGCGTGTGCCGGTGGGCCCGGACGACGAGTTGCCGGTCGCCGACCGACCCCGCCCGCACGAGCAGCCGGAGCACGATCTCGGGCGCCAGTGCGCATCCCGCCATCGCCGCAGCCGCCCACGCGAGGCCGACCCAGGCGGGCGACGTCGCGGCGGCGCCCACGGCGACGAGCGTGGCCGAGACGAGGATGAGCGGGTCGAAGACGGCCGAGACGAGGTCCGCGAGTCGTGACGCGGGACGCGCACCGAGGCGCCGCAGGTCGGGGTCGGTCGAGTCGGCGGGCATCGCCCCGGGTAGCCGCCCGCCCGGCGCGGACGAGCCCCCGACGGGGTTCGCGGCCGGTCGGTGCGTCGGGCCACGGGGATCATCGGGCGTCGTGCCCGGGCCGGGCCCCTCAGGCATCGGGTGTCGCAAGCGTGACGTCGACCGCGAGCCGAGTCTCGACCGGCCGCTGCTCCGCCAGCCGGCGTCGCAGCGCGGTGCCGTCGACGTGCCAGGCGGCAGGGCCCATGAGCAGGAGGTCGGCGGCGGCCGGCCCGTCGACGGTGACGCGCGTGTCGACATGGTGGGTCGTGAGCCGCGTCCATCCGGCGAGCTGTGCGGCGAGCCGGTCGGACTTGTCGGGATCGACCCGCAGCCCGCCCTCGACGTCGGCGAGCCCGCTGAGGTGTCCCGCCCGCGGGGTGACGACGGCGAGCACCCCGCCGGGCGCGAGGATGCGCGCGAACTCCGCGGAGTTGCGGGGCGCGAAGACGCACAGCACGACGCCGGCGGCGCCGTCCCGCAGCGGCAACGCACCCCAGGCGTCGGCGACGACCGCGGCGAGCCGCGGATGCGCCCGCGCCGCACGCCGGGCGGCATATCGGGACAGGTCGAGCACCACTCCGAGTCGCACACTGTCGTGTGCACTCAGGCGGACTCCCGCTGTCATCTCGCCGCCGTGCCGGTCGTGCCCGTCGTCGCGGTCGTCGCGGTCGTGCCCGTCGTGCCGGTCGTGGCGGTCGAGCCCGTCGAGACAGGCCGCGGCGTAGTAGCCGGTGCCGCCGCCGACGTCGACGAGCGCGCCCGGCGCGGGCGCCGCCGCGCGCAGGGCGTCGACGAGGGCGTCGGCGACGGGCGCGAGGACTCCGCCGGCCTGCACCCGCTCGCGACTGGCGACCATGTCGGCGTCGTCGGCGTGCAGACCGTGGGCCCCGCCGCCGGTCAGCAGGCTGAGGTAGCCCTGTCGGGCGGCGTCGAACGCGTGACCCCGCTCGCACCGCACCGGCGACGACGACCGTCCACCCTCGTCGCCGGCCTGCAGCGACGAGCCGCAGTGCGGGCAGGCGAGCACGCCGAGGGCGTCGGCGAGGGCGGGACGCAGCGGCGGCACGCCGCTCACTGTAGACAGCGGCCCGTGAGCCGGCCGTCGACCGGGCCGGCTCGGCCCGCGACGGTGGCACAGGTCATGGGGGAAGGGTCATGGGACGCGCGGGTTCCCACTCCTGACGCGCGGTGGCAGTGTTGCCCGCATGAGCGAACATGGCGAGCCGAGGCCACCAGGGGCGGCCCTGCGCGTGCGCGATCTCGCGGTCTACCCGGTCAAGGGCGAGCCGGGGGAGCGGCTGCCCCGCGCACAGGTCGGTACGGAGGGTCTCATCGGTGACCGCCGCAAGAAGCGCCCTGTGCACCTCGTCGCCGGGGCCGAGACCCCGCAGACCACGCGGGCCAACGTCTTCCTCGACGGCGACCCGCACGCGCTGGCCGCCCTCATCGGGGAGCGCGTCCGGCTCGGTGATGCCGAACTACGCATCGAAGAGCTGCCGAGCGGCTGCCCAGGCGTGTACGCCTCGGTCGTCAGCCCCGGAGCCGTCACGATCGGCGACGACCTCACGACGAGCACAACCTGAAGCGGGACGCCCACAGAGCGTCCGGCCAAGCAAGGGACCGAGCGGGTCCGCCGGTAGACGTGGACATGGACAGGTCGGGTCAGGTCCGACCGAAGGCCCCTGAGGCAACCCGAGGTAAGGCAACCGAGCCCACATCACACGTGATCCACGGTCACACAAGATGACCCACGGGCCACAAGGCGACCCAGGGCCCACAACCCGACCGACGGGCCACCCCCGACGGGCCACCCCCGACGGGCCACCCCCACAAGGTGACCTGCAAGGGCTCGCCGGTAGACGTGTGCGGCGGCGTGGATGGGCCTGGCGGGAGGCCGAAGGCCGGATGGTTGTCGCCGCACACGTCTACCGGCGAGCCCGGACCGAGAGCCCCACCGACCGCCAACACCCCACCGACC
>JBDIAP010000269.1:0-3159 GCA_039812485.1 Kineosphaera sp.
GTCGCTCCATGCCTGGGCCGCGGCCAGCGCCGCGCTGCTGCGGGCCAGCTCGGTGCGCAGGGCCGCCCCGGCCGGGTAGGGGTGCGCCGAGGGCAGCAGGGGCAGCGGCGGCGCGTCGCGCTCCAGCCGCAGCCCGCAGCCGCTCGTCGCGCCGAGCAGGGCAAAACCTGACGTCGCCCCGAGGAGCCGCAGCAGCTCCCGGCGTGTGCACGGCAGCCCTGCCCGGGCGGACCGACCCGTCGGCCCCGACGGTGGTCGGGCGAGCCACCGGTGCGCTGCGGCGCTGGTCGTCGCGGGTCGTTCGACGGGCGGGCGCATCGTTCGATGATGACTGACGCAGGACGGCATTCGGCACAGGCGGGGCTCTGGTTAGAGTGTTGGGACGTCTGGCCGCCGGGCTCCCGCGACGCGGGACACGACGGTGAATCGGACACGAAGGTGAATACGGACGGCCTACGCGACGTGTCGTCGACAGAGGCCGACACGGCCGGCAGGAGGCAAGCCCATGACTCAGCACGGCTCCGACGGCCTGGAGCGGCGGGTGCGCGACGACGTGCAGCAGGCGGTGGCGCCGCTCGGGCTCCTCGTCGACGACCTTCGGATCACCCGCGCCGGCAAGCGCCGGCTCGTGCGCATCGCCGTCGACGACGACCTCGCCGGTCTGGCGCCGGGTGACGAGACGACCCCGGTGCCGCCGGTGGAGCTCGACACGGTGGCGGAGGCGACCCGCTCGATCGACAACGCCCTCGACGCCTCCGACGTGCTGGGCTCGGCGCCCTACGTGCTCGAGGTGACCTCGCCGGGCACGTCTCGGCCGCTGACCGAGCCCCGTCACTTCCGCCGCAACGTGGGACGGCTCGTCACCCTCGCGCTCACCGACGGCAGCACGCTCGCGGGCCGCATCGTGGCCGCCGGCGCGGAGGGGCTTCGCCTGGCCGACCCGAAGGCCGCGGGGAACGATGAGGCCGTGCGGTTCGTCGACTACGCCGCGCTGCACCGGGCCCAGGTGCGGGTCGAGTTCACGCACGCCGTTGACGAGCTCGACGAGGCAGACCTGCCGGACGGGCCCGACGAGACCGAGGAGAACTGATGGATATCGACCTGGCCGCGTTGCGCGCCCTGGAGCGTGAGCGTGACATCCCGCTCGACGTCATCGTGCCCGCCATCGAGCAGGCGCTGCTGCTCGCCTACCACCGCACCGAGGGCTCGTTCCGGCATGCCCGCGTCGAACTCGACCGCAAGACCGGTCACGTCGTCGTGTGGGCCCGCGAGGACGCGCCCGTCGACGACGACGGCGTGCGCGGCGAGCCCGGTCCGGAATTCGACGACACCCCGGAGGGTTTCGGACGGGTGGCGGCCTCGACGGCCCGCCAGGTCATCCTGCAGCGGCTGCGCGACATCGAGGACGACGCGATCCTCGGCGACTTCCGCGGCCGCGAGGGCGACATCGTCACCGGCGTCGTCCAGCAGAGTCAGGGGCGCGGGGTCCTCGTCGACTTCGGCACGGTAGAGGGTCTGCTGCCCACGGCCGAGCAGGTCCCCGGCGAGCGCTACGTGCACGGCGAGCGGCTGCGCTGCTTCGTCGTGTCGGTCAAGCGCGGCCCCAACGGCCCGCAGATCGGGCTGTCGCGCACGCACCCCAACCTCGTGCGCAAGCTCTTCGCGCTCGAGGTGCCCGAGATCGCCGACGGCACGGTCGAGATCGCGGCGCTGGCCCGTGAGGCGGGGCACCGCACGAAGATCGCCGTGCACTCGACCGTCAAGGACGTCAACGCCAAGGGCGCCTGTATCGGCCCGATGGGACAGCGCGTGCGGGCGGTCATGGCCGAGCTGCGCGGCGAGAAGATCGACATCGTCGACTACTCCGACGATCCCGAGACGTTCGTGGCGGCCGCCCTGTCGCCGGCGCGGGTCTCGGCGGTCGAGATCGTCGACCGCGCGGCTCGGGCGGCCCGGGTCATCGTGCCCGACTACCAGCTGTCGTTGGCGATCGGCAAGGAGGGGCAGAATGCCCGTCTCGCCGCCAAGCTCACCGGCTGGCGCATCGACATCCGGCCGGACACGGCGCCGCAGGACCCAGCGGACGAGGAGTCGCCGCGGACCGAGCGGGCCCCCGCGGCCCGGCCCCCCGCGCGGGGGCGCACCGCGGCCGGATCCGGCCAGTCCCGGCCTGCGCGCGGGCAGGCGGGTGGCGCGCACCGGTGATCATCGCGGTAGGATGGTCGCGACCGTTCGGTCATGGTGAGTGCTGCCCGCGCTCGCAAGTCCCTGGTTCGACGTGACGCCTCGCGTGACGGAGCCCGGCGTTCGCGCGCCGTGTCCGTCCCCGGGAGCATCGGGGCCGGTGCGCACGTGCGTGGGCTGTCGTCGCCGTGACGAGCGGTCGGCACTGTTGCGTGTGGTCGTAGCAGGTGTCGAGACCGGATCCGTGCCCGAGCGGGCATTCCCAGCGGGTCGGCTCGAGCTGCGACCCGATCCCCGAGGCCGCCTGCCCGGCCGAGGCGCCTGGCTCCACCCGAGCCTTGCGTGCTTCGAGGTGGCACTGCGGCGTCGGGCCTTCCCACGCGCTCTGCGGGTCACCGCGGGCGCCGCCGGGGGGCTCGAGACCGGCCCGGTCCGGGACTACCTCACCGCACACACGACAGGGCAACCCGACGCAGCCGACACGGCCGCGGCGGAGACCGTAGGAAAAGACCGAAAGCGGGTTTGACGCTGATGAGCATCCGATGAGTACTCGGCAATGAGCATCACCCAGCATTGACAACGGTCCGTACTGTTTTCGAAACCTGATCCGCAGGTGGCAGGCAGCCCGGGCCGTAGACGAGGAGAGAAGTGGCTAAGGTCCGGGTCTACGAGCTCGCGAAGGAGCTCGGAATCGAGAGCAAGACCCTGCTCAACCATCTGAAGGATCAAGGGGAGTTCGTCCGGTCGGCGAGTTCGACGATCGAGCCCCCTGTCGTACGCAAGATTCGCGAGTCGTTCCCCGCGGAGCTCGCCGCCAAGTCCGGCGGGCGAGCATCGGGCGCGCAGGGTGCGCGGCCCGCCGCGACGCCTGGCAAGCCCGGCCCCCGTCCGCCGGCTGTCGGCCGTCCCGGCCCCTCGGGGCAGGGTGCCGCCCGCGGCGCCGCTCCGTCCGGTTCCGCGCCGGCGGCTCCGAGC
>JBDIAP010000270.1:0-3145 GCA_039812485.1 Kineosphaera sp.
GAGGACTTTCCCGTCGGGCGGCTCCTGGGCCCATCCCTGCATCACCGCGCCGAAGTCACCCTCGCCCGCATGTCGACCGATGCCGACGCGGCCGAGACAGTGGGGGCGTGCATCCGCGTGCCGAGCGCACGCACGGATGGCATCTACTGGCTCACCACACTGCCGCACGCGCGCTCCCGCGGTATCGGCCGAGCCCTCATGAACGACGCGCTCCAGAGCGCGACGCAGCCCGTGAGCCTCACCGCCTCACGCCCCGGCCGACCGCTGTACGAATCCCTCGGATTCCGCACCATCAGCCAGTCGAACTGGTGGACACGACCGACCTGACACGCCGCGAACACACGGCATCCACCCGAATCAACCGAAGGAGAAACACCATGCCCACCACACTTGCCCCCGCGCCGGCCGCGACCCAGGTCCGGCTCGACTTCGACGCCCTCGCACCGCGGTTCGCGGCAGCGATGGCCCGGCTCGACGGCGTCGCCGGCGTCGGCCTGGAGCCGCCGCTGCGCGAACTCGTCCGCATCCACGCCTCCACCATCAACGGCTGCGCCTACTGCATCGACATGCACACCAAGGACGCCCGCGCCGGCGGCGAGACCGAGCAACGGCTCTACGCCCTGCCGGCCTGGCGAGAGACCGACTGGTTCACCCCGCGCGAACAGGCGGCCCTCGCCCTGACCGAAGCGGTCACCGTCCTCACCGACGGACATGTGCCCCGGGAGGTCTTCGACGCCGCCGCCGCACAGTTCGAGCCGGAGGAGCTCGCGCAGCTCATCGCCCTGCTGGTCACCATCAACGCCTGGAACCGCATCGGCGTCACCACCCGCTGCTGGGAACCCGGCACCTACCAGCCAGGAGCGTGAGCATCATGTGGACCACAGAAGTGACCGGCGACAGCGCCGCCACCCCCGCGGAGGTGTTCGCCGTCCTCGCCGATCCCGAGCACTGGCACGAGTGGAACGACGGCGTCGCCGGCATCCGGATGAACGGCCCCTTCGCCGCCGGTGCCACCGCCGTGATGGTCTTCCCGGATGCCACCGAGCTGCCCTTCACACTCGCATGGGTGGAGCAGGATCGCGGCTTCGAGGACGTCACCGAAGTGCCAGGCGCCGGCGTGACCGTCCACGTCCGGCACGAACTCGAACCGACCACCGCGGGCACCCGGATCACCTACCGGTGCACCGTCGACGGCCCCGACCCGACCGCCGGCGACGTCGGAGCAGGCGTCAGCGCCGACTTCGGCGACGTGATCGCTGCCCTCGCCGCCCGCGCCGAACACCGATCATTGTAAGTCGCTTCGATGCCGTCCGTCACCGCCGTTCGCCTGGTGACGGCATCGAGGCGCGTCCCGCGACCCATGCGATGCCGGCGAGGTGGCCGTCCGAAATCGAGGCGCTACGTGCCCTCACTCCCGCCGAGGCCGAACTGCTGCTCGTCGGAGGCTGCTTGGGTGCTGTGCGCGGCTGGTACTATTATTTGACTGAGTACTCAGACTATTCATCGAGGAGCGCATGGCAAGACGAGTCGATCCTGAGCGGGTCGCGCGGAAGCGGGAGCAGATCACCGTTGAAGCCGGCCGGTTGTTCTCCACGCAGGGGTATGAGCGCACGAGCGTGGCTGACATCGCTCGGGTGGTCGGGGTCAGCCAGGCGAGCATCTTCTATTACTTCAACGACAAGGCGGCACTGTTCCGGGCGATCTTCGAGCGCGACCTGCCTGCGGCGGAGGCTCTGATCGCACGGCACGCTGATGCCGAGGCGCCCGTTCCAGCGATCCTTGATGTGCTCAGCGAACTCGCTAAGGACGCTGCCGATCCGGGTGCCTCGGGAATGGTCGTTGAGCTGTTGCGCCGGGTCGAGCACGATCCCGTTCTCATTGCCGTGGTGATGCGTACCGCCGAAGTGCTCACAGACGGGTTGGCTGCGCTGATCGCGCGCGGCATTTCTGACGGAGACGTCGACCCCGGCCTTGATCCGGTTGAGACGGCGACCTGGTTGCAAGTGATTGTCGATGCGACCTACCTGAACGCCAGGGCTGGTTCCTCGCCACTGCCGGAACTTCGGCGCACCGTTCTGGGCTATCTCACCCCGCGTATGCAGCGAGGAGCAGAACCGCATGACTGAGAACGAGACAACCATCACAATCCCGAGACGATGGATCGTCGGCTTCTGCGTCGCGGGCGCGGTTGTCGGCTTCGGTGCTGCGTTCGCCGTCGGCCCTTTCGTGGAGTGGCTGCTCTCCTTGGCGGGCGACGCCCCCGGCCCGCTGCGTATCGCCGCGCGTTTGCCGCTTGTTTGGGCGATCCCCGTCCTCACGCTCCTGGGCGCGGGTGTGGGGTATTGGATCACCCGTGAGTGGCGGAAAGATGTGAGCGTCGTCACGGTATCGGGGGGTGGCGTCACCATCGAGAGCGGGGCTACGAGTCAGCTCATCGACCGGGCTCGAATCGGCGGCGTATTCACCGACGGCAAAGACCTCGTCGTCACCGACTCACGGACGCACGAGCTCTCCCGCACCAAGACCGACACCGTGCTCACCGTGCGGTTACAGCATGCCTTCGAAAGGCTCGGCTATCCGTGGCAGGGCAAAACAGACCCGTACGAGAACGCCTACGTCACCTGGGTGGACGGGGCCAATGGCGTGGACGGACGCGTAGACGACCTCCTCCGAACGCGGCAGCGCGCCCTCACCGACAAACGAATGGGGGCAGCCGAAGATGCTCGCGACGAGCTGCGATCTCTCGGCGTTGTCGTGCGTGACCGCAACCAAAAGCAGCAGTACCGAGAGATTCCCCGCGTGTGAGAGTCCAGTCAATGAGGTGGCCGTCCGACTGGTCCGCCAACGGCCTCGACCCCATTCATCTTGACAGGTAGGTTTTTTCCTACCTATTGTAGATTCATGGCTATCAACACAGTGAAGACCGTGACCGTGTTCGTCTTCGATCAGGATCGTGCCCGCGACTTCTACGTCGACGCGCTCGGTCTGGAGGTGAAGGTCGACCAGACCTTCGGCGACAACCGGTGGCTCGAAGTCGGCGCTCCGGCGGGCACGACGCTCGTGCTGCACAAGCCGTTCCCAGGGATGAGCGCTGGCGTCGGGCAGGGCACGCTCTTCGCGAGCACCGACCTCGACGCCGATGTCG
>JBDIAP010000271.1:0-3124 GCA_039812485.1 Kineosphaera sp.
CCGAGTCGCCTGCGCCGGCACTCCCACCGGCAGTGTCCATCGACCCAGCCGCGGGCTCGACCGCGACCCTGCCGTCTACTGTCTCGCGCGGGACCGACCTGTGGGAGTCGTTGGGGCGCAATTTTTTCTGGCCGGGCCGCGGGGCCGGCCCCCGACGGTGCGGGTGGCCGGCACGCGTCGCCACGGGTCAGGTCGTCAGGAGCGCGGCGAGCGTGCCGCCCAGCTCGTAGGCTCCGGCCAGGTGCTCGTCGGTGACGTCGCCGAGCACGTCGAGCACCGGCGCCGACTGGCGCCACGGCAGCGCCCGAACGATGGAGCGCACCGCGCGCACGGCGCCGCCGGTGTCGTAGCGGCCGTGGACGTAGAGACCGTAGGGGAGCGCGCCGGAGCCGGCGCGCCCCGTGCCCCCCGAGTCGCGCGTGCCCGCCGAGTCGCCCGTGCCCGCTGGGCCGCCGGCGCCCGCTGTGCCGTCGTCACCGAGCGCGCCGCCGATCGCGAGGAACGTCGAGTCGAAGAAGTGCTTGAGCGCGCCCGACATGTAGCCGAAGTTCGCGGGGGTGCCGAGCAGGATGCCGTCCGCGCCGAGCACGTCGGCGGCGCTCGCCTCGAGGGCCGGTCGGACGACGACCTCGACGCCCTCGATGAGGTCGTCTCCCGCGCCCGCGACGACGGCGTCGGTGAGCGCGCGCATCGACCGCGACGGCGAGTGGTGGACGACGAGCAGGCGGCGGTCGGTCATGGGTCACTCCTGTGTCGTGTCTGTCGTGCCACGCTGGTCGGTTGCCCGGGGTGTCGAGAAACGTCCTGTCCCGGGCAGGATTCCGCCGCCGCTTGCCTCGCCCGCGGGGGCGCCCGGCACTAGATTCACCGGAACGGTCCGGTCGGCTGCGCAGCGCGAGCCGCTCACCACGACGGGCCGAGCAACGAGGTGCCGCTCACAACGACGTGGGGAGACTGCTCATGATTGCCGTCCATACCGTCATCGCGATCCTGCTCGTGGTCTTGCTCATCATCAAGGTCAAGGTCGATCCGGTGATCTCGCTGGTGCTCGGGTCGCTCTACCTGGGGCTGGCGTCGGGGGCGGGCTTCGCCGAGACCCTCAAGGCCATCACGACGGGCTTCGGCGAGATCATGGCCGAGGTCGGCCTGCTCATCGGTTTCGGCGTCATCATCGGGGCGTTGCTGCACGCCACGGGCGCGTTCCGGCGCATGGTGCAGGCCCTCGTCAAGGCGGTCGGCGCGACGAGACTCCCGTATGCGATGACCGTCGCGCTGTCGGTGATCTTCCCTTCGATCTACGTCGACGTGCAGGTCGTGCTCGCCTCGCCGGTCGCGCGGTCGACGGCCCCGTTCCTCGGTGCGCGGGGGCTGCCGCTGATGGCGGCGGCGCTGGGCACCGGCATCTTCTGCGGGTATGTCTTCGTCATCCCCGGCCTCGCCGCGATCTCCATCGCCGGCCTGCTCGGGCTGCCGCTGGGCACGTGGCTGCTCTTCGGCATCGTCATCGGGCCGGTCACCGCGGTGCTCACGGTGCTGGTCTACGGGATCATCCTGCGCACCGGCTACTGGAAGCCGGAGCGCGACGAGGAGCCCGACGAGGCGATGATCGAGCAGGAGGCCCGCTCGATCTCGGGCGAGGACCTGCCCGAGCACACCCCGTCGCTGCTCGTGTCGATGTTGCCGATCGTCGTGCCGCTGCTCATGATCGCCTTCGGGGCCTTCGCGCAGCTCTTCGGCTTCTCGACACCGTTCATCGAGTTCATCGGCGACGCCAACATCGCGCTCTTCGTCGGCCTCGTCGGCGCCTACGTGCTCGCGCGGCGCGTCATCGGGCCCGACCAGACCGGCGAGGCGATGAGCGAGGGTTTCCACACCACCGGCGAGATCCTGCTCATCACCGGCGTCGGCGGTTCGCTCGGGGCCGTCATCAAGGCGACGGGCCTCGACGAGATGCTCGCGGGGCTCTTCTCCGCCGATGCCGGGGCTCCGGTGCTGCTCAGCGTGCTGCTCGCGTGGTTCATCGCGGCGGTGCTGCACCTGGCGATCGGCTCGGTGTCGGTCGCGGCCATCACCGCCGCCGGCATCATCGCCCCCGTGCTCGGCTCGGTGAGCGTGTCGCCGCTGGCGATCGGGCTCGCCATCGCCTCCGGCGCGATGTTCGCGCTCCAGGTCAACAGCAACTTCTTCTGGATGTTCAAGGCGCTGCTCGGCCTGTCGACCCAGGGCGCGCTCAAGACGCTCACCGTCGTCACGTCGATCGCGTCGCTCGTCTCGCTGCCGATCGTCGTCGGCGTCTCGCTCGTGCTGTAGCGGCCCGTCCTGCCTTCGCGCTCGGGCGCCACAGCCTTCGGGCGCAGTAGTCCTCATGTGACCCGGCCCGAACAGAATCCCGACAGAATGTCGCCGTGCGCGGTAGAGGGTTGGTCGCAGGCATCCTGGCGGTGGCGCTCGCGGTGGCGATCGCCGCCGGAGGATGGTGGGTCTCAGGCAGATTCGCGTCGCGGGTCGCCGCGGCGTCGGGGGTGGCCGACGGCATCGCGGCGGCCCTGGCCGCCGGCCAGGTGCCTCCCGGTGCGGTCGCCGGCGCCACGCCGCCGCCCGCCGACCTGTCCGCCGTCCTGGCCGGCATGGGCACGCTGCCGCACGAGGTGAGCGTCGCCTCCCTCGACCTCGGCGACGGCGGCGAGCGCCTCGCGGTCGGGCTGCGGCACTCCTGGCGGGTGCAGCCCGACAAGGCGCCGTGGGTCTACGAGACGACCGGACGACTGCGGTGGTCCGACGGGGGCTGGCAGCTCGTGTGGAGCCCCGACGTCGTCGCGCCCGGGCTCACCGCGCAGGAGCGGCTGGAGGCCCTGCGGCTCCAGCCCACGCGGGGCCGGATCGTCGGGGCCGGCGGCGTCGCGTTCGACCCCCGGTCGGCGCTCGCCCGGCCGGTGCTGGGCATCGTCGGTGCCGCGACGAAGCAGCAGGCCGACGCCTCCGGCGGGCGCGTCAAGGTCGGCGATCCCGTCGGTGTCACGGGGCTGCAGGCCGGTCAGGACGCGCGGCTGGCCGGCACGCCCGGCTACGTCGTGCGGGCGGTGCGGGTGGATGCCGCCGGTGCCGCCAGCGCCGCTGCGGCGGG
>JBDIAP010000272.1:0-3067 GCA_039812485.1 Kineosphaera sp.
CTGCCGCTCCGACGCCTGCCGCGCCGACGTCGCCTCGCCCCGGGCGTCGGCGCCCGGGACGCTCGCGTCGGGAGGGCCGCCGGGACCGCTCGAGGCGAGCGGACTCGCTACCTCGTCGGGGGCGGTCATGGCGATCGGCGCCTCACGACGCGCCACCCTCATCGCCGGCCTCCTTGCCGAGCCGCGCCAGCTCGTCGGCGACGACGCTCGGGTCGAGCTTGGTGAAGACGGGCGTCGGCTTGGCGACCGGCGTGCCCGGCGTGACCGGGCGCGGCCCCCACGGCGCGAAGCCGGAATAGTCGCCGGTGATGATCGGGTAGTCCCGCACCGGGGGCACCGCCGCCTCCAGCCCCTCGACGGCGTCGTCGAAGTCGGTGACCTCCTCGATGCGTGGCATCGGCGTCAGCGTGCCGTCGCCGCCGAGCACCGCGTCGACCGCGTTGGAGCTGTGCGGCAGGAACGGGCTGAGCATGACGTTGAGGTCCGACACGCATTGGGCCAGCACGTGCAGGATCGTCCCGAGCCGCTCCCGCTGATGCTCGCCCTTGAGCTTGAACGGCTCGGTGCGCGAGACGTAGGCGTTGACCTCGCCGACGAGGCGCATCGCCTCCGCGATCCCCGCCCGCTGCCGGTGCCGCCCGATGAGGTCGCCGACCACGTCGAAGCCGCCCCGGACCGCCGCGAGGATCTGCTCGTCACCGGCCTCGAGCTCGCCGAGCGGCGGGATCTGCCCGAAGTTCTTGGCGATCATGCTCGCCGTGCGGTTGACGAGGTTGCCCCAGCCGGCGACGAGCTCGGAGTTGGTGCGCTGCACGAACTCGGCCCACGTGAAGTCGGAGTCGCTGCTCTCGGGCCCGGCGGCGCAGATGAAGTAGCGCAGCGCGTCGGGCTGGTAGCGGCTCAGCATGTCGCGCACGTAGATGACGACCCCGCGGCTGGAGGAGAACTGCTTGCCCTCCATCGTCATGAACTCGCTCGCCACGACCTGAGTCGGCAGCTGCAACTCCCCGTAGACGCCCGGCAGTCCGCCCCTGTCGCCGTCGCCGCGGTAGCCCAGCAGCTCGGCCGGCCAGATCTGGGAGTGGAACGTGATGTTGTCCTTGCCCTGGAAGTAGTAGGACTCCATCTCGGGGTTACCCCACCACTCCCGCCACCGCTGGGGCTCCCCGACGCGCCGCGCCCACTCGATGGACGCCGACAGATAGCCGATGACCGCGTCGAACCACACGTAGAGCCGCTTGCTCGGCTGGTCGCGCCACCCGTCGAGCGGGATCGGGATGCCCCAGTCGATGTCGCGCGTCATCGCGCGCGGCTTCATGTCCGTGAGCAGGCCCTTGCTGAAGCGGATGACGTTGGGCCGCCACAGGCCGCTGGCCTCGCGGTCGGCGATGAACTCCCCCAGCGCGTCCGCGAGCGCGGGCAGGTCGAGGAAGAAGTGCTGGCTCTCGACGAACTCGGGTGTCTCGCCGTTGATCTTGCTGCGCGGATTGATCAAGTCGGTCGGGTCGAGCTGGTTGCCGCAGTTGTCGCACTGGTCGCCGCGCGCGTCGGGGAAACCGCAGATCGGGCAGGTCCCCTCGATGTAGCGGTCGGGCAGGGTGCGCCCGGTGCTCGGGCTGATCGCCCCGTGCGTGGTCTGCTCGATCATGTAGCCGTTGGCATGCACGACCCGGAAGAGCTCTTGCACGACCGCGTAGTGGTTGCGCGTCGTCGTGCGGGTGAAGAGGTCGTAGGACAGGCCGAGGGCGACGAGGTCCTCGACGATGATCCGGTTGTTGGTGTCGGCCAGCTCTTGTGGGGTGACGCCCGCGGCGTCGGCCGCGACGAGGATGGGGGTGCCGTGCTCGTCGGTGCCGCTGACCATGAGCACGTCGTGCCCTGCCATCCGCATGAATCGACTGAAGACGTCGGAGGGCACGCCGAAACCGGCGACGTGGCCGATGTGACGTGGGCCGTTGGCGTACGGCCAGGCGACAGCGGACAGGACCTTGCTCATGTCGGCCGAGTCTAGTTGCGCGTGCGCGCGAGTCCCGCCAGGGTTTCTCGGGGCGGCGATGGCGGCGCTCCAGCCCTCCCGCGGGCGCCCCAGCGACCACGCAACCAGCGCCGGGCCGTGCCGCCTCGGCGAGCACAGGCAGCAACGTCGTACATCAACCACCGGTCGAGGTCGCTTGCCCGCGCAAAACCGCTGGTCACGAACCGAGGTAAAGCCTGAACCAGTGGTTGATGTACGACGTTGTGGCCTCGACTCGCGGCTGCCCCCAGAGCCACAGCGCGAGAAGGCCCCTTATGTGGCCTTGGCCCTCGCCTTGGCGGCCTGCTTGAACTCGCGCACGGCCTGGAGGCTCGCGGGGTCGACGATGTCGGCGACCGATCGGGTGGCGCCCTCGTCGGCGTACGGGCCAATGGCTTCGCGCCACCCGTCGGGCGTGACGCCGAGTTGTTTGCCGAGCAGCGCCGCGAAGATGCGCGCTTTCTGGTCGCCGAAGCCGGGCAGGTTCTTGAGGCGTCGCAGCAGCTCACCGGTGGTCTGCGCGGTTTCCCAGAGTGCCGCGGTGCGCCCGTCGTAGTCCGACACGATGACCTGCGCGAGCTGCTGGATGCGCCCTGCCATCGACCGGGCGTAGCGGTGGATCGCCGGCGGCGTCGCGCACAGGTCGGCGAACGTCCCGGCGTCGGCGGCCGCGATCGCGGCGGGATCGAGGGTGCCGAAGCGCTCCAGGATCTTGGCCGGACCGGCGAACGCACGTTCCATGGGAAATTGTTGGTCGAGCAGCATGCCCGTCAGCAGGCCGAAGTCGTCGGTCGAGAGCACCGCGTCGGCGGCCTCGTCCTGGGCGATGCGGATCGTGCGCGAACTCATGCCCCGCACCCTATGCGGCGCCGGGGCGCGCCGTCCTCTCGCGATCGGCGCGCGATCGGCACCAGACCGGCCCGCGATCGCCCAGGTTGCCGCGCTTCTGCGCCGGGTTCGGCCTGACACCCCCGGCGCTGGGCCGCGTCGCGCGCTTCGACCGCGCGGGCCATGCGGCGCTTCGACCGTCGCGGGCCATGCGGCGCCGCGACC
>JBDIAP010000273.1:0-3016 GCA_039812485.1 Kineosphaera sp.
CCGATCGCCGATCGCTGATCGCCGATCGGACGGAGGCCCCCTCCACCTGCGCGCCGCTCGATAGGGTCGCAGGGCAGCTGACCCCGACGGCAAGGACCCCTCATGTTGGTCGTGCGCACCCGCTCCGAACTGAGCGCCGCCCGAGCCGAGTTCGCCGACGTCGGGTTCGTGCCGACGATGGGGGCGCTGCACGAGGGGCACCTGAGCCTCGTGCGCGCGGCCCGCAGCGAGAACTCCGCGGTGGCCGTGTCGATCTTCGTCAACCCCACGCAGTTCGCCGCGGGCGAGGACTTCGAGACCTACCCCCGCGACCTCGACCGCGACCTGGCTCTGCTCGAGGCGCAGGGAGTCGACCTCGTGTGGACGCCGGGCGTGGACGACATCTACCCCCAGGGCGCGGCCACGTCGGTGTCGGTCGCGGGGCTCACGAGCGTGCTCGAGGGCGCCTGCCGGCCGGGGCATTTCACGGGTGTCGCGACCGTCGTGACGATCCTGCTCAACGCCACCCGCGCCGACCGGGCCTACTTCGGGCAGAAGGACGCCCAGCAGGTGCTCGTCGTGCGCCGCCTGGTCACCGACCTCGCGATCCCGACCCGCATCGTCACCGTCCCGACGTACCGCGAGGACGACGGGCTCGCGATGAGCAGCCGCAACGTCTATCTCGACGCCGAGCAGCGCTCGCACGCGACGGTGCTCGTCACGGCGCTCGACGCGGCCGTGCACGCCTGGTCGCAGGGGTCGACCGACGCCGACCTCATCCGGGGCCGCATGGCGGCGGTGCTCGACGCCGAGCCGTGGGGGCGGGCCGACTACGTCAGCGTCGCCGACCCCGCCACGCTCGCCGAGCTCAGCCAGGTCGACCCGCGCCGCGGCGCGTTGTGCTCGCTGGCCGTGCGCTTCGGCGGCACGAGGCTCATCGACAACGTGTTGCTGCCGCCGCACGACCCGAGCACCCTGCCAGGGTGAGGTCGGGCGCGGCGGACGGCCTCGCGTCGCCAGACTCGTGACGCGTCAAGGAACACCGGGGGGTCGTGGGGCGTCCTAATACTCGAGCCGTTTCCCCGCCTCGCGAAGGTGATGCCCGATGTCCGACCCCAACTACCCGCCCTCGAACCCGTCCTCGAACCCCGTGTCGTCGACCGGAGCCTACGCGGCGCCGATCCCGCCCTACGCGACGTACGACCACCCCACGGATGCCCCCGCCGGGTCCTCGCAGCCCCGCTACCTGCACAGCGAGCCGCTGCCGCCGCGCTCCGGCGCTTTCGGGGCGGCAGGGGGCGGCCAGTTGTTCTTCGGCCCCCGCCCCGGCGCCCCGGTGCACCTGCCGCGCAAGTCGCTGCTGCTCGCGGTCGTGCTCGCGGGCCTGCTGGGCCCCCTGGGCATGCTGTATTCGACGCTCTTCGGCGCGTTCGTCATGACCGGCGTCTACTTCTGGACGTTCTTCCTCGCCGGCCACCTGCTGCCGTTCGTGTGGATCTGGGGCCTTGTCTGGGCATTGTGGGCCGCGCACCGCAAGAATGAGCGGCGGCGGATGATGGAGGCCTACCTCTCCCAGTCGTGACGTCGACGTCGCGGTCCTGACCTGCGGTCGCGGGTGCGGCGCGGGATGAGTCCGGCACGGGATGGTCTCGGCGCGTCCCGCTCCCAGAGCCCGCCACCGTCCGCGCAAGACCCGCGCACTCGTCAGTGCGCACTCGTCAGTGGAGGCACCGTGCGACTCACCGTCCAGGCCATCGGCGAACGTTATCGGCGCGGCGAGCGCCTGACGATGGTGACTGCCTACGACTACACGAGCGCCAAGCTCGTCGATCGCACCGACATCCCGCTCATCCTCGTCGGCGACTCCCTCGGCATGGTCATGCAAGGGCTCGACTCGACGCTGCCGGTGACGCTGGACGACATCGTCTATCACGCCCGGGCGGTGATGCGCGGCTCGACGCGACCGCTGGTCGTCGCCGACCTGCCGTTCCTCACCTACTCCAGCCCCGACGACGCGCTGCGCCACGCGGGGCGCGTCATGGCGCAGACCGGTTGCGGCAGCGTCAAGCTCGAGGGTGGCGCGGCGTTCGCGCCGACGGTGGCGCGGCTCGTCGAGGCCGGCATCCCCGTCATGGGGCACCTCGGCTTCACGCCGCAGTCGGTGCACCAGATCGGCATGCGGGTGCAGGGCAAGAGCGTGGAGGCGGGGGCTCGCCTCGTGCGGGACGCCGCCGCGCTCGAGGCGGCGGGGGCCTGGGGCGTCGTCCTCGAACTCGTGCCGGCCCCGCTCGCGGCGCTGGTCACCGAGCGGATCGGCATCCCCACGATCGGCATCGGCGCCGGTCCCGAATGCGACGGCGAGGTGCAGGTCTGGCACGACGTGCTGGGGCTCTTCGACGACTTCGTGCCCCGGCACACCCGCCGCTACGGCGCCCTCGGGGAGGCCGCGGTCGAGGCGCTGACCGCCTACGAGGCCGACGTGCGGGCGCGCCGGTTCCCGACCGCGGCCAACTCCTCGAGCGTCGACGACGAGACGATGGACGCGATCGTCGCGGCCCTCGACGCGTAGGCGTGACCTCGTGGCGCCGCCCGTGCCGACGAGCGACGGACCGCCCGACGAAGCCCTGCGCGTCAGCTCCGTCGCGGCGATCGTGCTGTGCGGCGGCACGTCGCGGCGGTTCGGCGGGGTCGACAAGACGCAGCAGCTCGTGGGCGAGCACACGGTCCTCGACACGCTGCTCGACGCGCTGCCCGCCGAGTGGCCGCTGACCTGCGTGGGCGTGCCGCGCCCGACGACGCGCCCGGTCACCTGGACCCGCGAGGACCCCCCGCTCGGCGGCCCGGTGGCGGGCATCGCCGCGGGCCTGGCGGCGAGCCCGCAGACCGCGTATGTCGTCGTGCTCGCCGGCGACCAGCCGCACGCGGGGCCCGCCGCCCTCGCGGTCGCGCAGGCGCTGGCGTCCTCGGATGCCGAGCCCGTGGTCGAGCGAGGCGAGGCGACAGAGCCGACCACGCGCACCGGGACGAGCGGACGCAC
>JBDIAP010000274.1:0-2998 GCA_039812485.1 Kineosphaera sp.
GCCTCCCACCTGGGCGGCGGGGCCGTACCAGTCGCCGCTGCGTGACCTCGTGGTCGCCTACAAGGACGGAGATCGGCGCGACGTGCGCGCCGCGCTCGGCGCGGCACTGGCGCCCGTTGTGCTCGCCGCGGCGAGGGGGTCCGCCGAGGTCGTCGTCGTGCCGATGCCGACCTCGCCCGCGGCTCGTCGGCGGCGCGGTGACGACCCGCTGGCCGACCTGCTGGCGGTGGCGACGGGGCGGCTGCGGCGGGCGGGTCTCGACGTGCGGATCGTGCCGGCGCTGCGCGTCGTGCGCCGGGTCGCCGATCAGTCCCGGCTCGACGCCGCCGCCCGCGGGGCGAACCTCGCGGGCGCCTTCGAGGCGACGCGGGACCTGCGCGGGCTCTCCTGCGTGCTCGCCGACGACGTCTTGACGACCGGGGCCACGCTCGCGGAGGCGGCGCGGGCGGTCCGCCGGGCCGGAGGGCGGCCGGCAGCCTGCGCCGTGCTGGCGGCGACCCCCCGCCGCGGCGTGTCCCGCGCCGTCCCCGTCGAGCCGGCGCCGCGCTCGGCCACGTCACGCCCGGTGTGGTCGTGGCGCGACGCGGGACCGCGTGGCGCAGCTCATCGGGGTCGGGGCTCCCGAACTGCGACGACGTCGTTTACCGTTGGTTCATGAGTCCCCAGGTTCGTCGCCGGGAGATCTGGTCGGGTGTGTGCAGGCGCCGCGCCGACCTTCTCCCGGTCGAGCGAGGCCGTGGGGACTTCGTCGTCGCGCGGAACGTTCACCTGACATGTGGGGGACGGCCCGTCGGCCGACACCAGCGGCGGCACCCGGCACCGGCCGGGAGCCGCGCCCCACGCACTGTCGTCGAGCGCGCGAGGGGGTGAGGCGGCTCGCATCGTGGCCCGGGACCGTCGCTGACGGGCCCGGAGTTCGCCCAGTTGTCCCCACAAGGAGGATCTCGTGGAGTTGACCGTCACCGGACGTCACGTCCAGGTTTCCGAGCGGTTCCGTCGGCTGTGTGCCGAGAAGCTCACCAAGGTTGAGCAGTACGCCCCCCGCACCCAACGCATCGACGTCGTCGTCAGCGAAGAGACGAGCCGCGGTGCCCCCAAGGGCAGCCAGCGCGTGGAGATCACGTGCCTGGCCAAGGGTCCCGTCATTCGGGCCGAGGCGTATGCCGAGGACAAGTACACCGGCCTCGACCTGGCTCTGGCCAAACTCTCCGAGCGTCTGCGGCGCGCCAGCGACCGCCGCAAGGTCTCCCGGCGCCGCGGCAGCGGCGAGCCGCAGCCCGCTCCCGTCGACGTCGTCGACCTGCCCGTCGAGACGCCCCCCGCGCCGGTCGTCGAGCAGGACTCGGGCGCCGAGGTCGACCCGGCCGACCACGTCGACGAGCGTCTCGGCAGCACGGGCGACTGCCCGGTGCAGGTGCGCGAGAAGACCCACCGGTCGGCTCCCATGACCCTCGACCAAGCGCTCTACAGCATGGAGCTCGTGGGACACGACTTCTTCCTCTACCACGACGCCGACACCGACCGGCCGAGCGTCGTCTATCGGCGCCGGGGCTGGGACTACGGGGTGCTGCACCTCGATGTCGTCCCCGCCGGCGAGCTCGAGGTCAACGGCGCGCAGGCCGGCGCGGGCGTCCCCGCGGACGCCAAGGCAGGCTGAGCGCGAGCCGACCCGCGTTGGCGGGGCCGTCCGTGATCGGGCGGCCCCGCCGCATGAGTGAGCACGCCGCGCCTGGGAGGTGAGTCGTTCGTGACCGACCCCGTGACGATCAGCCCGGGGCAGGCGCGGCGCATCGCGCTGGCCGCGCAAGGCTTCGGGGCCCGGTTCCGCCCGCGCGGCGCCGTGCGGGGGGTCCACCTGCGGGCTGTCGCCGACCGGCTCGGCGTGGTGCAGATCGACAGCGTCAACGCGGTCAGCCGATCGCACTACCTGCCGTTCTACTCCCGGCTGGGAGCCTACGACCCGGCCGTGCTCGACGCGCTGCGTGACGGCCCCCGGCGCGATCGGCGCCACCTCGTCGAATATTGGGCGCACGAGGCGTCGCTCGTGCCGCAGCACGTGTGGCCGCTGCTCGGTTTCCGCATGCGCCGCGCCCGCGACGAGGCATGGGGAGGGGTGCGGCGCATCGCGGCCGAGCACCCCGGCATCGTCGAGGCGGTGCGCGCCGGCGTCGAGGAGCACGGCCCGATCACGGCGCGCCGGCTCGAGGTCGAGCTGGCCCACGACGCGCCCCGCAGCCGCGAGGACTGGGGGTGGAACTGGTCGCAGGTCAAGACCGCCTTGGAATACCTCTTCTGGGCCGGGGAGGTGACGTCGGCGGGGCGGACCAGTCAGTTCGAGCGCCGGTATGCCGTGCTCGGCGACGTGTTGCGCCCCGACGTGCTCGAGCGCGGACCCTACGGAGCCGACCCCGTGCCCGAGACCGAAGCCGTCGTCGAGCTCGTCCGCATCGCGGCCACCGCGATCGGCGTGGGCAGCGAGCAGTGCCTGCGCGACCACTACCGCCTCGCGCCGGAGCAGGTGCGGCCCGCGATCGCCGAGCTCGTCCGCACCGGGGAGCTCGTGCCCGCGAGCGTGCCGGGGTGGCGGCGGGTTCTCTACCTGTGGGCGGGGGCGGCGACCCCGCGCCAGGTGCGGGCGCGGGCGCTGCTCAGCCCCTTCGACTCGCTGATCTGGCAACGCGACCGGACGCGGGCCCTGTTCGGCTTCGACTACCGGCTCGAGATCTACGTGCCCGCGCCCCGACGCGTGCACGGCTACTACGTGCTTCCGTTCCTGCTCGACGACCGGCTTGTCGGCCGGGTCGACGCTCGTGCCGACCGGGGCGCGGGCGTGCTGCGGGCCGTGGCGGTGCACTGGGAGCCTGGGCGCGGGTATCCGACAGATCGCACACAGTTGTGTGAAGAGTTGGATCTTCTCGCCGGCTTCCTCGGTCTCGAGGTCGAGCTCTCCGACCGCCGCCGGGCCCTGGCCGGGGGATGAGGATCCGATCGATGCCGA
>JBDIAP010000275.1:0-2980 GCA_039812485.1 Kineosphaera sp.
GTCGGGGCCCACAAGGACTCCGGCTTCCTCACGCTGCTCTTCGTCGAGCCCGGCAAGGGCGGCCTACAGGTCGAGCACGACGGGGCCTGGCTGGACGCGCCGCCGCTGGACGACGCCTTCATCGTCAACATCGGCGAGCTCCTCGAGGTCGCGACCGACGGTCTCCTGAAGTCCACCGTGCATCGCGTCGTCAGCCCGCCGCCGGGGCAGGACCGCGTTTCGGTGCCGTTCTTCTTCAACCCGGCCCTCGACGCCCGCATCCCGCGGCTGTCGCTGCCGCCCGAGCTTGCCGCGCAGGCCACGGGCGTCACGCAGGACGCCGCGAACGTGCTGCACGACACCTACGGGGCGAACGCCCTCAAGAGCCGGCTGCGCGCCCACCCCGACGTCGCGGCCCGACACCACCCGGAGCTGGTCGCGACACCCGCCTGACTCGGCGCGACGCCCCGATGCGGCCGCCGGGCCCGCTGCGCGGCGAGACCGGTCGCGTCCTGTGCGAGGATCGATGCGGATCGGTTGGGGAGGCGTGATGGTTGGTGACTTGCGGGCCCACGGCCCGGACCTGCGGCGGGCCGTGCAGGGCTACTACGACGCCCTCGACGCGGACGACGTCGAGGCGGTGCTCGAGTTCTTCAGCGGCGACGTGCTCTATCGGCGGGCCGGCTACGAGCCGATGGTCGGCATCGACGCGCTGCGCCGCTACTACGAGCAGACGCGACTCATCGCGCCGGGCCGACACGTGTTGCGCACGATGGTCGTCGAGGGCGCCAATGTCGCCGCGCACGGCGAGTGGGAGGGCGAGCTGCGCGAGGGCGGGAGGCGCTCGGTCGGCTTCGCCGCGTTCTTCGTCTTCGACGGCAACGGCCGCGCGAGCGAGCACACCACCTACTTCTTCGTGCCGGCGGTCTGAGCGCCCTGGCCAATCCCCGTGGCGATCTCCCTGAGCGATCCCCGGGACGGACGAGAGCCGGTCAGCCGGCCGAGTGCCCCGGCCGCTCGGGTAGCGCGTCGAGAGCCGGCGGTCGGTAGAGGCAGGTGGGGTCGGAGGCGAGCACGTCGCCGGTCACGGCGTAGGCGTGCGACCGCGACCCGCCGCACACCTCGTTGAAGTCGCAGACGCCACACTTGCCGGCGAAGCCCGAGGGCCGGCGCAGCGCCCGCAACAGCTCGTCGTCGCGGTAGATCGCCCGGAAGCCGCGCTCGGTGACGTTGCCGCAGCGCTGCGGGAGAAAGCCGCTGGGGTAGACGTCGCCGCGGTGATCGACGAACGAGAAGCCCCGCCCGGAGTTGACGTCGATCGGCGGCCGGGGCGGCCGGGTGCGGGTCGGGCGGTCGGCGAGGATCTCAGCGGTCGCCGCGGACAGCTGCTCGTAGAGCGGCCCGTGCTCGATCGTCTCGCCGCGCTGCGCCGCGCGCGCCCGCTCGATCGCCACCCGCCGGTAGTGGGGCGCCTCGGTCGCCTTGACCGCGACCTTGTCGGACACGTCGTGCATCCAGTGCAGGACGTCCTCGACCTCGCCGGCCGACAGCGCCTGCAGCTGCTGCCCCCGGCCGGTCGGCACGAGGAAGAAGATGCTCCACAGCGAGGTCTGCAGGTCGAGCACGATCCGTAGCAGGTCGGGCAGCTCGGCGACGTTGCCGCGGGTCACCGTCGAGTTGATCTGCAGCCGGAAGCCGGCCTCCCGCACCCACGCCGCGGCCCGCAGCGTGTCGTCGAAGACACCCGGCACCCCGCGGAACGCGTCGTGCGTCGCCGCCTGGGACCCGTCGAGCGAGAGCGACAGCGCGCTCGCCCCCGCGGACCGCAGTCGCGCGAGCACGTCGGGCCGCAGCCGCGGCGTCACCGAGGGCGAGAGGGCCATGTGCAGCCCGATCCCGGCGCCGTGCGCGACGAGCGCGGCGAGATCGGGCCGCTCGAACGGGTCGCCGCCGGTGAGCACCACGATCGGGTAGGGGGTGCCGAAGCCGGCGATGTCGTCGAGCAGCGCCCGTCCCTGCTCGGTCGTCAGCTCGGCCGGGTCGCGACGATGCTGCGCGTCGGCCCGGCAGTGCCGGCAGACGAGCGCGCACGCCCGCGTCACCTCCCAGATGACGATCATCGGGCGGTCGCCCGCGTCGTGATGGAGGCGGCGCACGGTCCTGCCGGCGGGGCGGGCGCGCGCGGGGGCTTCGGTGCGGGGCGTGGCGGTGCGGGTCGTGGCGGTGCGGGTCGTGGCGGTGCGGGTCCTGGCGTCGGGGGGCGTCGCGTCGGGGGTCGTGGCGTCGGGGGTCGTCGCGTCGGGGGTCGTGGCGTCGGGGGTCACGCGGGCGGTCCTCCTACCGAGGGCGTGCTCGAGCGATCGGGGAGCCCGCCCAGGTGGTGCTGGACGGCCTGCGCAGCGCGCTCGGCCGAGGCCAGGCACGACGTCAGACCGATGCCGTCGTAGGAGGCGCCGGCCAGCGCGACCCCCGGCCACTGCCGGGCGAGCGCGTCGCGGGCGGCGCGCAGCCGCTCGATGTGGCCGACGTGCAGTTGCGGGATGCCGGTGCGCCAGCGTTGCACGAGCACCTGGCTCGGCTCGGCGGCCACCCCCTCGAACCGCGCGAGGTCTTCGCGCAGGCGCAGCACGAGCGCGTCGTCGTCGAGGGCGTCCAGGGCATCGGGGCCATCGGGGGCATCACGGGCCGGGGCGGGACCGCCGGCGCGGCCGGCCGACATCCGCAGCAGGTAGGTGTCCGGATCGTCAAGATGCGGCCACTTCGTCGACAGGTGGGTGACGGCCTTGAGCAGGCAGCCCGTGCTGCTCGCCACGAGCAGCCCGTTGGCCCGCAACGCGGGCGACGACCGGACGGCCTCGCGGGGATAACCGAGCACGACCGTGGCCGTGCTCGCGACCCGGGTGGCCCCCAGCGCCCGCGCCGCGGCCGGCACCGCGCCGCGCAACCGCCGCGTCGCCGCGGGCGCCGGGATCGCGAGCACGACCGCATCGGCGACGAGCTC
>JBDIAP010000276.1:0-2940 GCA_039812485.1 Kineosphaera sp.
GACCCCCGCCCCGCCCGCCCCCGCCGCGAGGTCGGCGACGACGCGCTTGCGCGCCTCGCTGCGAGCCGACCGGCGGGCGCGCGCCGCGGCGACCGACGAGGGCGAGCGCGCCCGGACCGCGCGGGCGTTGAGCAGGCGCGTGCGCGAGCATCTCGCCACCCACGCGCCGGACGGCCGCGCGGGGCTGTGCGTCGCGGCGTTCGAGGCCCTGCCGACCGAGGTGCCGACCAACGTCCTGCTGGCCGAGCTCGTGGCCGACGGCTGCGCCGTGCTCGTGCCCGTGCTCCGGCCCGACAAGGACCTCGACTGGCGCGCCTGGCAGCCGTCGACGACCTCGCCGGCCCCGTGTGCTGCGCCGGCGAGACCGTCGGATGTCCGGGAGTCCCCGGCCGACGAGCTCGGCCTCCTCGGCCTCGACGCCGTGGCCCAGTGCGACGTCGTGCTTGTGCCGGCGCTCGCCGTCGATCGCGGCGGTCGACGCCTGGGTCAGGGCGGGGGCAGCTACGACCGGGCGCTGCCGCGGCGGCGGGCCGGGGTGCCCGTCATCGCGCTCGTGGCCGACGCGGAGTTCGTCGACGGCCCGCTGCCCGTCGCCGACCACGACGAGCCGGTCGACGGCGTCGTCACTCCTGGACTGGGCTATCGGGCGCTGCCCGAGCACACGTGAGCCGAACGCGGCGATGACGTGAGGCCCCTGCGTGACCGGGCGCCGACCAGCGGCCCGACCCGAGCGGCGTCGGTTGCCGCCGGGCGCGGGTCACGCGGCCTCCCGGGGCACCGGCCCCTCACCGGGTGCGGGCTCTCTACCTGCATCGTCACTGAGACGGGGGCGTCGCGACGGGCGCCGGCCTGGGATGATTCCCCCACGCACACCTGATCGGTTCCGGCGCGCGCCACCCCGCGCCCGGGCCGCGCGAGCCACGCGAGACGGGAGTAGCAGTGGATGGCGGTAGCTCGTTCACCGTCGACGACCTCGGGTCGGTCCTGGTCCTCGGCGCGCTCGTGCTCGTCGTCGCGGTCGCGGCCGTGCGCCTGTCGGTGCGCACCGGGCTGCCGTCGCTGCTGCTCTACCTATTGCTCGGGCTGCTGCTCGGCGAGGCGGGGCTCGGGGTCAACTACGAGGAGGCGGGCGTCAGCCTCGTCCTCGGCTACGTGGCGCTCATCCTCATCCTCGCCGAGGGCGGCCTGACGACGTCGTGGAGCAGCATCCGCGGGGCGATCGCGCCCGCGGCGCTGCTCGCGACCGTCGGCGTGCTCGTGTCGGTCGCGGTCGTGGGTACGGCCGCGCACTTCCTCTACGGGCTGGGTTGGGAGGTCTCGCTGCTCATCGCGGCGATCGTGTCGTCGACCGACGCGGCCGCGGTCTTCTCCGTGCTGCGCGACGTGCGGCCGAGCGCGCGACTCTCCGGCATCCTCGAGGCCGAGTCGGGCTTCAACGACGCGCCGGTCGTGCTCATCGTCGTCGTGCTCGCCGAGCGGCTCACCGAGGGGGTGGCGCCGCAGCCCCTCTACATCATGCCGTTCATGGTGCTCGGCGAACTGGTCGGCGGTGCCGTCATCGGCTTGGCCGTCGGCTTCGTCGGCGCGCAGGTCATGCGCCGGCTCGGGTCGTCGGCCTCGGGCCTCTATCCCATCGGGGTCATCGCGTGGGTCGTGCTGTCCTACGGGGTGGCTTCGCTCGCGCACACGAGCGGGTTCATCGCCGTCTACCTCTCGGCGCTCGTGCTCGGCAACGTGACGCTGCCGCACCGCACGACCACCCGCGGCTTCGCCCAGGCGCTCGGCTGGCTGGCGCAGATCGGGCTCTTCGTCATGCTCGGCCTGCTCGCCTCGCCCTCGGAGATGCCGACGCAGATCGTGCCCGCGATCGTCATCGGCCTCGTGCTGCTGCTCGTCGCGAGGCCCTTGTCGGTGCTGACGACGATGACGTGGTTCCGCATCTCGCTGCGCGACCAGATCTTCTTGTCGTGGGCGGGGCTGCGCGGTGCCGTGCCCATCGTGCTCGCCACCGTGCCGGTCGTGCTGGGGGCCTCGCGGCTGCAGTGGATCTTCAACCTCGTCTTCGTGCTCGTCGTCGTCTTCACGCTCGTGCAGGCGCCGACCATGCCGCTACTGGCTCGCTGGCTCGGCGTCACCGACCTCGAACAGGCCCGGAACCTCGACATCGAGTCGACCCCGCTCGAGGAGGTCGGCGCCGACCTGCTCGAGGTGCGCATCGGCGAGGGGTCGCGGCTGCACGGCGTCGAGGTCTTCGAGCTGCGTCTGCCGGTCGGCTCGGACATCTCCCTCGTCGTGCGCGACGGCGCCCCCTTCGTGCCGTCCCCGCAGACGGTGCTGCACCACGGCGACGCGCTGCTCGTCGTCGTGCCGCTCGGGCTCCGCGCCGCCGCCGAAGACCGCCTGCACGCCGTGGACCGCAGCGGCCGCCTCGCCGGGTGGGGCGGGGCGGCATCGCCCGACCCCGAGCTGTGATCCGCGCGCCACCTCACATCACCTAGACTGCGCTGCGGATCGCTGACCAGCCGGGGGCCCGCTCGGACCTCCGGAAGCACACTGCACCACCGAACCCCAGGCCCTCGCGGCCGCCCGCCGGAGACTCCCATGCCCACGTATGCCTACGCCTGCACCGAGTGCGGGCACCACTTCGAGATCCAGCAGTCGTTCACCGACGACTCGCTGACCGTCTGCCCGAGATGCTCCGGCCGCCTGCGCAAGCTCTTCAACGCCGTGGGCGTGGTCTTCAAGGGCTCCGGGTTCTATCGCACCGACTCCCGCGCCGGGAGCAAGGGGGCGGGCGGGTCGTCGGGGTCCTCCTCGGGTGGCGACTCGACGGGTTCTGGGAGCGGCTCGACGTCGACGGGTTCGTCGTCGTCCGGCTCGTCGGCGTCGTCCTCGTCGTCCTCGTCCTCGTCGTCGGGGGGCTCGGCTGCCGGCTGACGG
>JBDIAP010000277.1:0-2903 GCA_039812485.1 Kineosphaera sp.
GGCGGGGCCGCGGCCCGACGGCACCTTCGGGGAGGGCGGCAAGCCGGTGGCCTGACCCGCCCGCGGCGGCCCGTGACGCATCCGACGACCCGGTTTCCCGACAGGGAGCCGGGTCGTCGTCCGTCGCCGCGGGTTCGACGGCGTCGACCAGAGCCGCGTCGACCAGAGCCGCGCCGACCAGGAGCAGCGTCGACCAGACCTGCGTCGACCAGACCTGCGTCGACCAGACCCGCGTCGACCGGACACGCGGCGCCCAGACAGGCCGATGGTCGCCGAACGCCCCACTGCCGGGCCAGATCCTGCCAGGGTGGGGGCCGGTGTTACGGTCCGATATCGACGGAACCAGCCGTGCCAACTCCCACGAGCAGACAGGCGATCGATGAAGCTCTCCCCCCAGTCGGATGCAGTCGTCAAGGCCACCGCGGCGGTGGTCGCGGAGCACGCCGAGGACATCACGACGGTGTTCTATCCGGACATGTTCGCGGCGCATCCCGAGCTCATGCGGGTCTTCAACAAGGCCAACCAGGCGATCGGCGAGCAGCCGAAGGCGCTGGCGGCCTCGGTGGTCGCCTACGCGGTCAACCTCATCGATCCCGACGCCCCCGACTTCGAGCCGGTCATGCAGCGCATCGCGCACAAGCACGTGTCGCTGGGCATCGGCGCGCAGGAATACACGATCGTCGGCCACCACCTGCTCAAGGCCGTCAAGACGGTGCTCGGCGACGCCGTGACCCCCGAGATCGCGGCGGCGTGGGACGAGGTCTACTGGCTCTTCGCCTGCTCGCTCATCGCCGAGGAAGCCAAGCTCTACGCCCTGGCCGGCACCGACCCCAAGCACCCGTGGCGCCCCTACCGGGTCATCGGGCGTCATGAGGAGACCGCCGACGTCTTCTCCCTCGATATCCGGCCGGTCGAAGGCGACCTGCCCCCGCATCGCACGGGCCAGTACGTCGCGATCGCCGTCGACCTGCCCGACGGGGAGCGGCAGCCGCGGCAATACACGATCAGCAACGGCGGCGGGGCCGACTCCTTCCAGGTGACGATCCGGCGGGTGCGCGGCGTCGACGGGGCGCCGGACGGCCAAGTCTCGACGTGGCTGTTCGAGAACGCGCAGGTCGGCACGGTGCTCGACGTCTCGCAGCCCGCCGGCGATGTCGTGCTCGACGAGTCGGACGCGCCGCTCGTGCTCGTCTCGGCGGGCATCGGCGTCACCCCGATGGCCGCGGTGCTCGAGGACATCACCGTGCGTCAGCCGCGCCGCCAGGTGCTCGTGCTGCATGCCGACACCGCTCACGAGAACCAGGCCCTCTACGCCTCGATGCGCAAGCGGATCGAGTTCCTCGACAACGCGAGCAGCCAGGTCTGGTATGAGTCCGGTGCCGACGACGCCCCGACGCTGCGCCCGGCCAGGTCCGGTCGCATGCACCTCGCCGACATCGACGTGCCGTCGGACGCGAAGGTCTTCATGTGCGGCCCGCTGCCGTTCATGCGCAATGTGCGCACCCAGCTCTTGGACAAGGGCGTCAGCAGCGAGAACATCGGCTACGAGGTGTTCGGGCCGGACCTGTGGGCGCAGAACCCCGAACAGGGCTGACCTGCAAGGACGCTCGGGTGCCGGCCGGTGGCGCCGACACCCGAGCTGCCACAAGGGGTCTCGCGGCGACAGGCCGCGACGAGCGATCGCCCTGTCCGCCGACTGGGCGCGAATTGACGATGTCTCGCGACGCGCCCAAGGATGCGATCGTCCGTGCCGCGCAGGGGGACGCCGACGTCCGGCCGCGCCGCGGATGACCCCTCCACCCGCCCGAGAGGCTTGACCATGCACGTTCGTCACCACGTCGCCGCGACCCTCGGGGCAGCCGCCCTCGTGCCGGCCCTCGTTCTGGCCCCCGTCTGCGCCCAGGCGGCGCCCGCGACCACGAGTCGGCCGGCCGCGCTGTCGGACACCCTCTCCTCGTCGCAGCCGGGGGCCATCGGTGTGCCGGCGTCGAGCCAGTTGACGAGCGGCCCGCTGCGCGATCGGGCCATGCAGCTGCTCGCCTCGGCCGAGAACGGCACGACCGACTGGCGCGATCAGTACGGCTACATCGAATACAACGTCGAGGACGGCGCGGGCATGAACCGCGGCTACACCGGCGGACTCGTCGGCTTCACCTCCCGCACCAACGACATGTATGTCGTCGTGCGCGACTACGTGCGCGCCAAGCCCCGCAACAACCCGCTCGCGCGCTACCTGCCGGCCCTGCGGCGCGTCGACGGCAGCAGCTCGGCGGTCGGGCTGCGGCGCTCGTTCATGAAGGCGTGGCGCAGGGCGGCCAAGGACCCCGTCTTCCGGCGCGTTCAGGACCGGGCGGTCGACTCGATGTACCTCGGCCCGGCGGTGCGTCAGGCCCGGGCCGACAAGCTCGGCGAGCTCGGCCAGTTCATCTACTTCGACGCGCTGGTGATGCACGGCTCCGGGCCGGGGTCGCGGTCGTTCGAGGGCATCCGGGCGGCGGCGATGCGCGCCGCCGCGACCCCGGCCCGCGGCGGCAACCAGACCCGCTACCTCGATGCGTTCCTCGACCGCCGGGTCGCCGCGATGCGCGCCGAGAGCGCCGACATCGACGTCTCCCGCGTCGAGACCGCCCAGCGCCGCTTCCTCGAGGCGGGCAACCTCGCGCTCACGCCGCCGCTGCGCTGGTCGGTCTACGGCACGAGCTACTCGATCAGCCGGTAGGCGATCAGCCGGTCGGCGAGGCGCCCTGACCGGGCGAGTCGCGCGCGTCGGAATCCCACGCGACGGAATCCCACGCGGCGCGCAGCTGCGCGGCGGACGCGGTCGGGTCGGGCGTGCCGCAGATCGCGCTGATGACGGCGACACCGGCGAGCCCGGCGGCGCGCAGGTCCGGCAGGTCGGCGAC
>JBDIAP010000278.1:0-2879 GCA_039812485.1 Kineosphaera sp.
GCACCGCGACCACCGACGGCACCGCGACCACCAGTAGCCCCACCGGCACCACCAGCAAGGAAGGACCCATGAAACCCGACTGGAGCACCGTCGAGAGCGATCTGCTCGACAACGTCTTCTACGCCTTCGAGGCCGACGCCGTGCGCGCCAGCGACGACCTGCCGCGCGACGGCATGCTCGACTCGCTGTCGATCGTCGCGATCCTCGAAGCGCTCATCGAGGCCACGGGTCAGGAGGAGGCGTTCGACGACGCCCAGGCCGACGATTTCCGCAATCTGAGCGCGATTCGCGAGCTGTACGAACGGATCTGACGTGTGCGGCTTCGCGGTCGTCATCGGTCCGCAGGCCGTGCGGGCCGCGGTGTCAGCCCCCGGATGGGACGACCGCGTGGCCGTGGTCGAGCAGGCGCTGACCCGCCGCGGCCCCGACGAGCTGGCCTGGCGGCACACCGACGAGGCGATCGTCGCCTCCTCCCGGCTCATCCACTGGGAGGAGGGCGACGCCACGCAGCCGTTCACCGACGAGGCCGGCGGCTTCGGGGTCTTCAACGGCGAGCTCTTCAACCTGCCCGACCTGCAGGAGCGTCTCGGGCGACCGGGCGCCTCGGAGATCGAGGTGCTGGTCCTGGGTCTGCGCGCGGAGGGGCCCGCGTTCTTCGCGGCGATCGACGGCCAGTTCGCGGCCGTGCTGCGGGCCGACGCGGGCGGGCCCTACGTCGCGGTCCGCGACCGTTTCGGCATCTGCCCGCTCTATGTCGCCCAGGTGCGCGGCGGAGTGGCGCTCGCCTCCAACCTCGAGTCGCTCATGGCCCTGGCCGACGGGCAGTGGCCACTGTCGGTCGACGGCTTGAGCGGCGTGCTGCGCACATGGGCGCCGACCGGCGGGCGCACCGCGTTCGAAGGCATCACCCAGGTGGCTCCCGGGCATCTCGTGGTCGCCGACCCCGACGGCTCGAATCACCAGGAGGACTGGGCCAGGGCGGTGTTCGCGACCCGACCGGTCGCCGGGCAGAGCCCCACCGAAGGCGGCGACGCCGATCCCGACCGCCTCGCCGCCCAGCTGGAGGTGGCGCTGCGCGACTCGGTCGCGGCCCGGATGCGCTCGACGACCCCCGTGGCGTGCCTCATCAGCGGCGGCATCGACTCCACGATCATCGCGACCCTCGCGGCGCAGGTCGGGGCCCGCACTGGCGTCGGGCTCGTGCTCGAGGGCGACGAGGTCGTCGGCGAGCGGCAGCGTCAGGTCGCGCGCGCGGCCGGGCTGGACCTGTTGCAGCACACACTGACTCCCGCGGAGACCGTCGAGGTCCTGCAGCGCTATGTGGCGACCCGCCGGGTGCCGCTCGTGCGGTTGGGACCGATCGGCATGACGGCGCTCGCGCGGCGGGCGCACCGCGAGGGCATCCGCGCGGTGCTCTCGGGCGAGGGCGCCGACGAGCTGTTCGCGGGCTACGACTCCTACCGCATCCTCGCGGCGCGCGCCGGCCTGCTCGGCCCGGTCGATCAGCTCGACTTCGGGGCGTTCGGCGAGCCGGAGTTCGACGCCGAGCGGGGGCCGCGCTGGGCCCGCGGCTATTGGCGCGCGCTCGTGCGCCTCACCGGCGGCACCCCGACGAGCCGCAGTGACCTCCTCGCGCCGGTAGCGAGCATGCTCGCCCCCGAGCTGCGGGGCGAGCCCGCCGCCCAGCCCCGCGCAGCGAGCACGCGATCCGACACGGCGCCCGACCACGACGCCCAGGCGTCGAGCGCGTCACCCGAGGCCACCCTGCTGTCTCGCCGCGACGACGACCTGCGCGACCTGCTGGGCGCCTACCTGCTCACGGTCCAGGGCGATCACGCGTGGCTCGAGGAGGCGGTCGAGCTGCGGCCGCCGTACCTGTCCCAGGGCGTCGCGGCTCTCGCTCTGAGCCACTCCCCCGCCGACTTCGTCACGGTCGGCGCCGGCAAGCAGCCGGTCCGCCGTCTTCTGGCCCGCCTGGCGGCCGACCACCCTGCGCTGGCGGAGCTCGACTTCGCGAAGGCGGCCTTCCGCGTCGACGTGCGCTTCGTGCTGCGTGACCCGGCGGCGTTCGACGCGCTCGTGCGCCTGATCAGCGACGCGCCCCGAGAGTTCGTCGACACCGACGCCGTGCTCGAGCGGGCCGCGGCCTGCCGCCGCGCCGGCACCTGCAGCGAGGCCGAGTCGATGCTCTTCACCTTCGCCGCGAGCCTCGGGGTGCTCGCCACGTCCGAGATCACCCGCGACTGATCCGCGCTCGACGCCTCGACGCCCTCCCACGCGGCGGCGGGCGCCCGAACACCTCGGACGCCCGCCACGACACACTGTTGTGTGCGTCAGCCTCAGCGTGTGCGGCCGACAGCGACGGCCCGGTCCAGCGGGGCGACGGCCGCATCGCGCGACGACAGCGGCTTCAAGCGGTAGCTGTGCTCGATCGTGGCGAGGATCGACGTCGTGTCATAGACGGTGCGGTCGACCCCGGAGCGGGTCATCCGAGCCGAGAGCACGAGCGCGGGGATGCGGGTGCCGGGGCCCCACGCGTCGTGGGTGCCCTTGGTCGCGCGACCCTGACCGGGCGGCGGCACGTGGTCCCACTGACCGCCGAACTCGTCGTAGGTGACGACGACAAGGGTGTCCTTCGCCTGCGGAGACGCCATGACGGCCTTGATCAGGTTGACCAGGTGGACGCTGCCGTCGGTGGCGGAGGCGTAACCCGGGTGCTCGTTGCTCTCGCCGTAGGGCTTGACGAAGGACACCGCGGGCAGCGTGCCGGCCTTGGCGTCGGCGAGGAAGCGCGACTCGTCCTTGAGCTTGGCGCGGTCGCGACCGCCGGGGGCGGTGTTCTTGAAGTAGGCGAACGGCTGGTGGTGGTACTGGAAGAG
>JBDIAP010000279.1:0-2865 GCA_039812485.1 Kineosphaera sp.
CCGCCGGCGCGCCACGACCACCGAGGTGATCGCGCCCTGCGCGGGAATCCTCCTCGCGCTCGGGGCATGGTGGCTCGTCACGGCTGTGCTCGCGCCCGCGGGGTCGCTGCTCGGCCAGTTCGGGCCGGTCGATGCCGGCCGCTCCCTGCTGAGGATGATCGCCGACGGATCCGTGCTGGCCAACGCTGCCGCCAGTGTCTGGCGCCTCGTCGCCGGGCTCGCGATCGCGGTCGTCGTCGGTGTCGCGATCGGTGTCGGGATCGGCTCCAAGCACCTCGTCGAGCTGGCCTCGCGCCCGGTCGTCATGTTCCTGCGCATGATCTCGCCGCTGTCGTGGGCGCCGGTCGCGATCGGCCTCTTCGGCGTCGGGGATTCGCCGGTCGTCGCGCTCGTCTTCGCGACCGCGCTCTGGCCGATCGTCATGAGCACCGCCGACGGCGTGCGGCACATCGATCCGGGCCACCTTCGGGTCGCGCGGTCGCTGGGCGCCACGCGCTGGGAGAGGATGCGCTCCGTCGCGTGGCCGTCGATGCTCCCCGCGGTGCTCTCGGGCATCCGCCTGGCCATCGGCATCGGCTGGGTCGTGCTCGTCCCCGCCGAGATGCTCGGCGTGACGAGTGGGCTCGGCTACGAGATCCTCAACGCCAAGGATCAGCTCGCCTACGGCGATATCGCCGCACTGATCCTCGTGATCGGCACCCTCGGCTACGCGATCGACTCACAGGCCCGGTGGGGGCTGCGCACCCGGCGCCAACGGCGCTCCGAACGGGCGCGGTGACGGCACCGGGTCGTCGCTGCGGTGAGGCCGGCGGGCGTCTCGGTGGGAGTGGGCCATCATCGTCCTATGACGACCGATGCGCCGCGGGTCGGCGATCCGGGGTTTCACCTGCGCGGCAACTTCGCGCCCGTCGAGCGTGAGGTCACGGCCCACGACCTGCCGGTCACCGGGAGCCTGCCCGCGCAGCTGCGCGGTGCCTACCTGCGCAACGGGCCGAACCCGCGGCGGCCCAGCGATCACTGGTTCCTCGGCGACGGCATGGTGCACGGGGTGCGGCTCGACGACGGTCGGGCCAGGTGGTATCGCAACCGCTGGGTGCGCACCGAGAGCTTCGCGGACCCGTCGCGGTCGCTCTACGACCGGCGTGACGGCAGCCGTGACCTGCACGTCAGCGTCGCCAACACCAATGTCGTGCGGCACGGCGGGCGCCTCCTCGCGCTCGTGGAGTCGTCGCTGCCCTACGAGCTGTCGGCCGAGCTGGAGACCCTCGGCTGCCACGACTTCGACGGGGCGCTGCGCGACTCGATGACCGCCCACCCCAAGACGTGCCCCGTCACCGGCGAGCTGCACTTCTTCGGCTACGGGAGCCTGCGGGCGCCCTACGTCACCTATCACCGGGCCGACGCGTCCGGACGCATCACGCACGAGCAGGGCATCGACGTCCCGGGGCTGACGATGATGCACGACTTCGCGTTGACGGCGGCGCACGTCGTCTTCCTCGACCTGCCCGTCGTCTTCGACCTCGAGCTCGCCCTCGCGGGAGCGGGACTGCCCTATCGGTGGAGCCAGACCTACGGCGCCCGGCTCGGCGTCATGCGCCGCGACGACCCGGGGGCGCCGATCCGGTGGCACGCGATCGAGCCCTGCTACGTCTTCCACGTCGCCAACGCCTTCGAGCGGGCGGGAGCCGGGGGCGGGGACGAGCTCGTCGTGCACGCCATCCGCTACGAGCACATGTGGCGCGACGGCGCCTTCGACGCCGACGGCGCGCCGTGGGAGTGGGTGCTCGACCTCGGCACCGGCGCCGTGCGCGAGCGGCAGCTCGACGATCGGGCGTGCGAGATGCCGCGCATCGACGACCGGCGCACCGGAGCGCCGTCGGAGGTCTTCTATGCCATGGCGCCCGGCGCGATCGTGCGCTACGAGGTCGCGACCGGTCGGCGCACCGCCCACCGCTTCGCCGACGGCGACGAGCCCGGCGAGCCGACGTTCGTGCCGGCCGCGGGGTCGAGCGACGAGCGCGACGGCTACCTGCTCACGTACGTGCACCGTCGCGACACCGACCGCAGCGACCTCGTCGTGCTCTCCGCCGGCGACCTGGCCGCCGAGCCGCTCGCGTCCGTGCACGTGCAGGCGCGCGTGCCGAACGGCTTCCACGGCAACTGGTTCGCCGACGCCTGAGCCGGTCCGGTGACATGACCGACCCGCCGTAGCGAGCCCGGCCGACCGCTCCCGCGTCGCGTCGTTGGCGCGCTGCGGCGCCGATTTGCCACGATGGGGCGGTGACTCACCCACTCCCCGTCCTCTCCGGGCTGCCGCTCGGCTGGAGCGTGCACACCCCGACGAGCGCCGATCTGCTCGATGTCGTGCACCTCGTCGGCGAGCATCGGCGCTCGCTGGGCATCGCTGTCGGAGTCGACGCCGAGGCCGTCGAGTCCGAGATCGTCGGCCGCGGGTCGTGGACGCGTCGCCAGGTGCTCGTGCGCGACGACGGCGGCGCGCTCGTCGCCTGGGTCTGCGTGCACGACCGGGCCGCCGGCCGCGCGAACCTCACGCTCGAGGTCCAGCCCCTGTGCCCCGACGGCGACGCCGTGGCCGCGGCCCTCCTCGGCTGGGCGGCGCGGGTCACCGATGACCTCGTGGACGAGCGCGACGTGCCGCAGGCGGTGATCGACGCCGTCGTCTACGCCCGCGACGGGCGACAGCAGCGCTGGCTGGCGCGATCGGGCTACGAGCCGGCGCGCACGTGGCGGCAGCTGAGCAGGCCCGTCGAGCCGCAGGAGGCGGGCGCCGTCGTCATCGGCGGGTCCGCGAACGCCGGGGGTGACTCGGCCGGGGGTGGCTCGGTCGGGAGTGGTTCGGCCGGG
>JBDIAP010000280.1:0-2816 GCA_039812485.1 Kineosphaera sp.
CGCCGAGCCCGACCGCGCCTCCGGCGCCGAGCCCGACCGCGCCTCCGGCGCCGAGACCCCACCTACGTCCGCAGGAGGACTTCGATGAGCACGCCGCACGCCGCGAGCGACGCGGATCGGCCCGACGGCTTCGACGCCCAGCGAGTCGCCAAGGCGCTGCCGTTCTTCCGCGTCATGGCCTTCATCGTGGGCATCGGGCTGCTCGTGCTCGTGCTCGAGATGGTGCTCAAATACGGCTTCGGCAACGACGTGCTCGCCTGGTGGGCAATGCCGCACGGCTTCCTCTACATGATCTATCTCGGCGCCAGCGTCAACCTCGGCCTGCCGGCCCGCTGGTCGCTGCCCAAGCTCGTCGGCGTCATGCTCGCCGGGGTCGTGCCGCTCCTGTCGTTCTGGGTCGAGCACAAGGTCGCCCAGCGCACCGCCGCGCAGCTGCGGGCGGCCGGCGCGCGCTGAGCCTGCGTGGAGTCGGTCGCGGGCGCGCCGACCGGCACCTGGCCCGTCGCTAGACTCACGGGGTGACTGCCGACCCGCATGCCAGGCCAGTGCTCGTCGTCGACTACGGGGCGCAATACGCCCAGCTCATCGCCCGTCGCGTGCGGGAGGCGAGCGTCTTCAGTGAGGTCGTGCCACACACGCTGACGGCGCCCGAGATCCTCGCGCGCGACCCCGGCGCGGTCATCCTCTCCGGCGGGCCGTCGTCGGTCTACGCCGACGACGCGCCGGGACTCGACGCCGCACTGCTCGAGGCCGGCGTCCCGGTCTTCGGCATGTGCTACGGCTTCCAGGCGATGGCCCAGGCTCTCGGCGGCACGGTCGAGCGCACGGGGCTGCGCGAATACGGCTCGACCCCCGCGACCGTGCGGGGGCACGACTCGACGCTCTTCAAGGGCCAGCCGCAGGACCAGTCGGTGTGGATGTCCCACGGCGACGCGGTGACCCACGCCCCCGACGGCATGCGCGTCACCGCCAGCACCCCCAACGCCCCGGTCGCGGCCATCGAGGACGACGCGCGCCGGCTCTACGGGGTGCAGTGGCACCCCGAGGTCATGCACTCGACATTCGGGCAGCAGGTGCTGGAGAACTTCCTGCGCCACGGCGCCGACCTGCCCGGCGACTGGACCCCCGCGAGCATCGTCACCGAGCAGGTCGAGCGCATCCGCGCCCAGGTCGGCGAGTCGCGCGTCATCTGCGGGCTCTCCGGCGGCGTCGACTCCTCGGTGGCGGCCGCGCTCGTGCAGAAGGCCGTCGGGAGCCAGCTGACCTGCGTCTTCGTCGACCACGGCCTGCTGCGCGAGGGGGAGGCGGAGCAGGTCGAGCAGGACTTCGTCGGGGCCACCGGGGTCGACCTCGTCACCGTCGACGCGGCCGAACGCTTCCTGTCGGCCCTGGCCGGCGTAAGCGACCCCGAGACCAAGCGCAAGATCATCGGCCGCGAGTTCATCCGGGCCTTCGAGCAGGCCGCGCGCGACATCGTCGGCAGCGCCGACGCCGACGGGCACCCGGTCGAGTTCCTCGTCCAAGGCACGCTCTATCCCGATGTCGTGGAGTCCGGCGGCGGCAGCGGCACCGCCAACATCAAGAGCCACCACAACGTCGGTGGGCTGCCCGACGACCTGCAGTTCACGCTCGTCGAGCCGCTGCGCGACCTCTTCAAGGACGAGGTCCGCCAGGTCGGGCTCGAGCTCGGGGTGCCCGAGGGCATCGTGTGGCGCCAGCCGTTCCCCGGGCCCGGCCTGGGCATCCGCATCATCGGCGAGGTGACCGCCGACCGACTGGCCACCCTGCGGGCCGCCGACGCCATCGCCCGCGCCGAGCTCACCGAGGCCGGGCTCGACCGGGACATCTGGCAGTGCCCCGTGGTGCTGCTCGCCGACATCCGCTCGGTCGGGGTGCAGGGCGACGGGCGCACCTACGGGCACCCGATCGTGCTACGGCCGGTGAGCAGCGAAGACGCCATGACCGCCGACTGGACCCGCGTGCCCTACGACGTGCTGGCCAAGATCTCGACGCGCATCACCAACGAGGTGCCCGAGGTCAACCGGGTCGTCCTCGACGTGACGAGCAAGCCGCCCGGCACCATCGAATGGGAGTGACCCGCATCGTGGACGCGCTTGGGGCCGGTACGACCGTCACATAATCTGACATTGTGGCGATCAACACTCAGCGTTATGTCGGTCAGGCTCCGGATGCGGCCCTCGACCGTCTGCCCGTGCTCGACCTGCGCGTGCTCGACGAGCCCGACGGTGGCGAACGATTCCGGCGCGACCTGCTCGCGGCGACGCGGGACGTGGGCTTCTTCTACCTCGTCGGCCACGGGGTCGACCGTGCCCGACAGCAGCGGTTGCTCGCCGCCGCGCGGGACTTCTTCGCGCTGCCCGAGGCGGAGAAGCGGAGCATCGAAAACCTCAACAGCCCCCACTTCCGCGGCTGGACGCGGCTCGGCGGCGAGCTGACCCAGGGGCGTCAGGACTGGCGCGAGCAGATCGACATCGGCACCGAGCGCGCGGCCGTGCCGGCCAGCGCCGACGCACCCTGGAACGTGCTCGAGGGGCCGAACCAGTGGCCGCCGTCGCTGCCGCAGTTCCGCACGATCATCGAGGAGTGGACCGCGACCCTGCGCGGCGTCGGCCTCACCCTGGCCCGGCAATGGGCGCTCGCGCTCGGCCAGCCCGAGGACACCTTCGACGCCGCCTTCGCGCAGCGCCCCTCGACGCTCGTCAAGGTCGTGCACTACCCGGCCCGGCCCGCCGAGACCGCGGGGACGAGGGACGATGCCGAGCCGCGACACCAGGCCGGGGCCGGACACGACGCCG
>JBDIAP010000281.1:0-2791 GCA_039812485.1 Kineosphaera sp.
GCCGACGGGCCGGGCGGGCCGCGCCGGTCGCGCGGGCGCGGCGCGGGCCGCGTCACCCTCGGCGAGGGCAAGGACCTCGCGGCGCTCCAGGAGCAGCTCGCGGGCTCGATGCGCACGACGATGGCGCGGGCCGCCGCCGACGCCGGGATCGAGCGCGCCGGGTTGACCGGCTGGGACCTGGGGTCGCTGCCGGAGACGTTCGAGCGGCGCCGCGGCGAGCGGGTCGTGCAGGGCTTTCCCGCACTCGTGGACGAGGGCGACACGGTGGCGGTCAAGGTGCTCGCGAGTCGGGCGCAGGCGCAGACCGACACGCGAGCGGGCGTGCGGCGACTGCTGCTGCTCAACACGACCGTCCCGTGGAAGCGAATCCTGGGGCTCATGACCAACGCCCAGAAGCTCGCCCTGGGCAACAACCCACACAACAGTGTGCAGGCGTTGCTGGACGACGCCCTGGCGGCTGCCGTCGACGCCATCGTCGCGGAGCGTCCGCAGGCGGTGACGACGAAGGAGGACTTCGACGCCGCCCTGCTCGCCGTGCGCCAACAGGTCGTGCCCACGGTGCTGGAGATCGTCGAGCTGCTGCACCCGATCCTCGACCGGGCGCGGCAGGTGCGGCTCGCCCTCGACGGGCTGACGAGCCCGGCCGCGGCCGGGCTGCGCGACGACGTGAGCGCGCAGCTCGACGCCCTCGTGCCCGACGGCTTCGTCGCCGCGACCGGCGTGCCCGCGCTGCGCCGTCTGCCCGTCTACCTCGCGGGGATGCTCGAGCGGCTCGACAAGGGTCCGCAGGACCTGCGCCGCGACGCCCAGCGCAGCGCCGAGGTGCAGGCCGTGCAGGCCGAGCTCGACAAGGTCGTCGCCGCGCTGCCCGCGCAGGAGCGCGGCGCCGCCGACGTCGTCGCCCTGCGCTGGATGATCGAGGAACTGCGGGTGAGCCTGTTCGCCCAACGGCTGGGCACCGCCTACCCGGTGTCGCCGAAGCGCATCTACGCGGCGATGGATCGCGTCGAGGACGCCCACGACCTGCCGATCACGTAGGCCGACCGCGCGCGGAAGGGTCCCACGAACGGTGCGGCGAACGGTCGCGGGAGACGCGGGGGAGGGCCGGGGGGAACACGGCGATGACAGGATGACGTTGACCTCGTCACGCCCGGGCGTCTGCCGCGGCGCGAGCCACGCCGACCAGGAGGACGAACGTGCAGGACCCGAACGGGCTGTTCCGGCTCGAGACGGACAGCGACCCGCTGGAGGCGGCGGCGCCGGTGCTCATCGTGGCGCTCGCGGGCTTCTTCGACGCGGGGTCGGCTCAGGGCCTGCTCGTGCGGCACCTCATGGAGCGCTACGACCACCAGGTCGTCGCCACCTTCGACATCGACGTGTTGCTCGACTACCGCGGCCGCCGGCCCGTCATGACCTATTCGTCCGACCACTGGTCGGAATACGACGACCCGATGCTGGCTCTCTACCGGTTCGTCGACGACGCCGGCCGGCCCTTCCTCGTGCTCGCGGGCCCCGAGCCGGACTTCCAGTGGGAGCGGGTCGTCGAGGCCATCTCCCGGCTCGCGCTCCTGCTGCGCGTCGAGGTGGTCGTCTCGGTGCACGGCATCCCCATGGCGGTGCCGCACACCCGGCCGATCGGGGCGTCATTCCACGCCACCCGCCCCGAGCGCCGGCAGGGTCGTCGCTCGGTCATCGGCACGGTCGCGGTGCCCGGATCGGTCGCCGCCCTGCTCGAGCTGCGCCTGGGGGAGGCCGGCCGGGACGCCTGCGGGTATGCGGTGCACGTGCCCCACTACCTGGCCCATTCCGACTACCCGCCGGCGGCGCTCGTGGCCCTCGAGTGCCTGCGGGAGCAGACCGGGCTGCGACTCGACGACGAGGCGCTGCGCGTGGCCGCGGCCGAGACGATGGAGGTCGTCGCCGCGGAGCTGGCGGGGTCACCGGACGCCGCGGAGCTCGTCGCGACGCTCGAACAGCAATATGACAGCCGCACCGACGAGCCGAGCCCGGCCGAGGCGTTGCTCGATGACCAGGGGCGGGTGCCGACCGCCGACCAGCTCGGGGCCGAGTTCGAGGCCTTCCTGCGCACGGAGACCGACCACGGCTGAGCGGGCGCCCGACGGCCCGCCGAGGCGGGCCACGCGCGGCCTCGTGGTCGTCGTCAGACCCTCGTGTAGCGGGCTCGGAAGAAGCTGTAGACGCCGTAGCACCCGATGCCGACCGCCACGGCGGCGAGCAGCCACGGGCCGAACGGCTGCTTGACGATCCAGGTCAGGGCGCCGCCGAGGCCGGTGGACTCCGACGCCTTGCGGCTGACCCCGGCGAGCACGAAGAGCCCGCCGACGATGACGAGAGCGATCCCCTTGGCGGCGTAGCCGACCATGCCGGCGAACTCCGCGACGTCGCCCGGGTCGTCGACGAGGTCCTTGAAGAAGGACTTCCGCAGGCCCTTGGCCACGTGATAGACGCCGACACCGACGACCACGAGCCCGATGGCGTCGACGAGGAACGGTCCGCCGGGCAGCGCCAACAGGTCACCGGTGGTCTCGACCGACTGCTTGCTGCTGCTGCGGCCCTGGCCGCGGGCGACGGCCGCGCACGCCCAGCCGAGGGCCAGATAGACGACCGCTTTCGAGGCCGCCTTGATGCGGCTGAAGGCGGCGTCCTTGCCGGTGCCGTGCCAGCCGCCCACGGTCTCGGTGACCTGCCACACGGCGAGCCCGGCGAAGCCGATGACGAGCACCCACAACAGGGGGGCACCCCAGGGCTGATCGGCGATCATCGCCAGGGC
>JBDIAP010000282.1:0-2769 GCA_039812485.1 Kineosphaera sp.
GCGCGGCGACGAGGCGCCGGGCCCGCACCCGGGCGAAGCGCTCGTCGGCGTTGTGCGGGTCGACCCACGGCACGAGACCCTGGTGCGCGCACGCCTGCTCGGTGACCTCGCGGCCCAGCGCGAGGAAGGGCCGGCACAGCAGCCCGCGGCGCGCGGGCATCCCGGCCAGGGATCGCGCGCCCGAGCCCCGCGCGAGCCCCAGCAACACCTGTTCGGCCTGGTCGTCGCGAGTGTGGCCGAGCAGCACGCCGGCCGCGCCGAGGCGCCCCGCCACCGCCTCCAGGGCCCGGTAGCGGGCGTCGCGGGCAGCCGCCTCGGGGCCGGAGCCGTCGGGTCGCACGGTGACCGTCTCGACGAGCGTCGGTTGCTGGCCCAGGCCGGCGCCGGTCGCCGCGGCAGCGTCGGCGACCGCCCGCGACCCCTCCTGGAGCCCGTGGTCGATGACCCCCGCCCCGGCCCGCCGGCCCGAGCGCGGGGCCTCGAAGGCCGCGGCGGCGGCGAGCGCGAGGGAGTCGGCGCCGCCGCTGCACGCCACGAGCACGAGCGGGGGGTCGCCGACGCCCGCGGAGCCGACCGGCCCGACCGGCTGCACCGGCCCGACCGGCGCGACTGACTTGACCGGCCCGACCAGCCCGACCAGCGCGGCGCGCACGGCCACGCGGGTCGCGGCGACGCTGGGATGAGGTCCGGGCATGGGGTGGGTCGTCGCGGGCCGCCGGTCAGCCGTGGACGCGGGCGATCCAGGCCCCGGGGTCGGCCAGCTCCGCGGGGGTGGGCAACGTCTGCGGCGAGGTCCACACGGCGTTGAAGCCGTCCATGCCGACGCGGTCGACGACGCCGCGCACGAACGCGGCCCCGTTGCGGTATTGCAGCATCTTGGCCTCGAGCCCGAGCAGGCGACGCACGACGATGTCGAAGACGCCGAGCCCGTCGCGGCGGCGCTCGAAGAGCGCGCGGATCTGCCCGACGCTCGGCACGACCTTGGGGCCGACCTCGTCCATGACGACGTCGGCGTGGCCCTCGAGCAGTGACATCACCGCGGTGGTCCGGGCGAGATGCTCCTTCTGCTCGGGGGTCAGGAAGAGGCCGGCGATGCCGGTGCCGCCGGAGCGCAGCGCCTCGGGGGCGTTGGTGGCGACGAGCTTGAGGCGCGTCAGCACCTGGTCGACGTCGGGAGCGAGTTCGCGGGCCAGGTCGTCGGTGCGGGTCAGCATGTGCTCGCGCAGCCACGGCACCGCCGTGAACTGCACCCGGTGGGTCTCCTCGTGCAGGCACACCCAGAGGCGGAAGTCGGCCGGGTCGACGCCCAGTTCGCGCTCGGTCGCGACGATGTTGGGCGCGACGAGCAGCAGTCGGGCGGCCTGCGCGGGCCGCCCCGGGGCGAGCTCGTACTGCCCGAGCACCCGCGTCGACATGAACGAGAGCAGCCCGGCGACCTCGCTACCGGTGAGTTTGCTGCCGACCCGCTGGGCGGTCTGCGAGGGCATGGGCCGACTCGAGCGGCGCACCGCGTCGCCGAGCACCGGGTCGAGCAGGCGCGAGAACGAGCCGGCGTTGACGTCGATCCACGTGGCCCGGTCGACGACGAGCGCCGGCGGCGCGTCGTCGGGGGTCGCGAGCCCGGTGGTCTGCGCCACGTGGCCGTGGGCGCGTCGGGCGGCGTCGCGCAGCGCCGCGACGGCGCGCGCAGCCTCCTCGGCCGGCACCCCCGGCCCGGCCGGCGTGAGCCGACGGGCGGCGGACGCCGCGAACTCCCAGTCGACGAGGCGTAGCTGGGAGCTCTCGGATGCCCCGTGGGTCATGTCGTCCTCTTCCCAAGGTGTCAAAGGGTGCAGGTCGGTGGCGGCCGTAGCGGGTGGGCGCCGCGGGCGACACCGGTGGCCGGCCGGCGGTCGATCGACGCTACCGGCAGCCGCAGGTGGCGAGTGTGGCGGCCAGCGAGTCCAACGCGGCCCGGGCAGCACCCGTTCCCGTGGCGGGGACGGCGTCGGCGACGACCGCGAACGTCAGGAGCCGCCCGTCGGCGTCGACGACGGTGCCGGCCAGGGCGCCCACGCCGGTGAGGGTGCCGGTCTTGGCGCGGACGACCCCGACGCCGGCGCGGGCCGCCGGGCCGAAGAAGCGTTCGTCGAGCGTGCCACTGAGGCCCGCGACCGGCAACCGCGCGAGCACCCCGGCCAGGCCCGGGCTCTGGTCGCTCGCGCCGAGGGCCACCGCCGCGGCGATGACGGAGACGGGCGCGCGGGTGCCGGCGGACAGACCGCTGGTGTCGGCGAGGCGCACCCGGCGGACGTCGAGTCCGGCGTCCGCGACCCGGGCGCGCACCCAGGCGGCGCACCCCGCGAAGGTCGTCGGCGCGCCGCCGCGGGCGCAGGCCCAGCGGGCCACCGACTCGGTGAGGTCGTTGTCGGAGTCGTCGAGGGCCACCGCGAGCACGTCGCCCACGGGCGCCGAGTCGACGCGGGCGAGTTCGGTCGCGGCGACGAGAGCCTGAGCCCGAGCGGGCCGCCCCGTGACGGTGACGCCCGCCCGGACCAGGGCCTGAGCGAAGGCCGCGGTGGCGTGCAGCGCCGGGTCCTCCGTCGCCGGCCGGTAGGGGAACGCCCGGTCGTCGGCCAGCCCCAGCATGGCGACGGGCCCGGTGAGGCCGATCGCGACGTCGGCGGGTGCCCAGCCCGGAGCGAGGGCGGGTCCGCGGGCGAAGCTGTCGTCGAGCACGACCCGCACGGGGCCGGGCGCGCGCCCCGCGGCCCGGGCCTCGGCGGCGAG
>JBDIAP010000283.1:0-2713 GCA_039812485.1 Kineosphaera sp.
CCACGGGCTCGGCGACGCAGGTGCCCACGGCCTCGGCCTCCCCGACGCGCTCACCCGCCTCGGCGACGTCGGTGCCGACGCCGGTCGGCGGCGGGACGCCGACGACCCCGACCTCGGGTGGCACGCCGAGCCGGATCGACACGGGCCTGCCCGGCGATGCCGGGATCGACCCGTGGCTCGTGGGCGCGGGCGCTGCCCTCATCGGGGCCACCGGAGTGGGCCTGCTCGTCGTCGGCCGTCGGCGCAGCGACGAGGACGACCCCGAGCCACGCTCATGATCGGCTCGTGACCGGCCTGCCAGCACACCCGTGCGTCGGCGGATGACGGGTCCACACCCCCGCGCGGCCGTGCCGCTGCTCCTGGCGGTGATGGCGGCCGGTGTGGCCCTCGTCGTGGCCGGCTTCGACGCGGGGCCGCCGCCGGCGCCGCTGCCGAGCCGCGGCTTCGACACGACCGCGACGGGGGCACCGAGGAGCGCGGTGCCGGTCGAGCGCACCGACTACGGCCGGGATCGGCTCGTCGTGCCGTCGCTGGGCATCGACTCGCTCGTCGTGCCGGAGCGGGTCGACGCCTCCGGCGAGCTCGTGGTGCCCGGCGACGTCGCGACGGTCGGCCTCTGGGCCGACGGTCCCGGCCCCGCGGACCGCTCCGGCACGACGGTGCTCGCCGGGCACGTGGATCGCCACGGCGACCTCGGGGCGCTGCACCCGCTGCACCGGATCGAGCCGAACGCGCAGGTCGTGCTGACGGATGCCGCAGGCCGCCCGACGCGCTGGCAGGTGGTCTCGCTGCGGGCCGTGCCCAAGGACGAGCTGCCCATCTTCGCGACGACCGGCCCGCGCCGGCTCGCGATCGTCACCTGCGGCGGGGCGATCATCGACACATCGGCCGGACGTCGCTACGCCGACAACGTCATCGCGACCGCCGTGCCCGCGCAGTGACGCGCCGACGCGGGCGTGCGGCGCCGGGCCCGGGTGGCGGTTGCCGACCGGCGAGCTTGGGACGGGCGCGCCGCGCCCGTATCCTGGGGGGTGACATTCGGCGCGGGTGATGACCTGCGGCAGCGTCTCGGACCTCGGGGTCGATGCCCCACGGTCGCGCTGCGGCCCAGACGGGCAGCGCCGGATCGCCCCCAGACGATCGCAGAAGGTATCGATATGTCCGTTGACCACAAGATGTCCGTTGACCACAAGGTCGCGAATCTTGACCTGGCTCCCGCCGGCCGCCACCAGATCCGACTCGCCGAGCACGAGATGCCCGGCCTCATGTCGCTGCGCGAGGAATACGGCGACTCCAAGCCGCTCGCGGGCGCGAAGATCGCCGGCTCCCTGCACATGACCGTGCAGACCGCCGTGCTCATCGAGACCCTCGTGGCGCTCGGCGCGCAGGTCCGCTGGGCCAGCTGCAACATCTACTCGACGCAGGACGAGGCGGCGGCTGCGGTCGTCGTGGGCCCGCACGGCACGCCGCAGGACCCGCAGGGCGTGCCGGTCTTCGCCTGGAAGGGCGAGACGCTGCCGGAATACTGGGAGTGCACCAACGAGATCCTGACCTGGCCGAACGGCGAGTTCGCCAACATGATCCTCGACGACGGCGGCGACGCGACGATGCTCGTGCACAAGGGCCGCGAGTGGGAGATCGCCGGGCAGGTCCCCGCCACCACCGAGGAGGACTCCGAGGAGTTCGGCGTCTTCAAGGCCCTCGTCCGCACGACGATGGCGCAGGACCCGACGAAGTGGACGACGGTCGCCTCGCACATCAAGGGGGTCACCGAGGAGACGACGACCGGCGTGCACCGGCTCTACGAGCTCGCCCGGGCCGGTGAGCTGCTCTTCCCGGCGATGAACGTCAACGACGCGGTGACCAAGAGCAAGTTCGACAACAAGTACGGCTGCCGCCACTCCCTCATCGACGGCATCAACCGCGCGACCGACGTGCTCATCGGCGGCAAGACCGCCGTCGTCGCCGGCTACGGCGACGTGGGCAAGGGCTGCGCGGAGTCGCTGCGCGGCCAGGGCGCCCGCGTCATCGTCACCGAGATCGACCCGATCTGCGCGCTGCAGGCGGCGATGGACGGCTACCAGGTCGCCCGCCTCGAGGACGTCGTCGGCCAGGCCGACATCTTCGTGACGACGACCGGCTGCTTCGACGTCATCCGCGCCGACCACATGACGCAGATGAAGAACAAGGCGATCGTCGGCAACATCGGCCACTTCGACAACGAGATCGACATGGCCGGTCTGGCGAAGATCCCCGGCATCACCAAGACCGAGATCAAGCCGCAGGTCCACGAGTGGACCTTCGAGAACGGCAACTCGATCATCGTGCTCTCCGAGGGGCGCCTGCTGAACCTCGGCAACGCGACGGGTCACCCGAGCTTCGTCATGAGCAACTCCTTCGCCGACCAGACGATCGCGCAGATCGAGCTGTTCACGAAGCAGGGCGAATACGCCACCGACGTGCACGTGCTGCCCAAGCACCTCGACGAGAAGGTCGCCCGCGCCCACCTGGCCGCGCTCGGCGTGCAGCTCACCGAGCTGACCAAGGCGCAGGCGGAATACCTCGGCGTCGACGTGGCGGGGCCGTACAAGCCGGAGCACTACCGCTACTGAGCCAGGAGCCGAGGATCCGAGGGAGCGCTAGCGACTGAGGCCCGGAGGCTCCGGTTCGGCTCAGTAGCAGAGGGCATGGCTACTGAGCCAGGAGCCGAGGA
>JBDIAP010000284.1:0-2672 GCA_039812485.1 Kineosphaera sp.
GACCGCCGCGACGACCGTCACCGCGCCGCCGATCGCGGAGGCCACGTTGCTGCCGGTGACGTGGCGCGGGAGCCGGACGTGGGCCTCGACGGCCCGCGTGAGCAGGGCCGCGGTCGGCAGGACGGTGCGCGCGAGCGCGTCGGCCGCAGCGGCGCCTGCCGGTGGCCCGGGCGGGTGTTCCGACAGAGCGGTGGGCGCGACGCCGAAGCGCACCCCGTCGTCGGTGCTCCGGCAGCGGGCGTGGGCGGGTGACAGCGGCGGGACGACACCCGCGACGGCGCACCCTAGGGCCGGGCTGACCAGCCGCGACACGAGATCGAGGTGCACGAGCGACGCGCAGGCCCGGGCCTCGCTCGAGCCGAGTCGCTCACGCGCCGCGTCGATCCGGGCCGCGACGAGGGCGCCGAACTCCGGCCCGGTCAGCGTCACGACGTCAGGCCCCTGCGCGGGCAGGTCGAGCGCGAAGAACGGCCCGTAGGAGGTGAGCTCGGCGATCGCGGGCCCCCATCGGTCGCCCCCTGTCGCACCGCTCACCCTCAGAGGTTACGTGGTCGCCCGGGTCGGTCGACGCGACGGGGCGCGCGCGAAGATTCGCTCGCTCCCGGACCGAACCCCTACGGTTGGGGCTGGCCCGGACGCGGCCGTCGGATCGCGTCGCCCAGCCCAGCCCCACTCGCGGAAAGAGCCATGGACCTACCGAGACGCCCCGACGGCTCCTGCCTGTCGTCCCTCCTCACCTCACGCGACCTCACCTCGCGCGACCCCGGCCGGACGCGCCCGTGACCGAGCTGCTCGCCCTCCTCTTCGGCGTGCTCGTCGTGCTCCTCATCACGGCCGCCACCGGCTACTTCGTGGCCCAGGAGTTCGCCTACATGGCCGTCGACCGGTCCCGGCTCGGGGCGCGCGCCGCCGCCGGCGACGACCAGGCCGAGCGCACGCTGGGCATCACGCGCCGCACGTCGTTCATGCTCAGCGGCGCCCAGCTCGGCATCACGGTCACCGGCCTGCTCGTCGGCTACGTCGCCGAGCCGCTCATCGGCTCCTCGCTGTCCACGATGCTCGGCGGCGTCGGGGTGCCGAGCGCGGTGTCGTTCGGCATCGGGGCGGTGCTGGCCATCGCGTTCTCGACCGTCGTGCAGATGCTCTTCGGCGAACTCTTCCCCAAGAACCTCGCCATCGCCCGGCCCGAGCCCGTCGCCCGCCGGCTGTCGCGGTCGACGACTCTCTACCTCACGGTCTTCGGTCCGATCATCTGGGTCTTCGACCAGACCTCCAACCTGCTGCTGCGGGCGCTGCGGATCGAGCCGGTGCACGACGTCGAGCACTCCGCGACGGCCCGCGACCTCGAGCACATCGTCGAGGACTCCCGCGAGAGCGGCGACCTGCCCGAGGAGCTGTCGGTGATGCTCGACCGGATCATCGACTTCCCGCGGCGCCAGGTCTCGCACGCGATGATCCCCCGCACCCGCACCGACGTGCTGCGCGACGACGCGACGATCGAGGACGTGCGCGAGGCGATGGCCGGCGGCCACTCCCGCTACCCGGTGCTGACGGGCGACACCGACGACGTCGTCGGCATCGTGCAGCTCGCCGACGTGCTCGCCACGCACCGCCCGATGTCCGACCCGGTGACGACGATCATGCGTCCGCCGCTCGTCATCGCCAGCCTCACCGAGCTGCCCGAGGCCCTGCGGCTGCTGCGCGAGTCGCACAATCAGCTCGCCTGCGTCATCGACGAATACGGCGGGTTGACGGGCGTGCTCGCCCTCGAAGACCTGGCCGAGGAGCTCGTCGGCGAGATCACCGACGAGCACGACCCCGACACCCCCTCCTACGAGCCGGTCGAGGGTGACGGCATCTGGGTCATGGCCGGGGACGTCCACGTCGACGAGGTGGAGCGAGCGCTCGCCATCGACCTCCCCCGCGGCCCCTACGAGACGATCGCCGGCCTCGTCATCGACGAGCACGGGGGCCTGCCCGAGCCGGGCACGGCGCTGCGCGTGCGGCTGCCGGACGACCCGGGCGAGTTCGCGCACGAGGGGGAGCCCGACCCCCACTACCTCACGGTGACGGTGCTCGCCGTCGAGCGGCACGTGCCGAGCCGCGTGCGCCTCGAGCTGCCGCAGGAGCTCGTGGAGCCCGCCGAGACGCGCCCGGGCGGTGAGCCGGCGTGAACGGGCCGACGATCACCGTCGTCACGGCCCTCATCGTGGGCCTGTCCGCGTTCTTCGTCGCGGTGGAGTTCTCGCTCATCTCGGCCAAGCGGCACCGCCTCGAGGACGCCGCGGCCACGTCGACGTCGGCGCGGGCCGCGCTGCGCAACTCGACCGAGCTGACGCTGCTGCTCGCCGGCTCCCAGCTCGGCATCACCGTCTGCACGCTGGCCCTGGGCGCCATCACCAAGCCGGCGCTGCACGACACGCTCGCTCCGCTGCTCGCCGACCTCGGGCTCAGCTCGCGGGTGTCGGACATCGCGGCGTTCGTGCTCGCCCTCGTCATCGCGACGTTCCTGCACCTCGTCGTCGGCGAGATGATGCCGAAGTCGTGGGCGATCGCCCATCCCGAACGCTCGGCGATGATGCTGTCGATCCCGATGCGCGGCTTCATGTGGCTGACGCGGCCCGTGTTGCGGGCCCTGAACTCCTCGGCCAACTGGCTCGTGCAGCGCGTCG
>JBDIAP010000285.1:0-2649 GCA_039812485.1 Kineosphaera sp.
ACGTCCCCGGCCCAACGTCCCGGCCCCCACGTCCCCGGCCCGGCGCGCACGCCCGGCGTCCCACGGCAGGCCCGACGCAGGCGGCCCCTTGACCGGGCGGGGCATGCTGGAAGGGATCGGCGTCCGCCCGCGAACCACGCCCGGCACGCCGATCAGTGACATCGAAGGAGTCTGTCGATGACGACTGCGCACGACCTCGCCACGAGCGCCGCCGACACCGATGCGTCCGCATCCATGGGCATCGGATCCAGGAGCATCGGATCCACGAGCATCGGCGCGCCCGCAGCCGCCACCACCGATGGTTCCGTGACAGTCGGCGCCATCCGCAACGCGACCCGCGAGCACATCGCGCTCGCCGACGCCCACGCCGCGCACAACTACCATCCGCTCGACGTCGTGCTCGCTCGCGGCGACGGGGCCTGGGTCACCGACGTCGAGGGTCGCCGTTACCTCGACTGCCTCGCCGGCTACTCGGCGCTGAACTTCGGTCACGGCCACCCCCGGCTCGTCGCCCGCGCCAAGGCCCAGCTCGAGGCGCTGACGCTGACGAGCCGCGCGTTCCACAGCGACCAGCTCGGCCCGTTCGTCCGCGACCTCGCCACCCTCACGGGCAAGGACATGGTGCTGCCGATGAACACCGGCGCCGAGGCCGTCGAGACCGCCGTCAAGGTCGCTCGCCGATGGGGGTACGAGGTCAAGGGCGTGCGCCCCGACCACGCCAATATCGTGACGATGGAGGGCAACTTCCACGGCCGCACGACGACCGTCGTCAGCTTCTCCACCGACGACGACGCCCGCCGCTCCTACGGGCCCTACACCCCCGGCTTCCGCACGGTGCCCTACGGCGATGTGTCGGCCATCGAGGCCGCCATCGACGACGACACCGTCGGGGTGCTCCTCGAGCCCATCCAGGGCGAGGGCGGGGTGCTCATCCCGCCGGTCGGCTACCTGCAGCAGGTGCGCCGGCTATGCACCGACCGGGGGGTGCTCATGATCGCCGACGAGGTGCAATCGGGGCTGGCCCGCACCGGCCGCACGTTCGCGTGCGACCACGAGGACGTCGTGCCCGACATCTATGTGCTCGGCAAGGCCCTCGGCGGGGGCATCCTCCCGGTCTCGGCGATCACCGCCGACCGCGACGTGCTCGACGTCATCACGCCGGGCTCGCACGGCTCGACGTTCGGCGGCAACCCGCTGGCCGCGGCGATCGGGCACGAGGTCGTCGCCATGCTCGCGACCGGCGAGTTCCAGGCCCGCGCCCGCCAGCTCGAGGGCCTCATCAAGCCCCGCCTGGAGGCCCTGCTCGGCCGCGGCGTCGTCGCCGTGCGCGTGCGCGGCGCGTGGGCCGGGCTCGACCTCGACCCGGGCTTCATGACCGGCTACGAGCTGTGCCGCCGCATGGCCGATCGGGGCGTGCTCGCCAAGGACGCGCACGGCCACACGATCCGGCTCGCGCCGCCGCTCGTCGTGCGCGACGAGGACATCGACGTCATGGTCGAGGCCATCGAGGCGTCGCTGGCGGGCTGAGCGGGTCAGGTCGCGCTCAGTTGGCGCTGACGGGCGGGGTCGGCACGGTGCCCGGCAACGCCTGCAGGCGCGACACGAGGGTGTGCTCGCGGCGCAGCAGCTGCGCCGCGAGCGCCAGCCGGGAGGCAGTGTCCGCGCAGGCCAGCAGGCGTTGCCGGTCCTCGACGGGCAGCGCGACGAGCTCACCGATCCGGTAGGAGAGCGCGGTCGGGTCGTTGGGCAGCAGCGCGTAGGTCTCGCTGTCGTCGGCCCCGAAGATCCGGCGGTAGGCAGCGAGCCGGCGCCGCACCCGGGTCGCCAGCTCCCCGACCCGGTCGGCGTCCCCGCGCGGCTCGGCCAGCCACTCGATGCTCCCCACGTGGTAGGCGATCGCCGGCTCTTCGAGCAGCCCCCGCAGCGCGAACCGCTGCTGGCCGACGCTCTCGACCATGAAGGTGCCCTCGGGGCCGCGCTCGACGCTGGTGAGCACGGCGGCGGTGCCGATGCGGTGCAGCGCGCGGGCGTTGCCTCGTCCGACCTCGTGGCCGGTGCGGATGGCGACGACCCCGAAGCGGCCGGGCTGCGGGCCCTCCGCGAGGTGGGCGAGCATCTCGACGTAGCGCGGCTCGAACACGCGCAGGGGCAGCCGGGAGCCGGGGAACAGGACGGTCCCCAACGGGAACAGCGGGAGCCTCGGCACAGAGTCAGGCTAGGGTCTGTCGCCCGCACCGGCGCTCGACTTGCGGGAGACGGGTCCGCCGGGTCACGTGCGGGCCAGACCCCGCCGCGGCGTGCGACGGGGTCTGGCGCGCTCTCGGGTCAGGCCGAGGTGCTGGATGACGCACTCGGGGCGGGGGCCTGCCGGCCCTGCTCCCCGCGCGGGCCGCCAGCCCCACCATCCCCACCGGGACCGCCATGCCCGCCGGGCCCGCCATGCCCGCCGGGTCCGCCGGTGCGGATCTCGATGGTGGCCAGGTCCTTGCTGGCCTCGACCATGACGCGCTGCCCGGACTTGGTGCCGAGCACGTCGTAGGAGCCGTCGGGGTCCTTGAGCACCTTCTCGACGGTGACCGCGGAGTCCTTGGCCGTGACGGCGTCCTTGACCTTCGTCAGTTCGGCGCCGGTGACCTCCGTGTGCTGGTG
>JBDIAP010000286.1:0-2609 GCA_039812485.1 Kineosphaera sp.
CGTCATGGGGTCGTTCGTCATGGGGTCGTTCGTCATGGGGTCGTTCGTCATGGGGCGAGCCAAGCACAGCCTGGCTGCGGTCGGTCGATCGACGCCGGCCTGCGCGCAGTGACGGTCGTCCCTATCCTGGTCCGCACAGCGAAGCGCAGGAGGCCCCATGCGACTGGCGACGATGATCGGCGACGACGGCCCGGCGGCGTGCGTCGTGACCGAGCGGGGGGTGGCCCCGGCCGCGCGGCTCGGCGACTTCCGTGGCGACGCGATGAGCCTGCTCGACGCCGATGTCTGGGCGCGCCTCGTCGAGGCGGCGGCCGCTGCGCCCGACGACCTGTTCCGGCCGCGGGGCGAGGTCGCCTTCACCGCTCCCTACCGGCATCCGCGCAAGATCTGGGGCATCGGGCTCAACTACGCCGACCACGCCGCCGACCTCGCGGAGTCGGCGCCGGACCAGCCGGCGTCGTTCATCAAGGCCGACCACACGATCGCCGGACCCGACGAGCCGATCGTCATCCCCCGTCAGAGCGAGCGCACGACGACGGAGGCCGAGTTGGGCCTCATCATCGGGCGCGAGTGCCGCAACGTCTCGCAGGCCGCCGCGCTCGACTACGTCTGGGGCGTCACGACGATCCTCGATCAGACGGCCGAGGACATCCTGCGGCTCAACCCCCGCTACCTGACGCGGTGCAAGAACTTCGAGACGTTCTTCGTCTTCGGCCCGGAGCTCGTGCCGATGGAGGAGGTCCGGCGGGCGTTCGGGTCGCTGGAGGAGATCCAGGTGACGACGCTGGTCAACGGCGACCAGCGGCGCAGCAACGTCGTCGCCAACATGACCCACCGGCCCGCGGCGCTCGTCGCCTTCCACAGCCAGATGATGCCGCTGTATCCCGGCGACATCATCTCGACGGGCACGCCCGGGGCGATCGTCGTCGCGGACGGCGATGTCGCCGAGGCGATCATCCCCGGCATCGGGCATCTCAAGACCACCGTCCGAGCCGAATCCGCCCACAACCCTGTGTGACCCGACGGGAGAACCGCGATGGACCTGCACCTGCACGGCAAGAGCGCACTCGTCTTCGGCGCCAGCGGGGGCCTCGGCGGCGCCATCGCCGAGGCGCTCGCCGCGGAGGGCGCTCGGGTCGCGATCGCCGGGCGCGACGCCGGCCGCCTCGATCGGACGGCGCGACGGATGACCGGCGAGCCGGTCACCGTGCCCTGGGATCTCGCCGACCTCGACGCGATTCCCGCCCGCGTCGCCGAGGTGCAGCAGAGCCTCGGCGACGTCGACATCGTCGTGCACATGACCGGCGGTCCGCCGCCGACGACGGCGGCCGGCCAGTCGCCCGCCGACTGGGTGCGTCACTTCGAGCAGATGGTCGTCTCGGTCATCGCGATCACCGACGCGCTCCTGCCGGGCATGCGCGAGCGCGGCTGGGGTCGCGTCATCACGAACACCTCCAGCGGCGTCATCGCCCCAATCCCCGGCCTGGGCATCTCGAACACGCTGCGCGCCGCCCTCGTCGGCTGGTCCAAGACCCTGTCGAGCGAGGTCGCGGCCGACGGCGTGACGTGCAACATCGTCGTGCCGGGCCGCATCGCGACCGACCGGCTCGAGCAGCTCGACACGGCCCGGGCGCAGCGCACCGGGCGCACCGTCGAGCAGGCCCGGACGGAGAGCATCGCCCAGATCCCTGTGGGTCGGTACGGCGATCCCAGCGAATATGCGGACCTCGTCGCCTTCCTCGCGAGCCCCCGGGCCGCCTACATCACCGGCAGCGTGTTGCGCGTCGACGGCGGCCTCATCGCCTCGGTGTGAATGCGTGAGCGAGTCGTTGACACCCGCGCTGAGCTGCGACGACAGTGGCCGCATGAGGGAGATGGTCCAGTGAGCACCTGGGAGCCGGTCGCCTATCTGGCCGCTCTGCGCGCCGAACTCGAGCTCGTCGACACCGCCCTCGCCGACGTCGACTGGGGCGCCCCCGTCGCGGCGTGCCCGGGCTGGGACGTCGCGCAGGTCGTCCGGCACCTCGGGGGCGTGCAGCGGATGGTCGTGCAGGCGATCGAGGCCGGCACGCCGTCGCACTCGAGCAGGCACGCCCCGCCCGACGGCACCGATCTGCGCGAGTGGCTCCGCGCCGGCGGAGATCGACTCCTGGCGGCGCTCGACGGCGATCCGGACGCGCCCGCGTGGTCATTCGACCCCCGGGGCGGCACGCTCGGCTGGTGGCGGCGCCGGCAGGCGCAGGAACACCTCGTGCACCGTGTCGACGTCGAGCACGCGCTCGGCGGCCTCTCGCCCATCCGCCCCGGGCTGGCGGCGGACGGGGTCGGCGAGGTCGTCGACGTCATGATCCGGCTCCAGCGCACGTGGGCCGATCTCGAGGTGCCACACCCGATCTCGCTGGCTGCCACCGACACCGGCGACACCTGGCGGCTCGGCCCGGCAGGCGGGGAGCCGGTGGGCACCGCCACGGGCACGGCCGCCGACCTGCTCCTGGCGCTGTGGAAACGGGCCGACCTCGACACCATCGAGCTCGCCGGCGACACCGGCGCCGTGCGCCGCGTGCTGGAGCTGGCGCTGACCCCGTGAGGGCGCGCGGGCCGGGCGCGCG
>JBDIAP010000287.1:0-2552 GCA_039812485.1 Kineosphaera sp.
CGCACGCCGCCGGGCGGGGAGATCGGCGCGGGCAGGTTCGGCCCGTTGACGGTCCACGTCGTGATCCGCACGGCGTCGCGCGTCGGCGCCTGCCCGACGAACCACAGGTCACCCCAGCGGAGCAGATGCGAGGCGGTGTCGCCGGACAGTTCACACCCGCCGCCGGCGCGCGACACCGTCGGCGAGCCCAGTTGCGTGCGCAGCTCGGCGAGCGTCTGCGCGGGGGTGCGGCCGAGGCGCGACGGACCGATCCGGGGGTCGGCCAGCACGAGTCCGCCGCGGGGCACGACCGCCATCTCGACGCGCCGCGTCGCGCTCGCGCCGGTGGCGTCCGTGGCCCGGACGGTGAAGGCGGCCGCGCCCGTCGCCGTCGGCGCGCCGGAGACGACGCCGCCTGAGCTGAGCGTCAGCCCCCTGGGCAGCCGTCCGGAGGACACAGCCCATCGCACAGGCTTCTTGGCCTTCGTGGCGACCAGACGAGCCGAGTAGCGGGTCAACCGCGCGGCTCCTGGCAGTCGGCCCGTCGCGACCGTGAACGCGTCCGCCGTCGACCCCGACGCTCTCGCCGCCGCCGATCCGTGAGCCACTGCGAAGGCACGGTGCGTCGAGGCAGCTGGCGCGGCGGATGCGGACGGCGAGCCGCGACCGGCCGGCGCAGCAACAGCGGACGCCTCCCCCGCAGTCACCGCCGGGGTGGCATCGCCGACTCCGCCGAGGAGCACACCCGCTACGACGGCGACCGCCAGACCGCGGACTCCCATGACGGCTCCCTTCACCACAGGGCAAGCACGCCGCACCGTCGCGGCCGCCGATCGCCATTGTGCTCGCGTCGAGGCCCGCACGACAGAGGGCAGATTCGGGCGTCACGACGAGGGCGCAGCTCAGCAGCGACCCCCGGGCAGCGCGGCGGCGTGCTTCGCCATCCACGCGGCGATCCGATCGGCGTCCGCCACGCCGGCATCGAAGCCGCGCGGGGCCTTGACCAGCAGCGCCACCGCCGCGTGGCCGCCCTTGACGGGCACGACCCCCATTTGTCGCACGAGATAGCCGCGGCCGGTCGCGAGCGGCCCCCAGCCGCCCTTGATGGGCGCTGACCGCCAGCGTCCCAGCCCCCACCGCTGAGCAGGCACGACGTGGGTCATGAGGTCGACGACGCGGGCCGCGGACGGCCGGCACGCCAGCCCACCCATGACCCGGGCCTGTGCCGACAGTGCCCAAGGCGTCTGCCCGAAGGACGTATAGCCGGCGCGCACGACCTTGTGCTGCACCCTCGTCGCGGGGTCGCCGGCGGCGGCCAGCACTGCCTCGACGCGGCCCGCCGCCGTGCGGCCGGAGCCCAGCGAGGCCCACAACGTGCGGGCCGCGTCGTTGTCCGACCGCGTGATCGCCGCGCGGGCCTGGGCCTCGATCGCGCGCCAGCCCCGCAGCTCAGCGGCGGCCACCGCGATCGGCACCTTGATCGTCGACCACGCGACGCCGCTGGTCTGGCTGCCCAGCACGATCGGCGTGCCACCACCGAGCGGCGCGATCGCGAGACCGGAACGGGAGCTAAGGGCCCCGAGCTCGCGCTTGTAGGCAGCGTCCAGGCCGCCCGCCGCGGTCCCTGTTGCCACGTCACCCGCCACCGCGACCTCCGACCGCTCACCGACGCCCGACTGCTCCCCGCCGCGCCGAGCGGATGCCGGGGACGACGGATCTGGCGCGGCGGAGGCGGGCGCGGGTCCCGAAGAGCCGGCCGCCTGCCGGGTCGCCGCGTAGGACGTGGCCTGCTGCCCCGACCGGTCGAGGGCCCACACCCCACCGGCGAGGACGCCGAGGACGAGCAGGAGCGATGCCACGGCCGCGGCCAGCACGGCTTGGTGTCGACTCATCGCGTTACCTCGGCGCGACGGGCGCCACGCCGCTCGGCCAGGAGACCCGCCGGTTGGGGCTTCGCGGTGCGCCGGCACGAGAGGCCACCGACCGGCAGCAGCGACGCCGCGACCCCGGGCACGTATCTCGACGTCATCGACATGACTCCCCTATCGACGCCTCACCGCAGCTCTGAGCGCACCGCGCCCTCGACAACATCATGCGGGCGCCCGCAGCGCGCCCGCAGCGACACGCCAGGCCACGGGCCGGCCCGATGACGCGCGGCAGCGCCCACGAGAGGATCGCGGGTCAACTGACGAGCGCGTAGGGGGTGTTGCCGATGGGTCCGCCGTCGGCTCTGGTCCAGGTCACGCGCCCGTCGGGCCCGACCCGGCCCTTGTGCCGTCGCCGATGCACCTGGGTGTGGTGATGACGGCACAACAACGCCAGATTGGACATATCGGTCGGCCCACCGAGCGACCAGTAGACCAGATGGTGCCCGTCACACCAGGCGGGCGGCACCGAACAGCCCGGGAACGTGCACCCACCATCCCGCTCATGCAACGCACGCCTCTGACCAGGAGTGATGAGCCGCCGCGCCCGCCCCAGATCGAGCAACTCACCCCGGCTACCAAGGACCGCCGGCACGACCTGCGCGTCACAGGCCAGCATCCGCGTCTGCGTCGGCGAGAGCACCCGCC
>JBDIAP010000288.1:0-2536 GCA_039812485.1 Kineosphaera sp.
GGCGTGCTGGAGTACGCCCGCCGCAATGGGCTCGGCGCGGGCTGAGGGGGCGGGCAGGTCGCGAGGGCCCCGACCGTCCCCGGGCTCAGCCGACGGCGCTGCTCGCGAGGCGCTCGCGGGCGTCGCGGCCGCGCCGGGATGCCGGGGTGACGCCGGTCGCGGCCCCGAGGCCCACCGTCGCCCCGTTCCCGTAGAAGGTCTCGACCCCACCGGGCGGCACGACATACGTCTCGTGCCAGATGCCGACCCCGTCGGGGTGCTTGCGGGCGACCTTGTTGAAGGCCCGCCACGCCGGCACGTGCGCGCGCTCGCTCATCGACGCGTAGGCATAGAGGTGTTCGACGCTCTTCCAGTACTGCACGACCCATGGGCCCTTCGCGCCGAACAGCGAGTCGGCACCCAGGAAGCCGAGGTCGTCGGCCTCGCCCCGATCGGCCTGCGCCCGATTGCGATGGAGTTCGGCGAGCATCGGGGGCATGGCGGCGAAGACCGGCAGCCACAGGTCGGGTCGGTGCGGCTTGCGGATCGTCATACCGATGTGGAAGACGACGAGGTCGCCGTCGTGGGCGTGCGTCAGACTCTGCATGATCTCTCCCTGATGAGATAGTGGAACTATCCCAGATTGGGGAGTTGCACTATCCAATGTCAAGAGGTGATCGACAGATGCGCATGTCTGGCTTGGCTCAGGCCACCGGGGTGCCGGTGGCGACGCTGAAGTACTACCTGCGTGAGGGCCTCCTGCCGCCGGGTCGCGCGACGTCGCGCACGCAGGCCGACTACGACGACACGCACGTCGAGCGGGTCCGGCTCATCCGTGCCCTCACCGATGCCGCCGGCCTGAGCCTGGCCACCGTGGGGCGGGTGCTCGCCGCGATCGAGGCCCCGGACGTCGAGCGACTCGGGGTGCTCGGCGCGGCCCAGCGCTCGCTGCTCGGCGCCGATTTCGTCGAGGTGCCCCCGCCCGAACCGGGGTCGTGCGTCGAGGGGCAGGATTCCACGCGAGCGCACCGCTGGTTGGCCGCGCGGGGCTGGCAGGTCGACGTGCGCGATCCCGTCGTGCTCGACCTCGACCGGGCTTGGGCCGCCTGCGACTCCGCAGGCATCGGCGTCGACGAGCAGCGCATGGACGCCTACGCCGACGCGGTCGAGCAGATCGCCGCGGTCGATGTCGATTCCGTGCCCCGCGAACCCCACGCCGCGCTGCGCCAGGTCGTGCTCGGCACGCTGCTCCTCGATCCGGTGCTCGCGGCGCTGCGCCGCCTCGCCCAGCAGCATCTGGCGGTCTCCCGGCACCTCGGCGGGCCGCCCGAGGATCGGCACGACCCGATGGCTCCCTGACGAGAGGCCGCAACGTCGTACATCAACCCCCGATCGAGGGTTTTCGCAAGCCTCTGACCTGCGGTGGGAGGAGCCACAGCAACCCTCACGTTCGGTTGATGTACGACGTTGGTGCCTCGCCCCCTCGCAGCAGCGGCCACGAGCGTGCGGCGAGGCCACGGTCACAGGCGATCGTGTGCGGTCGGATGGCCCCCTGAAGAAGCGGTGGGACGAGTTCCGGGCGTTCGCGCACGCGGGCAATGCTCGATCTGGCGTTGGATTTCCTCATCGGCGCGGCGTTCGCCACCGTCGTCGAGTCGCTGACCAACCCCGTGCTCATGCAGCTCGTCGCCGCGATCTTCGGCACGCCCGACCCAGCGCTTGGCGGGACCATCGCTTGACCCAGCGCTTGGCGGGACCAGGGCTTGACGCCACGCTCGCCGCGCACCCGCAGCGACCGAGGCGTGGGCATCGAGGCGCCGGCGGCGTCAGGCGTCGAGCTCGATGGGTCGGCCGTGCGGGGTGCGAGCAGCCGCCTCGTGCCAACGGCGCTCGACGGCGTCGATCGCCGCGGCGTCGGCGTGACCACCGCGGTCGAGCACGTCGGCGAGGGCCTGCGCCCACGCCCGGTAGTAGGGCCCGTGCCCCTCGCCGGCGAAGCGCGGGTCGCGCAGCCGCGCCCCCAGGGCCTGCGCCCACTGCGGCCACGTCATGGCGCCGTGCTCGTGCAGCGCGACGGTGAGGGCCAAGACCTTTGCTTGCCAAGGCTCCTCGAAACCCTCCGGCGGCGCGGCGAGGTCCGGGCAGGCCTGGGCGAGAGCCGTGATCGCCGCCCTCTGGCCGGCAGCCGGAGCAGCTGCCGGGGCCGGGCCGTGCGGGCGACCCGCGAGCGGCCCGGTCACGAGGCATCCGCCGCCGCCAGGCACGGCTCCCAGGCGTCGACGGTCACGCTCGAGGTCGGGTCGGCGTCCGCGCCCCACAGCGTCGGCCCGTCGAACTCCACCGTGTAGAGCCAGCGCGCCTCGCCCGGGGCGGGCGTGCCGGCCGGCACGGCGTTGCGGTCGGCGAAGACATGCGCGCCGCGCACGGCGAGCACCGTGCCGACCTTGCCCCGCGCATAGCGCGGCAGTCGCGTGTGCCCCGCCGGGTGGTCGGCGCACGTGCGCACGCGCTCGCCGGCGGCGAAGGCGGGTCCTCCCGCGACGTCGCGGACGTAGGG